>JAEYUL010000057.1 GCA_023432565.1 Actinomycetes bacterium | reverse complement strand
GTGCTGGACCGGACCCGTCCGCGCCGCGCGTTCCGCCGTCTGGCGGGGCCGCTGCTGGAGGACCTGCTGGAGGGCTGATGGACAAGCGGATCTTCGGTCTGGAGACCGAGTACGGCGTCACGTGCGCAGCGACCGATGGGCGCGGGCTGTCGGCCGACGAGGTGGCGCGGTACCTGTTCCGCAAGGTCGTCGCGTGGGGTCGCTCCTCGAACGTGTTCCTGCGCAACGGCTCGCGTCTGTACCTCGACGTGGGCTCGCACCCCGAGTACGCGACGGCGGAGTGCGACGACGTGCGCCAGCTCGTGACGCACGACCGCGCGGGGGAGCGGATCCTCGAGGGCCTCGTCGCGGACGCCCAGCAGCGACTCGAGCACGAGGGCCTGCCCGGCACGATCCACCTGTTCAAGAACAACACCGACTCGGCCGGCAACTCCTACGGGTGTCACGAGAACTACCTGGTGCGCCGGCAGGGGGACTTCGGGCGCCTGTCGGACGTGCTGGTGCCGTTCCTCATCACGCGGCAGGTCCTCACCGGCGCGGGCAAGGTGCTCACGACCCCGCGGGGCGCCGTCTACTGCCTGTCGCAGCGCGCCGACCACATCTGGGAGGCGGTCTCCAGCGCGACGACGAGGTCGCGCCCGATCATCAACACGCGCGACGAGCCGCACGCCGACGCCGAGTACTTCCGCCGCCTGCACGTGATCGTCGGCGACTCGTCGATGTCCGAGACGACGACGATGCTCAAGGTCGGCGCGACGGACCTGCTGCTGCGTCTCGTCGAGGCAGGGATCCCGATGCGGGACCTGTCGCTCGAGAACCCGATCCGCGCGATCCGTGACATCAGCCACGACATGACGGGCATGGCGCCCATCACCCTCGCGAACGGTCGCACGGCCACGGCGGTCGACCTCCAGGAGGAGTACCTGGCGCGCGCCGCCGAGTTCGTCGCGCAGCACGGCGGAGGCTCGCCGCTCGACAAGCAGGTGCTCGAGCTGTGGGAGCGCGGGCTGCACGCGCTGCGCACCGGCGACCTGACTCTCGTCGAGCGTGAGCTCGACTGGGTCATCAAGTACCGGCTGATCGAGCGGTACCGCGCCAAGCACGACCTGCCGCTGTCGGACGTGCGTGTGCAGCGCCTCGACCTGGCCTACCACGACATCTCGCGCACGGAGGGCCTGTACAACCTGCTCGCCGCCAAGGGGCTCGTCGAGCGCCTCACCACGGACGTCGAGGTGTTCGAGGCGACCGCGGTGCCGCCGCAGACCACGCGGGCCAAGCTGCGGGGCGACTTCGTGCGCGCCGCCCAGGAGGCCCGGCGCGACTACACGGTCGACTGGGTGCACCTCAAGCTCAACGACCAGGCGCAGCGCACCGTCCTGTGCAAGGACCCGTTCCGTAGCGTCGACGACCGTGTGGAGCGCCTCATCGAGTCCATGTGACCTCGTCCGCGCCCGGCCACCAGCGGCGGCACGTAGAGTGTCGGTCCGCCGGGAGGGACCCGGACCGTGACGACGGCAGGACGACGAGCGAGGGATCCGGGGTGCGAGGAGTGCGGCGGGCGCAGGGCGGGGTCGCTGCGATGCTCGTGGGGCTCCTGGCGCTGGTCGGGTGCTCCGACCCGGCGCAGGTCCCCGTGGAGATCACGGTCACGGGCGACGCCGGTGCGGCGCCCACCCTCGTCTACGTCGCCCCGCTGCAGGTCGAGGACGACTACCGCGAGACGATCTGGGCCGGCACCGGACCGCAGCTGCAGGACGGCGCCCCCGTCCTGCTCGACTACTGGCTCGAGAACGCGGACGACGCGAGCCTGGTGCGGGACAGCTACTCGAGCAACCCCACGGCGCAGCTGCTCACCCGGGCCGACCTGGGTGCGGACCTGTACCGGACGCTGAGCGGCCAACGCGTCGGTGCCCGGCTGCTGCAGGTCGTGCCGTCCTCGGAGGACGGAGACCCGTACCCGACGGCGACGGTGATCGACGTGCTGCCGACCCGCGCCCAGGGGACGCCCGTGACGCCCGGCGAGGGGTTCCCGACCGTCACCGAGGCGGACGACGGCTCGCCCCAGCTCACGCCGCTCGAGGCCGACCCGCCGACCTCGCTGCGCGTGCAGCCGCTGCTGCGCGGCACGGGTCGCCAGGTGGTCGCCACCGACACGGTGACGGTGCAGATGTCGGGCTGGGCGTGGACCGGGGGCGAGCAGTTCGACACCACGTGGACCTCGGGCCTGCCGCTGTCCTTCTCGCTGCAGGACGTGCCCGCGTGGCAGGAGGGCCTCGTCGACCAGCCGGTCGGCAGCCGCGTCATGCTCGTGGTCCCGCCGTCCTACGCGCTCGGCGTCACGCAGAGCGAGGAGCTGGCGGGCCAGACCGTCGTGTTCGTCGTCGACATCCTCAACGCCCGAACCCCCGGAGAGACCCCGTGAGCCTCGCCCTGCGCGTGATCCCCTGCCTGGACGTCGACGCCGGACGCGTCGTCAAGGGCGTGAACTTCGAGAACCTGCGTGACGCGGGCGATCCGGTCGAGCTCGCGCGCCGGTACGACCTCGAGGGAGCCGACGAGCTCACCTTCCTCGACGTCTCGGCATCGTCGGGCAACCGGGAGACGACCTACGACGTCGTGCGCCGTACCGCCGAGGAGGTGTTCGTCCCGCTCACCGTCGGTGGCGGCGTCCGCTCGGCGGACGACGTCGACCGGCTGCTGCGTGCGGGGGCCGACAAGGTCGGCGTGAACACCGCGGCGATCGCCCGACCCGAGCTGATCGCCGAGATCGCCGACCGGTTCGGCTCGCAGGTGCTCGTGCTGTCGGTGGACGCGCGCCGCGTCACCGGCGACGTGCGCACGGAGTCGGGGTACGAGGTGACGACGCACGGCGGGCGGCGCGGTACCGGCATCGACGCCGTGCAGTGGGCCGCGCGCGCCGTCGAGCTGGGCGCGGGTGAGGTGCTGCTGAACTCGATGGACGCTGACGGCACGACGGCGGGCTTCGACCTCGCGATGCTGCGCGACGTGCGCGCACACGTCTCGGTCCCGCTGATCGCCAGCGGCGGTGCGGGCACGCCGGAGCACTTCGTCGAGGCAGCGCGCGCGGGTGCGGACGCCGTGCTGGCCGCGAGCGTGTTCCACTTCGGCACCCTGACGATCGGCGAGGTGAAGGCGGCGCTACGGCAGGCGGGCGTGACCGTCCGCTGACGAGTGCCCGCGTGCGGCGGGACCCGTCAGGGCAGGGGGAGCCTGGCGCCCAGGAGCGCGACGTCGGGTGCCGAGCCCTGCGCGACCACCGAGGTCGCAGCCCCGCGCCCCATGAGCCACAGCAGGAGCTCGCCGGCGCCGCCGCGGACGACGACCGTGCCGCGCTCGCCCTTCGGGCCGCGGACCCGCGTGCGTCGCCCGTCGTCGCGGACCAGCACGAGCCCGACCGGCACGCGCAGCGTGCGTGCCCGGGCGAATCGCCGGACGTCACGCCACAGCGTGTCGGCCAGCTCGGGCTCGACGGCCCGGGGCGGCACGGAGCCGGACCCGCGACGCACGTCCTCGCCGTGGACGTACAGCTCCACGAGGTTGGCGGCGTCACCCGCGAGCGCCAGCGGGTGCCAGCGCGGGGGGCCGGCGGCGACGCGGGCGACGAGCTCGGCGTAGCCCTGCGGCGTCGTCGCCGTTCCCGCCAGCTCGTCGATCGCACGCTCGGCGACGCCGGCCAGAGGCGGCACCAGCAGCCCTGCGCCGACCCGCGCCGAGCTCTCGCGCAGCACGACGTGCGCGGCGAGGTGGCGTGCCTGCCACCCCTCGCAGAGCGTGGGGGCCTGCGGGTCCACCGCCCGGAGCGCCTCGGCGAGGTCGGCGCGCAGCGTCTCGTGCCAGGTCGTGGAGGTCATGCACGTCATGGTCGCACCGGTCCGGCTCGGCTGCGGGGTGTGGCAGGCGGAACGGCCGACGGGCCGGCCGGGAGGCCCACCGGGGTCGGGTGGCGCGCGGGAGGTGTCGGCGGCGCGTGAGACGATGAGGCCTGCCCCCGCCCCCTGCCGGAAGGTCCCTCGTCATGCCCTCGTCGCGGTCGTCGTCGCAGCCGACGGGCACGACGGACGGTGCGCGGCGAGCGGCACCGATGCGGCTGACGGGGTCGGCGCCACGGCGAGCGACGACCCTCATCTGGCGGGGCATGCGGGCTCACCCCTGGACGTACGTCGGTGCGGTGGGCGCCTCGGCGGTGTTCGGTGCAGCGACCGTCGCGGTCAGCCGCGCGCTCGGCTGGGCGACGGACGCCGTCGTCGTCCCGGCGCTCTCGGGGGACGAGGTGGCGCGCGGCCGCATCTGGTGGGCCGGGGCCGTCGTCGCGATCGTCGCGGTGACCCTGGCCGTCAGCGTCGCGGGACGCCGGGTGTTCGCCGGGATGGGCTACGCGCTCGTGCAGGAGGACCACCGGCTCAAGGTCACGCGCCAGTACCTGCGCCTGCCCATGGCCTGGCACCGTCGGCACCCCACGGGCCAGCTGCTGTCCAACGCCGGCGCGGACGTCGAGGCGTCCACCTCGGTGTTCAACCCCCTGCCGTTCGCCCTCGGTGTCGTGGTCATGCTCGTGGTCGCCACCGTCGCCCTCGTGCGCTCGGACGTCTGGCTGGCGCTCGCCGCGCTCCTCGTCGTGCCGCTCGCGATCGTCGCCAACGCGTGGTTCCAGAAGCGCATGTCGGCCGCCATCACCCACGCGCAGCAGCTGCGGGCCGAGGTGGCCGACGTCGCGCACGAGAGCTTCGAGGCGGCCCTGCTCGTGACCTCGCTCGGCACGCAGGCGCGCGAGGAGGCTCGGTTCGAGCAGCGTGCCCGCGAGCTGGCGGACGCCAACGTCCGCGTCGGCGTGGTGCGGGCCTTCTTCGACCCCGTGATCGACCTGCTGCCGGGCGTGGGCACGCTGGCGGTTCTGGTGGTCGGGACGTGGCGCGTGTCGACGGGCAGCATCGAGACGGGCGACGTGGTCGCCGCCGCCTACCTGCTCACGCTCATGGCCGTGCCCGTGCGGGCCTTCGGGTGGGTGCTCGGGGAGATCCCGCGCGCACTGGTCGGCTACGACCGCATCGCGCGGGTGGTCGACGCCGAGGGCGCCCTCCCGTCCGGCTCGGTCCGGTGGGATCCCCGGAGCGAGGGCGCGCAGGTCAGGTTCGAGCACGTCACCCGCGCGGTCGACACGCCGCAGGGGCAGCTGACGCTCGTCGAGGACGTCGACCTCGAGATCGCCGCCGGCCGCGTGGTGGCGATCGTCGGTCCGACGGGTTCCGGCAAGACGAGCCTCGTCACGCTGGTGCCGCGGCTCGCGGACCCGGACCACGGGGCGGTCCTCGTCGACGGCATCGACCTGCGTGACCTCGACCCGCGCGACCGTGCGCAGCACGTCGCGCTCGTGGCCCAGCACGCGTTCGTGTTCGAGGACACGGTGCGCGGCAACGTGACGCTCGCGGACCCCGACGAGCCGGGGTGCCCCTCCGACGACGAGGTGTGGCACGCGTTGCGCGTCGCCCGCGTCGACGACGTGGTCCGTTCTCTGCCGGGTGGCCTCGACGCGCACCTCGGGGAGCGCGGCGCGAACCTGTCCGGTGGCCAGCGCCAGCGCCTGGCCCTCGCGCGCGCCCTGGTGCGCCGCCCTCGCGTCCTGGTCCTCGACGACGCGACGTCCGCCGTGGACCCACGCGTCGAGCAGGAGATCCTGCGTGGCCTGCGCGGTCCGGGTGACGGCCGCGGGCCGACCGTGCTGCTGGTGGCCTACCGGATGTCGTCGGTCCTGCTCGCCGACGAGGTGGTGCACCTCGACGGCGGACGCGTGGTCGACCGGGGCACGCACGCCGAGCTCCTGGCGCGCGACCCGGGGTACCGGGACCTCGCGACCGCGTACGAGCGCGAGAGCGAGCGGCGGGCGGGCCGCTCCTGGGACGACGACGACCTCCTGGACGACACGAGCGACGAGACGGCGGCAGCACGATGACGCGCGCAGGCAAGGACTCCGCGGCACCGACCGAGGCGCCCGCGCAGGAGCGCGCGGCGGGCGAGGACGGGGCTGCCGGGGACTCGCCGCAGCCGGACGGCCGGTCGCGGAGCACGCCGTCCGGGCACACGATGGCGTCGGCGAGCACGCTCGGCGTGCTCGCGACGCTGCGCCGCGGCATCGACGTCTCGCCCCTGCTCGTCCAGGGCCTGGCACTCACGGTCGTGCTCGCGACGCTCGCGGCGCTCGGGCGCGTGCTGGTGCCCGTCGCGGTGCAGCAGACGGTTGACACGGGGATCCTTGCCGAGGGCGGCCCGGACGTCGGGCGTGTGGCCGTCCTCGCGGGGATCGCCGCGGTCGGGCTCGTGCTCGGCGCGTGGTGCTCCGCGGCCGTCAACATCCGGCTGTTCCGGTCCAGCGAGGCAGGGCTGCTGCAGCTGCGCACGCGGGCGTTCCGCCACGTGCACGACCTGTCGGTCCTGACGCGCGGCACCGAACGGCGCGGCAGCCTCGTCTCACGCGTCACGTCGGACGTCGACACGATCTCGCTGTTCGTGCAGTGGGGCGGGATCATGCTCCTGGTCTCGGTGCTGCAGATCGCCGTCGCGACCGTGCTGATGGCCGTCTACTCGTGGCAGCTGACGCTGCTGGTCTGGTTGGGCTTCGTCCCGCTCGTCATCGCGCTGCACCCGCTGCAGAAGCGGGTGAACGTGCGGTACTCGACCGTCCGTGAGCGCTACGGCGCGATGCTCGGGGCGGTCTCGGAGTCCGTCGTCGGTGCCGAGACGATCCGGGCGTACGGCGTCGCCGACCGCACGCAGCGCGCGACGGATGCCGCGATCGGTGCGACGCGCCGCGCGATGATCCGCGCGCAGAACCTCGTCGCGACGGTTTTCTCCTCCGGCGTGCTCACCGCGAACCTCGTGCTCGCCGTCGTCGTCGTCGCTGGGACCCTCCTGGGCGTGGCGGGTGACCTGTCCGTCGGCCGCCTGCTGGCGTTCCTGTTCCTCGTGCAGCTCTTCACCGGCCCGGTGCAGATGGCCACGGAGATCCTCAACGAGCTGCAGAACGCCGTCGCAGGCTGGCGGCGCGTGCTCGGCGTGCTCGAGACCCCCGTGGAGCTGACCGACCCCGGCCAGGACGGCGTGGTCAGCCACCGGGCGCCCGCGCGAGTCGAGCTCCGGGGCGTGAGCTTCGCCTACCCCGACGGTCCGCTCGTGCTGCGCGAGGTGGACGTCGTCGTCCCGGCGGGGTCGTCGGTGGCCGTGGTCGGGGCGACGGGCTCGGGCAAGACGACGATCGCGCGCCTCGTGGCACGGCTCGTGGACCCCTCGCACGGGCGGGTCCTGCTCGACGGCGTCGACCTGCGCCACATCCGGCAGGACCACCTGCGTCGCCGTGTGGTCCTGGTGCCGCAGGAGGGCTTCCTGTTCGACGGCACGCTGGGTCAGAACATCGCGTACGGCCTGCGCCGTCACGACGACCCGAGCTGGGCTCCGCCGCACGACGACCCACGCGTCCGTGAGGCCGTCGACGCGCTGGGCCTGGGACCGTGGGTCGACGAGCTCGTCGCCGGGCTCGACACCCCCGTCGGCCAGCGGGGGGAGTCGCTGTCGGCCGGTGAGCGCCAGCTCGTGGCGCTCGCGCGCGCGTACCTGGCCGACGCCGATCTCCTGCTGCTCGACGAGGCCACGTCCGCGGTCGACCCCGCGACCGAGGTCCGGCTCGCACGCGCGCTGGCCCGTCTGACCGCGGGCCGCACGACGATCACGATCGCGCACCGGCTCTCGACGGCCGAGGCCGCCGACGCGGTCGTCGTCGTGGACGCGGGCCGCGTCGTCGAGCACGGGCACCACGACGAGCTCGTCGCCGCGGGCGGCCTGTACGCGACGATGCACGGCGCGTGGGTCACGCAGACCCGCTGAGCGGGGCGCGCGAGCGGTCGCGGACACCCGGCGATCGTGCCGGGCGGCCGTGGCAGGATTCTCGGGTGCCCACCCTGGATCCCGCAGTCGCCTCGCGCCTCAAGCGCGACGAGGCCGGTCTCGTCGCCGCCGTCGTGCAGCAGCACGACACGCGCGAGGTGCTGATGCTCGGCTGGATGGACGACGAGGCGCTGCGTCGCACGTTGTCCACCGGTCGCGTGACGTTCTGGTCCCGTTCGCGCCAGGAGTACTGGCGCAAGGGCGACACGTCCGGTCACGTGCAGCACGTCGTGTCCGTGAGCATCGACTGCGACGGCGACGCACTCCTGGTCGAGGTCGACCAGGTCGGTGCGGCCTGCCACACGGGCGCGCGGACGTGCTTCGAGGCGGGCGGCGCGCTGCCGCTGACGGTCGCTGAGCCGGGGGAGGCCCGATGAGCGCCACGGTCGACGCCGCGCAGGTCCCCTGGGGCGCGACGTGGCCCTCGCTCGAGGGCTTCCGGGAGCTCGCGCGCGACCGCCGAGTCGTCCCGGTCGTGCGGCGCCTGCTGGCCGACGACGTCACGCCGGTGGGCCTGTACCGCACGCTCGGTGGGGGGCGGCCCGGCACGTTCATCCTGGAGTCCGCGGAGGCCGACGGCACGTGGGCCCGCTGGTCGTTCGTCGGGGTGCGCTCGCGCGCGACGCTCACGGTGCGTGACGGCGAGGCGGCGTGGACCGGCGACGTGCCCGTGGGCGTGCCCACCAGCGGCGACGTGCTCGACGTGCTCGGCGACACGCTCGACGTCTTGCGCACCCCGGTGCTGCCCGGCCTGCCTCCGCTGACGGGTGGCCTGGTGGGTGCGCTGGGCTGGGACATCGTGCACCACTGGTAGCCGACGCTGCCGAAGAAGGCGCCCGACGAGCTCGGCGTGCCCGAGCTCACGCTCCTGCTCGCGACCGACCTGGCCGTCGTCGATCACCAGGACGGCTCGGTCTGGCTGGTGGCCAACGCCATCAACTTCGACGACACCGACGAGCGCGTCGACGAGGCTCATGCCGACGCGGTCGCGAGGCTGGACGCGATGCAGGCCCAGCTGCTGCAGCCCGCGCCGTCGGGCGTCGCGGTGCTGGCGGACGTCCCGGAGCCCGAGCTGCGGTTCCGCTCGACGCGCGAGGAGTACGACCACACGGTCCGGTTCGGCAAGGACGCGATCCGGGACGGTGAGGTCTTCCAGGTGGTGATGTCCCAGCGCCTGGATCTGGAGTGCCCGGCTGAGCCCTTGGACGTCTACCGCGTGCTGCGCACGATCAACCCGAGCCCGTACATGTACTACCTGCAGCTGCAGGACGCCGACGGGAAGGACTTCGCGGTCGTCGGGTCGAGCCCCGAGACGCTCGTGAAGGTCGACGAGGGGCACGTCACGACGTACCCGATCGCGGGTTCGCGGCCGCGTGGCGCGACGCCCGAGGAGGACCGGGCTCTCGCCGACGAGGTGCTCGCCGACGACAAGGAGCGCGCCGAGCACATCATGCTCGTCGACCTGTCCCGCAACGACCTGGTGAAGGTGTGCGAGCCCACCAGCGTCGAGGTCGTGGAGTTCATGGCCGTGCGCCGGTTCTCCCACATCATGCACATCACCTCGACCGTCGTCGGCCGGCTGCGACGGGGGGCCACCGCGCTGCAGACGCTGACGGCGACGTTCCCGGCGGGGACCTTGTCGGGTGCACCGAAGCAGCGCGCGATCGCGCTGATCGACGAGGTCGAGCCCGCGCGGCGCGGCATCTACGGCGGGACGGTCGGCTACTTCGACTTCGCCGGGAACATGGACATGGCCATCGCGATCCGCACGGCTCTCATCCGCGACGGGCGCGCCTCGGTGCAGGCCGGCGGCGGGATCGTCGCCGACTCGGTGCCCGAGCTCGAGTACGCCGAGTCGCGCAACAAGGCGCAGGCCGCGGTCCGGGCGATCCAGGTCGCCGCCCGGCTGCGCCGCGCCGACGCGTGAGCCTCATGGTCTCGACGCCTCCTGACGCGCCCGACGAGGCCGCCCGCGCGGCCTCTCGTGAGCCGGCGCGGTCCGGGCGCGGCCGGGCTGCCGCGATGCTGGCGCTGGCCGCCGCAGCGACGGGGGTGTGCGCCGTGCCGGCCTGGATCACGGCGACCACCGAGTCCGTGCTCGGCGTGCCCGAGACCATCCGCGTCACGGGGGGCGCTGCGGCCTCCGCGCTCGTCGCGGCCGCACTCGTGCTGCTCGCGGCGACCGCGGCCGTCGCGCTCGTCGGCAGGATCGGCCGGTGGGTCGTGGTCGCGACCGTGGCCCTCGCGGGGGTGCTCGTCGTCGCAGGCGCCGTGGGCGTGCTGCGTGACCCCGCGGCGGCGGCCGCCGCGACGGTCGCGGACCGGATCGGGGTCGAACGCGTGACGGACGACCTCGTGGTCACGCCGTGGCCGTGGGTCGCCCTCGCCGTGGGCGTGCTCGACGTGCTAGTGGCGGTCCGGCTCGCACGCTCGTCGCGCGGCTGGGCGGTCACCGAACGACACGACCGGCAGACCGTCCCGGACCGACGCGCGGGCGCCGGTGCGGCGCCGGGCCGTGCACCCGCCCCGCGCCGCGAGGCCGGCCACCCCGACGACCGCGACCAGTGGGACGCGTTGACCCGCGGGGACGACCCGAGCGAGGGGCTCGACGGCGACCCGCGCTGAGGCGACGGGCGTCTGCGCTCGTGTGTCCACCGTCGCAGCGGACGCTCCGCGTCGCGCGCCGACCTGCACGCTAGGGTGAGCGCAGAACCACTGGAGAAGGGTCGACCATGGCCGACAACACGCTCGCGCACCGCGCGCAGAATCCGACCGTGACCGAGGCGGTGCACCTTCCGCCCAGCGCTCCGCCGACGAACCACGGACACACCGTGGCGGCGTGGACGACGACGTGGGTCGTCGTGGCCGGCGCCGTGATCGCTGCCGTCGGGCTGGTCATCGCTCAGCTCTGGCTCTTCTGGGCGGGGCTGGGTGTGTGCGTCCTGGGCGTCGTCATCGGCAAGGTGCTTCAGGTGCTCGGCTACGGCCAGGGCGGCGCCGCCACCCTCGCGAAGCAGGGCCGCGGCGGGCACTGAGGCTCCCCGCACCGGCTGAGAGCCTGGTGCCGGCCCGGGTGCGCCGGTGTCGTCCCGTCAGGTCCCGACGAAGAGGACAGATGAGCACTTCCGCGCAGCCGCCGACCCCCGACCAGCCGCAGGAGCCCTCGGCGCCGCTGGAACCGTCTCGTCCGGGAGCTCCCTCGCCCGGTCCCGGGCTGACGGGCCCCGGGGAGCCCGTCGCGGACCCAGGAGGCGCCGAGCAGGGCGTCGGTCGTCAGGGCGTCGATGAACAGGACGCCGATGGACAGGACGCCGATGGACAGGGCGTCGATGGACAGGGCGTCGATAGACAGGGCGCTGGCAGCCAGGGCGACGCGCAGGAGCCTGCCGAGGGCGCGGCCGGGCCGTCGAGCGGCGGCTACGTCGCTCCTCCCGCGTACCAGCCGCCGCCGACGTACACCGCGCGGCCGGTGTACGAGCCCCCGTCCGTGTTCGGCGTGACGTCGCCGCCGACGCCGTCGTCCGAGACGCCCGCGGCCGGCGCCGCCGAGCCGGCACCGGTCGCCGGTGATCCGGTGATCGCGACCTCCGCCGACGGCCCGATCGCCGACGAGCCGATCGCTGACGAGCCACCCGTCGGCCCGGACCATCCGGGTGCCACGTCCGACACCCTCGCTGACGGGACGCCTCCCGTGTACGGCACGCCGCCGGCATACGGCACGCCGCCGGCATACGGCGCGGCCCCGGTATATGGCACGACTTCGGTACATGGCACGCCTCCCGCGTATGGACCGGCGTGGAGCGGTGGTCCCGGGGGAGCGGAACAGGCGGCTCCGGGCGGGTATCCCTCCTACGGAGCGCCCGCGTACGGAACCCCACCTGCTGGCGGGTCGCCCATGCCTTACGGAGGGCCCCCACGTCCGCACGGCTCGCCCGGCGCGGCGAGCTCGTCGGCGACCTGGGCACTCGTCCTCGGCATCCTCGGGGTCGTCCTGGCGTGCGCCTGCCCGTTCGTGGCGGTCGGAGCGGGCGTCGCAGCGATCGTGCTCGGCGGACGCGCGCGCGCCGCGGCGGCCCAGGGGCTGGCGGTGGGCGGTCCGTCGCCCACGGCGGGCATCGTGCTGGGCTGGGTGGGCGTCGGGCTGACCGCGCTCGCGTTCGTCGTCCGGGTCGTGAGCTCGTTCAGCTCGAACGGGTTCTGAGCGCGGGGAGGCTGCTGTGACGGACAGCGAGCTTGCGAGGCGGAGCGTCGGCCACACGACGACGCGACCGAGCTGGACGCGCGCGGCCGCCGGGCTTCGTGCGTGGCGCGGTCCGGCTCTCACCGCCGGGGTCGTGGCAGCGGCCACGCTGGTCGTCGCCGTGCGGGACCCGCATCGCGCGGGGAGCTACGGGTTCTGCCCGCTCTACGCGGCGACGGGGTGGTCCTGCCCGGCGTGCGGCGGGCTGCGGGCGACGCACGACCTGGCGGGCGGCGACCTGGCCGCGGCGTGGGCGATGAACCCGTTGTGGGTCACGCTCGTCCCGGTGCTGATCGGGCTGTGGGTCTGGTGGGTCGTCCGCGTCGCCCGAGGGCGGGGCGCGCCCGTGCTGCCCGCCTGGTCCGCGTGGCTCCTGCTCGCGCTGATGCTCGGCTTCGGCGTGCTGCGCAACCTGCCCGGCATGGCTGTTCTGTCGCCACCCTGACGGCGCGCTCCGCCCGGCTGAGGGCAGGCGTGCTGGCAGAGTACGTGCTGACGACCTGCACGAATGAACGGAGCCCCCGATGAGCACGCCCGACCAGCCCAGCGATCCCCAGCAGCCGGCCCGGGAGTCGTCGCCCTACGCCCCGCCGCCGGCCGACGCGCCTGCCACGCCGGGTCAGGTTCCCGGCCAGGGTCAGCCGCCCGCGTACGGGCAGGCTCCGGCGTACGGCCAGCCGCCCGCGTACGGCCAGCCGCCCGCGTACGGCCAGGCTCCGGCGTACGGCCAGGCTCCGGCGTACGGGCAGCCGCCCGCGTACGGTCAGGCTCCGGCGTACGGGCAGGCGCCCGCGTACGGTCAGGCCCCGGCGTACGGGCAGCCGCCCGCGTACGGCCCCGGGGGCGGCTACGCGTACGCGCCGGCCCCGCCCAAGAACAGTCTCGCCGTCTGGTCACTCGTCCTCGGCATCGCGAGCCTCGTCCTGTGCGGGTTCTTCTCGGGCATCGCGGCGATCATCGTCGGGAACAACGCCAAGCGAGCCGCGGCGGCGGGTGAGGCGAACAACGAGAGCCTCGCGACCGGAGGCATCGTCACGGGGTGGATCGGCACGATCCTGTCCGGCATCGTGGTGCTCGTCTGGATCGTCATGGTCGTCGCGTTCTGGGGGACGAGCCCCTGAGTCGCGCCGGGACGGCGCCCGGTGCACCTTGACGGTCGGCGCCCGGCCCTGTGAACGGCTCGGCCGATGCGCGGTCGAGCAGCACCACCGCCCCTGCCCGCTCGACACCTGGAGCGCACATGTCGAACCCCTACGACCCCACCAACCCGTCCGGCGAGCAGCCGAACGACGGCCAGCAGCCGGGTCAGCAGCCGCCGTACGGCACGCCCCCGGCCTACGGGTCCACGCCGTCGTACCCCACGCCGTACGGCACGCCCGCGCCCGGCTACCCGACAGCTCCGCCGCCCGCCGGCGGGGGTGGCTACGGGGCTCCGCCGCCGCCCAACTACCTGGCGTGGGCGATCGTGACGACGATCCTGTGCTGCCTGCCGCTCGGCGTGGTCTCGATCGTCTTCGCGACGCAGGTGAACAGCAAGTGGTTGGCCGGCGACGCGACGGGCGCGTACGACGCGTCGCGCAAGGCCAAGCAGTTCGCGATCTGGAGCGCGGTGGCCGGCCTCGTGGCCGCGCTCGTCTACGGCGGCCTGGCGGTGGCCGGGGTGCTGCGCGACTCGAGCACGATGTGACGACGAGCGGCGCCGTGGGACGCACGGGCACCGAGCGTGCCGCCGTGCGTCCCTCGGTGCCGCCGGGCACCCGCCGCCCGGACCGCACGGGGACCAGGCTCGCGGCAGCCGTGGCCGCCGGTGCGGTGGCGGGCCTCGTCGTGCTCGCGACGGTGGACCCGCACGAGCCGGGGCGGTACCCGACGTGCCCGTTCCTCGCCCTGACCGGTCTCTACTGCCCGGGGTGCGGTTCGCTGCGTGCACTGCACGACCTCGCCCACCTCGACCTGGCGGGCGCGTGGTCGATGAACCCCGCCCTCGTGCTCGTGGCGCCCGTGCTCGTCGCGTGGTGGGTCGCGTGGGTGCGCCGCGCCGCGACCGGACGTCCGCGGCGGCTCGTCCTTCCGGTGTGGTGCATCTGGACCGTCCTCGGGCTGGTCGTCGCCTACTGGGTCGCACGCAACATCCCGGTCCTCGGCCCCTGGCTCGCTCCCTGAGGCGGTGGGGCGGCCCCGCGAGCGGCCGCCCGACCGCCCTCGGGCTCGGGACGAACCGGGCGGACCCAGCGGGGTCGTCGACGCGGTCCACCAGACGGGCCGTGGTCGGGCACACCCCGCGTCCCCTCTACGATGGCCCGGAGCGAACCTCGCGAGCTGCACGGCCGCGAGGTTCACGGGGGTCGTGATGAGGGGTGAGGCTGCCATGAGCGTGCTCGACGAGATCGTCGCCGGGGTCCGGGAGGACCTGGCCGCCCGAGAGGCGCGCACGCCGCTGGCGCAGGTCAAGGAGATGGCGGCCCGGCGAGAGTCCGCCATCGACGCGATCGCTCGCCTGCGGGTGGAGGACGCGGTCACCGTCATCGCCGAGGTGAAGCGCTCGAGCCCGTCGAAGGGCGAGCTCGCGGCGATCTCCGACCCCGCCGCGCTGGCCGCCGAGTACGAGAAGGGCGGTGCCGCCGCGATCTCGGTCCTCACGGAGGAGCGCCGGTTCAACGGCTCTCTCGCCGATCTCGACGCCGTGCGCGCGCGGGTCGACATCCCGGTGCTGCGCAAGGACTTCGTCGTCACGCCCTACCAGGTCTGGGAGGCGCGCGCCCACGGGGCTGATCTGTGCCTGCTCATCGTCGCGGCGCTCGAGCAGACCGTGCTCGAGTCGCTCGTCGAGCGTGTGCACTCGCTCGGCATGACGGCGCTCGTCGAGGTGCACGACGAGGACGAGGTGGCCCGCGCGGTCGACGCGGGCGCCCGGGTCATCGGTGTGAACGCGCGCGACCTGCGCTCGCTCGAGGTGGACCGCGGGACGTTCGCACGCGTGGCCCCCTCGATCCCGTCGGACGTCGTCAAGATCGCCGAGTCGGGCGTGCGCGGGCCGCACGACGTCATGGACTACGCCCGCGCCGGTGCGGACGCGGTCCTCGTGGGCGAGGCGCTCGTCACCGACGACGCGCCGCGCCGTTCGGTGGCGGACCTCGTCGCCGCCGGAGCCCACCCCTCGCTGCGTGCGGTGCGCCAGTGACGGCGGACTTCGCAGGCCGCCCGCTCGTGCCGGGTCAGGAGCCGCGCCTGGGCTCGCTCGCGACGCACGTCGGGCCGTACTGGGGTGAGTTCGGCGGCAGGTTCGTGCCGGAGGCGCTGATCGCCGCGCTCGACGAGCTCGACACCGCCTACCACAAGGCGCTGGCCGACCCGGCGTTCGGCGCGGAGCTCGCGCGGCTGCACCGCACCTACACGGGCCGGCCGAGCCCGCTGACCGAGGTGCCGCGCTTCGCCAGGCACGTGGGAGGCGGCACCCGGGTCTTCCTCAAGCGTGAGGACCTCAACCACACCGGCTCGCACAAGATCAACAACGTTCTCGGCCAGGCGCTGCTCGTCAAGCGCCTGGGCAAGACGCGTGTCATCGCCGAGACGGGTGCCGGGCAGCACGGCGTGGCCACGGCCACCGCCGCCGCCCTGCTCGGGCTCGAGTGCACGGTGTACATGGGCGAGGAGGACACGCAGCGCCAGGCCCTGAACGTCGCGCGGATGCGCCTGCTCGGCGCGCAGGTCGTGCCGGTGACGATCGGCACGCGCACGCTCAAGGACGCGATCAACGAGGCGCTGCGTGACTGGGTCGCGAACGTCGAGACCACGCACTACCTGCTCGGCACGGTGACCGGCCCGCACCCGTTCCCCGAGATGGTGCGCGACTTCCACAAGGTCATCGGCGAGGAGGCGCGCGCGCAGCTGCTCGCCGAGATCGGCCGGCTGCCCGACGCGGTGGCGGCGTGCGTCGGCGGCGGTTCGAACGCGATGGGCATCTTCAACGCGTTCCTCGACGACGAGGGTGTGCGCCTGTTCGGGTTCGAGGCGGGCGGTCGCGGCCTCGGGCACGGTGACCACGCGGCGCGGTTCCAGGGCGGGGCGCCCGGTGTGCTGCACGGCGCACGGTCCTACCTGCTGCAGGACGAGGACGGGCAGACGATCCCGAGCCACTCGGTCTCGGCCGGCCTGGACTACCCGAGCGTGGGACCGGAGCACTCGTGGCTGCACGACATCGGCCGCGCGACGTACCTGCCCGTCTCCGACGACGAGGCGATGGAGGCGTTCCGCCTGCTCTGCCGCACCGAGGGGATCATCCCGGCGATCGAGTCGGCACACGCGCTGGCGGGTGCGATCCAGCTCGGCGCGCAGGCGGCGCAGTGGTCCGACGAGCCGGTGATCCTGGTCAACCTCTCGGGTCGCGGTGACAAGGACGTGGCCACGGCGGCCCGCTGGTTCGGTCTGCTGGACGAGCACGAGCACGAGGGGGACCGGTGAGCCTGGTGGACGCCAGCACGGACGCGACGCGCGTCACGACGGGGCCGCTGCTCGACCGGTGCGCCGCCGAGGGCAGGGCAGCGCTCATCGGCTACCTGCCGGTCGGGTACCCCACGGTGCCCGGCTCGGTCGACGCGGTGCGCGCCCTCATCGACGCGGGAGCCGACGCGGTCGAGCTCGGTATGCCCTACACGGACCCGGTCATGGACGGGCCGATCATCCAGCGCGCGGTGGACCACTCCCTGCGCGGCGGCACCCGCGTGCGCGACACGCTCACGGTGGTCGAGCAGGTCGCGGGCCGCGGTGCGCCGATCCTGGTGATGACCTACTGGAACCTCGTGCTGCGCTACGGCGTGCAGGCGTACGCGCGTGACCTGGCCTCGGCCGGGGGTGCGGGCCTCATCACCCCGGACCTCATCCCTGACGAGGCCGCCGACTGGATCGCAGCCTCGGACGCCTACGGGCTGGACCGCGTGTTCCTCGTCGCGCCGAGCTCGACCCCCGAGCGGCTCGCGACCACCGTCGCGGCGTCCCGCGGCTTCGTCTACGCCGCGTCGACGATGGGCGTCACGGGTGAGCGGGCCACGGTCGGGTCGCGCGCCGAGGCCCTCGTCGCCGACACGCGCGCGGCAGGCGCGGCGCACGTCTGCGTGGGGGTCGGCGTCTCGACCCCCGAGCAGGCGGCGCAGGTCGCGACGTACGCGGACGGTGTGATCGTCGGCTCGGCCCTGGTGCGAGCACTGGTCGACGCGCCGGACGAGTCGGCCGGCATCGACCGGCTCTCGCACCTGACGGCGCAGCTCGCGGCGGGCGTCCGGGCCGGCGACCGGCCGACGGCCGGGGGAGCGGACCGGTGACGACCGCGCTCGAGGCGGCCCTGCGGGCAGCGATCCCCAGCCCGTCGCAGGGCGTGTGGTACCTGGGCCCGGTCCCGCTGCGCGCGTACGCGATCGCGATCCTGCTCGGCATCGTCGCGGCGGTGCTCCTGACGCAGCGCCGGTGGAAGGAGCGCGGCGGCGATCCCGACCAGGTCGTCGAGATCGCGTTCTGGGCCGTGCCGTTCGGGATCGTCGGCGGCCGGATCTACCACGTCATCACCTCACCCGACGCGTACTTCGGCGAGGGCGGCAACCCCGTCAAGGCGTTCGCGATCTGGGAGGGCGGCCTCGGGATCTGGGGCGCCGTGGCGCTCGGCGCGCTCGGCGCGTGGATCGGCTGCCGGCGGCTCGGTGTCCGGCTGACCGTCTTCGCCGACGCGCTCGCGCCGGGCCTGCTCGTGGCGCAGGCGATCGGGCGCCTCGGGAACTGGTTCAACCAGGAGCTGTTCGGCGGTCCGACGACGTTGCCGTGGGGGCTGCGCGTGGACGACGCGGTCGCCGAGGCGGCGGGTCATGCGGCGGGCACGCTGTTCCACCCGACGTTCCTGTACGAGCTCGTGTGGAACCTGCTGGGCGCCGTGTTCCTCATCTGGGCGGACCGCCGGTTCCGGCTCGGCCACGGCCGGGTGTTCTGGCTGTACGTCGTGGTCTACACCTCGGGTCGCCTCTGGATCGAGCTGTTGCGGATCGACCCGGCCCACGGCTTCCTCGGGCTGCGCCTCAACGTCTGGACGTCGATCCTGGTGGGACTCGGCGCGCTGGTAGCGTTCGTACTGGTCGGGCGTCGCCATCCCGGACGTGAGTCGACCGTGATGCTGGACGGCCTGCAGGGACCCACCACGCAGCGGCAGGACCAGCACGAGGACGACCCGCAGGGCGCGGCGGCCGACGAGGCCACCGTCCCGGCGGACGACGAGGACGGTCGCCTGGCCACGTGACAACCAGGCCTCGCCGTCCCGGACAACGACCGGGTTCGGTGTGAGCCTGGTCACATCGGGTGATGCGCCTTCCCGCACCGACGGGGTTGTATCGTCGCCCAGCACTCAGGGCCGACGACGTCCCGATCCCCCCAAGTTCGTGCGAGCCCCGGACCCGTCCGGGGCACTGTGAGGACGGTAGAGATGACGTCGCCCAGCGGTTTGCCGAGCACGTCGCCCGACCGCGCGCCGTACCCCCTGTACGACGCGTCGGCCGAGCACGACGCCTGCGGTTTCGCGTTCGTCGCGACCCTGCGCGGCACACCCGGTCGCGACATCGTCGACGCGGGACTGACCGCGCTCCTCAACCTCGACCACCGCGGCGCGGTGGGCGCCGAGGAGGACTCCGGTGACGGCGCCGGCATCCTCACCCAGATCCCGGACGCGTTCCTGCGCGACGTCGTCGACGCCGACCTGCCGCCCGTCGGCTACTACGCGATCGGCATGGCCTTCCTGCCGCAGGACGAGGCCGAGCGGGCCGCCGTGGTCGCGGCCGTCGAGGCCGTCGCGGCGGAGGAGAAGCTGGACGTCCTGGCGTGGCGCGACGTCGTCGTGACGGCCGACCTCGTCGGTCCGACGGCGCGTGCGTCGATGCCGGTGTTCCGTCAGCTCGTCGTGGCCGACCCGTCGCGCGAGCTGTCCGGCATCGCCCTCGACCGCCGCGCCTACCGCCTGCGCAAGCGCGTCGAGCGCGAGCACGGCGTGTACTTCGCGTCGCTGTCCGCCCGGACCATCACCTACAAGGGCATGCTCACCACCGGGCAGCTCGAGCCGTTCTTCGCCGACCTCTCGGACCCGCGGTACGCGTCCGAGATCGCGCTGGTGCACTCGCGGTTCTCGACCAACACGTTCCCGTCGTGGCCGCTGGCCCAGCCCTTCCGGATGATCGCCCACAACGGCGAGATCAACACCGTGCGCGGCAACCGCAACTGGATGGCGGCACGCGAGGGCATGCTCGCCTCCGAGGAGCTGGGCGACCTCGCGCCGCTGCTGCCCGTCTGCACGCCCGGCGGCTCGGACTCCGGCAGCTTCGACGAGGTGCTCGAGCTGCTCCACCTGTCGGGGCGTTCGTTGCCGCACGCCGTGATGATGATGATCCCGGAGCCGTGGGAGAACCACGCGCAGATGGATCCGGCGACGCGTGCGTTCTTCGAGTACCACTCGACGCTCATGGAGCCCTGGGACGGGCCCGCTGCGATGACGTTCACGGACGGCACGCTGATCGGTGCGGTGCAGGACCGCAACGGCCTGCGGCCCGGCCGGTACTGGGTGACCGAGGACGGCCTGGTCGTCTGCGCGTCGGAGTCCGGCGTGCTGGACCTGGACCCCTCCTCGATCGTCGCCAAGGGACGGCTGGAGCCGGGGCTGTTCTTCCTCGTGGACACCGGCCAGGGCCGGATCATCGCCGACTCCGAGGTCATGGCCGGCCTCGCGGCGCAGCGGCCCTACGCGCAGTGGGTCGAGGAGAACTCCGTCTACCTCGAGCAGCTGCCGGAGCGCGAGCACGTCGCGCACTCCGCCGCGTCCGTGCGCCGGCGCCAGCGCGCGTTCGGCTACACCGAGGAGGAGCTCAAGGTCCTCCTGACGCCGATGGCGGCGACCGGTGCCGAGCCGCTGGGCGCGATGGGCTCCGACACGCCCGTCGCCGTGCTGTCGCAGCGGCCTCGCCTGCTGTTCGACTACTTCACGCAGATGTTCGCCCAGGTGACCAACCCGCCGCTCGACGCGATCCGTGAGGAGCTCGTCACCGCGATCGGCGGGGCCATCGGCCCCGAGCCGAACCTGCTGGAGGACGGTCCGCAGCACGCGCGCAAGCTCGTCCTGCCGTTCCCCGTGCTCGACAACGACCAGCTGGCCAAGATCGTGCACGTCCACAAGGAGCCGAAGCACGGGTTCCGCGCGACGACGATCCGTGGTCTGTACCCCGCCTCGGGCGGGGGAGCGGCGCTCGAGGCGCGGCTCGAGGAGATCTTCGCCGAGGTGGACCGCGCGGTCGCGGACGGCGTGAGCTTCGTCGTGCTCTCGGACCGCAACTCCGACGCCGAGCTCGCCCCGATCCCGTCGCTGCTGCTGCTGAGCGCCGTGCACCACCACACGTTGCGGCGTCACACGCGCACCCAGATCTCGCTCGTCGTCGAGGCCGGCGACGTGCGCGAGGTGCACCACGTCGCGCTCCTGATCGGCTACGGCGCGGCCGCGGTGAACCCCTACCTCGCCATGGAGACGGTCGAGGACCTCGCGCGGCACGGCTACCTCGGTGACGTGGGCCCCGAGAAGGCGGTCAAGAACCTCATCAAGGCGCTCGGCAAGGGCGTCCTGAAGGTCATGTCCAAGATGGGCATCTCGACGATCGCGTCCTATCGCGGCGCCCAGGTGTTCGAGGCGATCGGCCTGTCGCAGCCACTCGTCGACCGGTACTTCACCGGCACGACGAGCCGGTTGGGCGGAATCGGCCTGGACGTCATCGCGGCCGAGGTCGCGGCCCGGCACGCGGACGCCTACCCCGCCTCCGGCAACCGCCAGCCGCACCAGCGGCTCGCGGTCGGCGGCGAGTACCAGTGGCGCCGTGACGGTGAGGACCACCTGTTCGACCCGGAGACCGTCTTCCGCCTGCAGCACTCGACGCGCACGCGGCAGATGGACGTCTTCCGCCAGTACACCAGGCGCGTCGACGAGCAGAGCAAGCGCCTGATGACGCTGCGCGGGCTGCTCAGCTTCAAGCAGGGCGTGCGTGAGCCCGTGCCGCTCAACGAGGTCGAGCCCGTGAGCGAGATCATCAAGCGCTTCAGCACGGGAGCGATGTCGTACGGCTCGATCTCCGCCGAGGCGCACGAGACGCTGGCGATCGCGATGAACCGCATCGGCGGCAAGTCGAACACGGGCGAGGGCGGCGAGGACCCGGAGCGCCTGCACGACCCGGAGCGACGCTCGGCGATCAAGCAGATCGCCTCGGGCCGGTTCGGTGTGACGTCCGAGTACCTGACGAACGCCGACGACATCCAGATCAAGCTCGCGCAGGGCGCCAAGCCGGGCGAGGGCGGTCAGCTGCCGGGCCACAAGGTGTACCCGTGGGTCGCCAAGACGCGGCACTCGACGCCCGGCGTCGGGCTGATCTCGCCCCCGCCGCACCACGACATCTACTCGATCGAGGACCTCGCGCAGCTCATCCACGACGCGAAGAACGCCAACCCGAGGGCACGCATCCACACCAAGCTGGTCTCGGAGTTCGGTGTCGGGACGATCGCCGCGGGCGTGGCCAAGGCGCACTCCGACGTCGTGCTCATCTCGGGGCACGACGGTGGGACGGGCGCGAGCCCGCTCACGTCGCTCAAGCACGCGGGCACCCCCTGGGAGATCGGCCTGGCCGAGACCCAGCAGACGCTGGTGATGAACGACCTGCGCGACCGCGTCGTGGTGCAGGTGGACGGGCAGCTCAAGACGGGTCGCGACGTGGTGATCGGCGCGCTGCTGGGCGCCGAGGAGTTCGGCTTCGCGACCGCGCCCCTCGTCGTCTCCGGCTGCGTCATGATGCGGGTCTGCCACCTCGACACGTGCCCCGTGGGCGTCGCGACGCAGAACCCCGAGCTGCGCGCACGGTTCACGGGCAAGCCCGAGTTCGTCGAGGCGTTCTTCGAGTTCATCGCCACGGAGGTGCGTGAGCACCTCGCCGCGCTGGGCTTCCGCTCGATCGAGGAGGCCGTCGGTCACGTCGAGCTGCTCGAGACGCGCGAGGTGATCGACCACTGGAAGGCGCAGGGCCTCGACCTGGCCCCGGTGCTCGCGGTGCCGGAGCCCAAGCCCGGCTCGGCGTTGCACCACACCAAGGACCAGGACCACGGACTCGAGCGCGCTCTGGACAACCAGCTCATCGCGCTGTCCACGGACGCGCTCGAGCGCGGCGAGCCGGTGCGCATCTCGCTGCCGGTCCGCAACGTCAACCGCACGGTCGGCACGATGCTCGGGCACGAGGTGACGCGGCGCTACGGCGGGGCGGGCCTGCCGGACGACACGATCGACGTGACCCTGACGGGGTCCGCCGGGCAGTCGTTCGGCGCGTTCCTGCCGCGCGGCATCACGCTGCGCCTGTTCGGCGACGCGAACGACTACGTCGCCAAGGGCTTGTCCGGCGGCCGGGTCGTCCTGCGCCCGGATCGCAGCTCGGTGCTCTCGTCGAGCCACAACGTGATCGCCGGCAACGTGATCGGGTACGGCGCGACGTCGGGCGAGGCGTTCCTGCGCGGCCTGACCGGTGAGCGGTTCGCGGTGCGCAACTCGGGTGCGACGCTCGTCGTCGAGGGTGTGGGCGACCACGCGTGCGAGTACATGACCGGCGGCACCGTCGTCGTGCTCGGGCGTACCGGCCGCAACCTCGGGGCGGGCATGTCCGGCGGCACGGCGTTCGTGCTGGACCTGCAGCCCGAGCTCGTCAACGTCGAGGCCGTGCGCTCGGGCGAGCTGTCGCTCGCCCCGCTCGACGACGACGATGCCGCGCTCGTCCACTCGTTGCTCGTGCGCTACGAGCAGGACACGGGCTCCCCGGTCGCCGCCGAGCTGCTCGCGGGTGACTGGCGCTCGCGCTTCACCCGGATCCTGCCCACCGAGTTCGCACGCGTCCGGCGCGCGCTGGCCAAGGCCGAGGCCGAGGGCCTCGACCCGGCCGCCCCCGGCGTGTGGGACCAGATCCTGGAGGTGGCCCGTGGCTGACCACCGTGGCTTTCTGAAGGTGCGGGAGCGTGAGCTCCCGCCGAACCGCCCCGTCGAGGTGCGGCTGCGTGACTGGAAGGACGTGCACGCACACCTCGAGGACGGCCAGCCGTTCCTCAAGGAGCAGGCTGGGCGCTGCATGGACTGCGGCGTGCCGTTCTGCCACAACGGCTGCCCGCTCGGGAACCTGATCCCCGAGTGGAACGACCTGGTGTGGCGCGAGCAGTGGGCCGACGCGAGCGAGCGGCTGCACGCGACCAACAACTTCCCGGAATTCACCGGTCGCATCTGCCCGGCGCCGTGCGAGACGTCGTGCGTGCTCGGCATCAACCAGCCGCCCGTGACGATCAAGAACATCGAGGTCTCGATCATCGACGAGGCGTTCGCACGTGGCCTCGTCACGCCGCAGGTGCCGCAGCGGCTCACCGGCCACACCGTGGCCGTCGTCGGCTCGGGCCCGGCGGGCCTGGCCGCCGCGCAACAGCTGACGCGCGCGGGCCACACGGTCGCGGTGTACGAGCGTGACGACGCCATCGGCGGCCTGCTGCGCTACGGCGTGCCGGACTTCAAGCTCGAGAAGGTGCACATCGACCGTCGCCTGGCGCAGATGGAGGCCGAGGGCACCCGGTTCCGCCCCGGTGTCGAGATCGGCCGTGACCTGACGTGGGAGCAGCTGCAGGCGCGCTACGACGCGATCGTGATCGCCACCGGCGCGACCGTCCCGCGCGAGCTCGCGGTGCCCGGCAACGACCTGGACGGCGTGATGTTCGCGATGGACTTCCTGCACCCGGCCAACGCCGCGGTCGCGGGCAAGCCCGTGCCCGGTCAGGTGACCGCGGAGGGCAAGCACGTCGTCATCATCGGCGGCGGCGACACGGGATCGGACTGCCTGGGCACCGCCCTGCGCCAAGGTGCCGCGTCCGTGACGACGCTCGCGATCGGCAAGCGGCCGCCCACCGAGCGTCCCGCCAACCAGCCGTGGCCCACGGACCCGATCCTGTTCGAGGTCTCGTCCTCGCACGAGGAGGGCGGCGAGCGCGCCTACCTCGCCTCGACCGTCGCGTTCGAGCCCGACGAGAGCGGGACGCGCGTCGCGTCGCTACGGCTCGCCACCACGCAGTACCTGCCGGACGGCCGGCGCGTGCCGACGCCCGGCACCGAGCGCACCCTTCCGGTGGACCTCGTGCTGGTCGCGATGGGCTTCACCGGCCCCGAGACCCAGACCGCTGTCGCGCAGCTCGGGCTCGAGCTCACGCCGCGCGGGGCGTTCGCCCGGACCGACGACTACGCCACCGCGGTACCAGGCGTCTTCGTCGCCGGTGACGCCGGTCGCGGTCAGTCACTCGTCGTGTGGGCGATCGCGGAGGGCCGCGCCGCGGCCGCCGCCGTCGACACGTACCTGTCAGGTGCGACGGAGCTCCCCCGCCCCGTCGAGGCCAGCACGCTGGCCCTGCGCCCCTGACCACTACCCGCGGGCCAGGGTGGTCCGACGGGACGTTCGGACCCGAGCAGAAATGAACGAAAGGCATAGGCTCGCCTTCATGCGTAGAGCAAAGATCGTCTGCACCCTCGGCCCGGCGACGGAGTCGCTCGACATGATCCAGGCGCTGGTCGACGCCGGGATGGATGTCGCGCGCATCAACCGGAGCCACGGCGAGCCCGAGGAGCACGCCAAGGTCATCAAGAACGTCCGGGCTGCCGCCCAGGCGTCGGGCCGCTCGGTCGCCGTCCTCGTCGACCTCCAGGGTCCGAAGATCCGGCTCGGCCGGTTCATCGAGGGCAAGCACGACCTCGCGGTCGGTGACACGTTCACCATCACGGTCGACGACATCGACGGCACCAAGGACCGTGTGTCCACGACGTTCAAGGGCCTCACGGGTGACGTGAAGCCGGGCGACCCGATCCTGATCGACGACGGCAAGGTCCTCGTGCGCGTCATCGAGGTCGTCGGCAACGACGTCGTCACGCGCGTCGAGGTCCCGGGCACCGTCTCGAACAACAAGGGCCTGAACCTGCCGGGCGTGGCCGTCTCCGTGCCGGCCATGAGCGACAAGGACGAGGCCGACCTGCGCTGGGGTCTCGCGCAGGGCTGCGACTTCATCGCGCTGTCGTTCGTGCGCTCGGCGTCGGACTACGACCGTGTGCGTCAGATCATGGAGGAGGAGGGCCGGGTCGTCCCGGTCGTCGCCAAGATCGAGAAGCCGCAGGCGGTCGAGAACCTGGCGGAGATCGTCCAGGCGTTCGACGGCATCATGGTGGCGCGCGGCGACCTCGGCGTGGAGCTTCCGCTCGAGCAGGTCCCGCTCGTCCAGAAGCGTGCGGTCGAGCTCGCGCGTCGGAACGCCAAGCCGGTGATCGTCGCCACCCAGGTGCTCGAGTCGATGACGACGAACCCGCGTCCGACCCGTGCGGAGGCGTCCGACTGCGCGAACGCTGTGCTTGACGGCGCGGACGCGGTCATGCTCTCGGGCGAGACCAGCGTCGGCGACTTCCCGATCGAGACCGTGCGCACGATGGCGCGGATCATCGAGGCCACCGAGCAGCTCGGTCGCGAGCGCATCGCGCCGCTCGGCTCGACGCCGCACACGCGTGGCGGTGCCATCACGCGCGCCGCGGCCGAGATCGGCGAGCGGATCGGCGTGAAGTACCTCGTGACGTTCACGCAGTCCGGCGACTCGGCTCGCCGCATGTCTCGCCTGCGCTCGCCGATCCCGCTGCTGGCGTTCACGCCGGTGGAGTCGGTGCGCAACGTCCTGTCGCTGAGCTGGGGCGTGCAGACGTACCAGGTCCCGACGGTCTCCAGCACCGACGAGATGGTCGACCAGGTCGACAAGACGCTGCGGGCCAACGGCCTGGCCGAGGTCGGCGACTACGTCGTGGTCGTCTCGGGTGCCCCGGTCGGGGTGGTCGGCTCGACCAACTCGATCGTCGTGCACAAGATCGGCGTCGACTCCGAGCGCATCGCCTGACGTCCTCACCTCGACGGCCCCCGCCGGTCCACGCGACCGGCGGGGGCCGTCGTCGTCCGTGGCGACCGGCCGCAGGTCAGCCGCTCGGGTGCGGGAGCTCGTCGGTCCGCGCGGTGCGCGGGCGGGCGGTGCGCGGTCCGCGCCGGAGGCGACGAGTGCCGGTCGGCACGGCGCCGAGGTGGTCCCGACGGCGCGTGGCGGTCAGCGCGGGCTGGGCGTCCCGAGCTCCCGGAGTGCGCCCAGCAGGACCTGGTTGAAGGCGTCGGGCGCGTGCGTGTTGACGTCGTGCCCGGCGCCGGGCACGACCGTGAGGCGTGCGCCGGCGTTCGCGCGCAGGTAGCGCCGCTCCTCGAGGCGCAGCGGGTCGCGGCTGCCGTTGACGAGCCACACCGGCAGCGACAGGCGTCGCAGGTCGGCCAGCGGGGAGTACGAGGACAGGGCGTGGAGCATGTCGGTGACGACGTGCCACGTGCCGCCGCCGATCCGCAGGGCGCGCGTGACGACGGTCGAGATGCGGCTGTAGGCGCGCAGCAGCGACCCGCGCGTCTGCGTCGAGCATCCCGCCGCGACGACGCCCGCGACACGGTCCTCGTGCCGTCCCGCGTAGGCGATGCTGACGTACCCGCCGAGCGAGAGCCCGACGAGCAACGGGGGAGACGAGCAGGACGCGACCGCGGCGTCGACGGCATCGAGCGCGCCCTCGAGCGTGAACCGCTCGTGTGCCCGGGCTCCGTGGCCCGGCAGGTCGATCGCGACCGCGACGTGTCCGCTGCGCTCGAGCTCGGCGACCTGCGGCGCCCAGATCGCCGACGACGTGCGCGTGCCGTGCACGAGCACGATGGGCCGTGCCGGGTGCCCGATGCGGCGCGCGGCCTCGACGACCGACGCGCCCTCGGGACGTTCGAGGACGAGCGCGGGCTGGCCGTGCGGGGGGACGACGGCGGGGATGCGGCCTGGCGAGGTGCGGATGGAGGGCTCCTGGGTGCTGCGGTTGCCGGGAGCATACGCGCGGCGGCTGGAAAAGGGCCGGGAGCGGACTGGGCAGAGCCCGGGTGCGCACACGGCCTGCCCGAGTCGTCCGCGACCCGTGCACCTGACGGATCGTCAGGTAGCCCTCAGGCCGGGGGGAGTGGCTGCCGATAGGTCGATCACGACCGTCGTGTGCCACTGGGAGGTGCCGTGAAGCAGCTGGGCGAGATCCTGCTCGAAGAAGGGCTGGTCACGGAGGCGCAGCTGCTGTCTGCGCTGGACGAGCAGATGACGGCGGGTTCCTCGTTGGGCCGCACCCTCGTCGAGCTCGGCATGCTCACCGAGGTCCAGCTCGTCCAGGCGCTCGCCGCTCAGGTCGGCATGCCGTTCGTCGACCTCGACGAGTACCCGGTGGACCGCGCCGCGTTGGCCATGGTCCCGGGCGGCATCTGCCGGCGGTACACCGTGCTCCCGGTGGCGATCGACAACGGGGTCCTCGTGCTCGCCACCGCTGACCCGGGCAACGTGCTGGCGGTCGACGACGTCCGCTCGGTGTCGGGCATGCAGGTCAGGCCGGTCGTGGCGACGTACGACAACGTGCTGCGGGCCATCGACCGGTTCGTGCGCGCCGACGACGAGATGGAAGACCTGTCCAGCGCGTTCGAGGAGTCCCAGGCCGAGGCCGAGGCGGCCGACCTGGCCAAGATGGGCGACTTCGTCGAGGACGACGCTCCGATCGTGCGGTACGTGAACCTGCTGGTCACGCAGGCGATCACCGACCGCGCCTCCGACATCCACATCGAGCCGACCGAACACGACCTGCGGGTGCGTTACCGCATCGACGGCGTGCTGCACGAGACGCAGCGCTCGCCGAAGAACATCACGGGTGGCGTGATCTCGCGCGTGAAGATCATGAGCGACATCGACATCGCCGAGAAGCGCAAGCCGCAGGACGGCCGCATGTCCGTGGTGCACAACGGGCGCAAGATCGACCTCCGCGTGGCGACCCTGCCGACCGTGTGGGGCGAGAAGATCGTCATGCGTATCCTCGACAACTCCACGGCGAGCCTCGACCTGCGCGACCTGTCGTTCCTCGAGGAGAACTACGCGACGTACAAGGAGTCGTACAGCAAGCCGTACGGCATGATCCTCGTCACCGGGCCGACGGGTTCGGGCAAGTCGACCACGCTCTACGCCACCCTCAACGCGGTCTCCAAGCCCGACATCAACGTCATCACGGTCGAGGACCCCGTCGAGTACCGGCTCGCGGGCATCAACCAGGTGCAGGTCAACCCGAAGGCCGGCCTGACGTTCGCCGCGGCGCTGCGCTCGATCCTGCGCTCCGACCCGGACGTCGTGCTGCTCGGTGAGATCCGTGACCACGAAACCGCTCAGATCGCCGTCGAGGCAGCCCTCACCGGCCACCTCGTGCTCTCGACGCTGCACACCAACGACGCGCCCTCGGCCGTCACGCGTCTGACCGAGATGGGCATCGAGCCGTTCCTCGTCGGCTCGGCGCTCGACTGCGTCGTCGCCCAGCGCCTGGCCCGCCGGCTGTGCCCGAAGTGCAAGGTGCCGTACCAGCCGTCCCCGGAGGAGATGTTCGCGGCCCGCTTCCCGTGGGTGGACGGCGAGCCCATCCCCGAGCTGTTCCGGCCGGGCGGCTGCACGGCGTGCTCGAAGACCGGCTACAAGGGCCGGCTCGCGCTGCACGAGGTGATGCGTGTGACCGAGGAGATCGAGCGCCACGCCGTCGCGCACTCGTCGTCCGCGGAGATCGCGAGCACCGCCGTGAAGCAGGGCATGATCTCGCTGCGCAACGACGGCTGGCAGAAGGTCGCCATGGGCCAGACCTCGATCGAGGAGATCCTGCGCGTCGTCGCGTGACAAATGCCTGTTGTCCGGTTCTCAAGTCCGTCCGACCTGGGGCCGATGAACGGTCCAGGGCATCGTTGCCGATGCCGTGCAGGCGCGCGCCGCGCCGTTCCGGGAGGGGAAAGACGTGACCGAGCACTATCAGCCGTCTGCGGGTGATCAGGCACGGCCGCTGCCGCCGTACCGGCCGGCGGGTCCGCAGGCCGGGCCCGCCCCGCTGCCGCTGCAGACGATGTTCTCGCCGATCCCCTCGCAGTCGACGGGGGCTCCGGCGCCTGCCCCACTCCCGGCCCCGGCCCCTGCGCCGCAGGCGGCTCCGTCGTCGGTCGCGGCCGCGCGGGACCAGTTCGGCGCCAGGCCGAGCTTCCAGCCAGGAGGCACCGCCGCGCACCCGACCTACACGCCGGCCGACGGCGCGTCCGGCGCGGTGCCCGCACAGGGCTCCGTCGCGCCGAGCGCGTCCGGGAGCTACGTGCCCGGCGGGGCTCCGACCCCGGCGAGCTTCACCCCGGGTGCCCCGACGACCTTCACACCGGCACCGACGAGCGTGCTCCCGACGGCACCGGCGACCACCTTCACGCCCACCCCGTCGCACGCGAGCGGACCGGCGAGCCCCGCGCCCGCGGCCCCTTCCGGCGCGCCCGGCGCTCCCGCGGAGCAGCGCAAGACGCGCGAGCGCCCCACGACGAGCCGCGTCGGGATGGCGCAGAGCGCCGAAGAGGGCGACCTGCCGATCGACGAGGTCCTCGCCCGCATGGTCGAGCTCGGTGCCTCCGACGTGCACCTGACCACCGGCGCGACCCCCATGGTCAGGATCTCCGGATCGCTCAAGCAGCTCGACGGGTTCGGCCAGATGTCGCCCGAGCCGCTGCGCCGCACCATCTACTCGATCCTGACCCAGAAGCAGCGCGAGACCTTCGAGGCGAACCTCGAGCTCGACTTCTCCTACGCCGTGCGGGGGCTGGCGCGGTTCCGCGTGAACATCTACCAGCAGCGTGAGTCCATCGGCGCGGCGTTCCGGGTGATCCCCTACGAGATCAAGCCGCTCGAGGACCTCGGCGTGCCGGCGGTCGTCGGGAACTTCGCCGGCCTGCCGCGTGGCCTGGTCCTGGTCACCGGCCCGACGGGTTCCGGCAAGTCCACGACTCTCGCCTCGATCATCGACCTCGCCAACCGCACGCGCGAGGACCACATCATGACGGTCGAGGACCCGATCGAGTTCCTCCACCGGCACAAGAAGTCCCTGGTCAACCAGCGCGAGGTCGGCGCGGACACGCTGTCCTTCGCGAACGCGCTCAAGCACGTGCTGCGCCAGGACCCCGACATCATCCTGGTCGGGGAGATGCGTGACCTGGAGACCATCTCGGTCGCGCTGACCGCCGCCGAGACCGGTCACCTGGTGTTCGCGACGCTGCACACGCAGGACGCCGCGCAGACGATCGACCGTGTCATCGACGTCTTCCCCTCGCACCAGCAGTCGCAGGTGCGCACCCAGCTGGCCGGCGCCATCCAGGGCGTCGTCTGCCAGACGCTGTGCAAGCGTGCCGACGGCCCGGGCCGCGCGGTCGCGACCGAGGTGCTCGTGGCGACTCCCGCCGTGCGCAACCTGATCCGCGAGGGCAAGACCCACCAGATCTACTCCTCGATGCAGGCCGGCGCCTCGCAGGGCATGCACACCATGGACCAGCATCTGTCGGAGCTCGTCAAGAAGGGCACGATCTCGTACGAGGTCGGTCTCGAGAAGTGCCACCACGTCGAGGACTTCAACCGCCTCGTCGGTCGGTTCTCGGGCGGGACCCAGGGCGGGGCCGCGTTGGCCGACGCGCAGTTCGGAGGCCTGTGATGGCGGCCACGAGCGGCAAGACGTTCGAGTACGCGGTCCGGGACAAGACCGGCAAGATCATCAAGGGCCGCGTCGAGGCGAGCAACCAGGCGGCGGTCGCGAACCGGTTGCGTGAGATGGGGCTGGCGGCCGTCTCGATCAACGAGGTCTCGACGTCCGGTCTGCAGCGCGAGATCTCCATCCCGGGCTTCGAGGAGAAGGTCAAGCTCAAGGATCTCGCGGTGATGTCGCGCCAGATGGCGACGATGATCTCCGCGGGCCTGTCGCTGCTGCGGACGCTGTCCATCCTGGCCGAGCAGACCGAGAGCAAGCCGCTCGCCAAGGTTCTGGGTGCTGTGCGGTCCGACGTGGAGACCGGCGGCTCGCTGTCCTCCGCGCTGACCAAGCACCGCGACGTCTTCCCGCCGCTCATGATCAACATCGTGCGCGCCGGCGAGGTCGGCGGTTTCCTCGAGAAGGCGCTCGTGTCGGTCGCCGAGAACTACGAGGCCGAGGTCAAGCTGCGCGGCCGGATCAAGTCGGCGATGAGCTATCCGGTCGTCGTGTTCTGCATCGCGATCATCGCGGTCGCGGTGATGCTCATCTTCATCGTCCCGGTCTTCAAGAACATGTTCGACGGCCTGGGCGGAACGCTTCCGGCGCCGACGCTGTTCCTGGTGTGGCTCTCCGGCGTGATGAAGTGGCTCTCCCCGGTGCTCGTCGTGGCGACGATCGCTTTCCTGTCGTGGTGGCGCAAGCACAAGCACGACGAGTCGGTGCAATCCCGGGTCGACCCGCTCAAGCTCAAGCTGCCCGTTTTCGGCGATCTCATCAAGAAGATCGCGATCGCCCGTTTCTCGCGCAACTTCGGCACGATGATCGGTGCGGGCGTCCCGCTGCTTCAGGCGCTCGACATCGTCGGCGAGGTGTCGGGCAACTACGTCATCGAGCAGGCCATCAAGGACGTGCAGGAGTCCGTCCGTCGCGGTGAGCCCCTTACCGGGCCCCTGGCCAAGCATGAGGTCTTCCCGTCGATGGTGACCCAGATGATGGCGGTCGGTGAGGACTCGGGTTCGCTCGAGACGATGCTCGAGAAGATCTCGGAGTTCTACGACCAGGAGGTCGAGGCGACCACCGAGCAGCTCACGAGCCTCATCGAGCCCATCATGATCCTGGGAATCGGCATCATCGTGGGCGGAATGATCGTGGCTCTCTACCTGCCGATCTTCAACGTCTTCGAGCTCATCCAGTGATCGGTGCGACCGTTCGGGTGAATCCCTCATGAACGGGCCCTAACCGGCTCAAGGTTCGCGCCCACGCCGACGATGAACCGCCTGCACGACCATTGAGCCGGCCCGCCGCGCGGGTCGGTACTGAAGTTGACACTGACACTCGTCCCTCGAAGAAGGGAGCCTCATCATGATGGCTCGCGTTCGTAAGTCGCTGGAGAACAAGGAGCGTGGCTTCACGCTCGTCGAGCTCCTCGTCGTCATCATCATCATCGGCATCCTGGCGGCCATCGCGATCCCGGTGTACCTGGACCAGCAGAAGCGCGCGAAGGACGCCGCGGTGAAGTCGGACCTCGGCAACGCCAAGATCGCGATCTCGTCCTACCTCGCGTCCAACCCGGACGACACGGCGGCGGACGTCGACGCGACCGCCGCGGCGGGCGAGGGCTTCGTCGCCACGGCCGGTGTCACGGTCCACTTCCCGGCGACGGTGGACGCGACGGGCAGCTGGTGCCTCGACGCCACGCACCCCGACGGCAAGGACAAGGACTTCAAGGTCTCCGACACCGGCGGCATCGAGCAGGGCACCTGCTGATCGTGCCGACCTCGTCATGACCAGCTGTGGGGCGCTCGGCTCGGCCGGGTGCCCCACAGCGGCGTCACTGAAGGAAGCGACAGGAGGGACGTGCGATGCGTCAGGCAGCGGACGACGAGCACCGTGGTGACGAGGGCTTCGGCATGGTCGAAGTCATGGTCTCGATGATGCTCTTCGCCGTGCTGATGCTCGGCACGCTGTTCCTGATCGTCACGGCGATCTCGACCTCGGCGCGCAACTCGACGATCGAGTCCGCGACGCAGTGGGCGCTCGAGCGGGCCGACTGGGCGCACACCGCCGTGGCCGGGCTCGACTCCACCAAGGCGTGCCCGAAGTGGAACGACGTGCGCACGAGCCCCGTGCCGAGCAACCGCGAGGACGGGCGCGGCAAGGAGATGCGCATGCTCGTGACGGCCTCCGCGACGCCCGCCACCTGCCTCACCTCGGCCTCGGCGCCGATCGTCAGCTACACCGTCACGGTGGTGGATGCGGCCGACGCGTCGAAGGTGCTCGCCAAGACGACGACCCGCATCGCCCTCGGGCTCGAGTGATGAAGACCCGCCTGATGGGTGAGCGCGGGACGCGCGCCGGCGACGACTCGGGGCTGAGTCTCGTCGAGCTGCTGGTCGCCACGATGCTCTCGCTGTTCCTCCTGGCGCTGATCGCGGGCCTGTTCATCCGCTCGATGCAGGCCAACGCGTCGGTCCGGGCCACCACGGCAGGCACGAACGCGGCTCGCGTGCAGTTCGACGCCATCCAGCAGGCCGTCCGGCTCGCGGTCGAGACCGACGTCCGGTCCGGGGCCACGTACACCGTGGCGTCCGCATCCGGCGAGGGTGACCTGCTGATCGTCAAGACCCGCCGCAACGAGGGCGTCGTCGCAGCGGCGGCGACGTGGCGGTGCATGGGGTGGTACCTCACCCCCGACGGCACGCTGCGCGCGCTGAGCAGGCCGACCCTCACGAGCGGGGTCGCGGCCACTGCCGGCGATCCCGCGTCGTGGCCGGTGGTCGCGCAGGACGTGACGAGGCTCGGGTCGGCGCCGCCGTTCGTCGCGCACGACCCGGATCCCGACGTCGAGGCCTGGTACCCCGGCAGCGTCACCCTCGCGCTGCGGTTCGAGCCGGACGACGGCAACGCGCCCGTGAACGTGTCCACGACGGTCTCCCCGAGACGCCAGCTGCAGCTCGACGGAGAGGTCCCCGGAGGTGTCAAGTGCGCAGCAACGTGATCCAGCGGATCGCTCGCGCGGCGCGCGGCGAGCGTGGTAGCTCGCTCGTCGCCGTGATCGGTGTCGCCGCGGTACTTGCGGTGTTCGCCGTGATCCTCGTCGGCTCGGTGGTGTTCGCGGTCGGCCAGGCGACGGCGTCGAGGGCGTCCGTGAGCGCCAAGTCCGCCGCCGAGGCGGGCATCGAGGCGGCGGCGTCCGGAGTCACGGGCGGCGCGTGCTGGGTGGGTGGAGTCGGGTCCAGCACGACACCCCCGTGGCGTGCCCAGGTGCAGAAGCTCATCAGCGCGACCGCGGACCCCGCGCTCGAGAGCTCGTGGACCAACGGCTGCCCGGTCGTGCCGGCGCCGCCCGGCACGGCGTTGTTCCGCGTGATCTCCACGGGCTGGACGGGGCAGCAGGGCGTGGGGAACTCCTCCGGTGACATCCGGACGATGGTCGCGCAGTTCGAGGTCCGTCAGCGGCCGCCGTCGCCCGAGTTCAACCAGGCCATCTTCGGCAAGGTCTCGACGAGCGCCGCGACGAACCTGACGATCACCGGCACGGACGCCGACATCCTCACCGACCACTTCTCGTGCTCGACCGCGATGAACACCACCGGTGGCGTGTTCATCAACTCCTCGCTGTCCGAGACGTCGATCCTCAACACGACCTGCAAGATCCAGGGCGACCTCATCTCGAAGGGCAACATCAGCTGCCCGGCCGACGGCAAGGTCGGTGGCGACGCGGTCATTGCGGGCAACGTCGAGTGGAACACCACGTGCCGCGTCGAAGGCGACATGTGGGTCGGCGGCAACCTCAACTGCCCCGCGGGTGGCACTATCGGCGGCGACCTCGTCGTGGTCGGGAACTTCAGCATGACCAGCGGGTGCAACGTCGGTGGGGACATCCACGTCGGCGGCACCATGTCGCTGTCGAACACCAAGGCGTTCCCCGGCAACATCTGGGTCGACCGCATCAACGCCAACAACGGGATGACGATCACCGCGGGAGGTTCCTTCCGGGTCAGGTCGACGCTGACGGGCGGCATCAACGCATCGCGTCTGTACGGCTCGCCGGTGACATTCCCGGACCCGTCGCTCGTCGCCCCTGCGGCACCGAACATGGAGCTGTGGTTCCCCTCGGGCGACCCGATGCTGCAGTTCCCCAAGATCTCCTCCACGGACGCGCGGTGGAGCGGGTGGACGATGCGCCGGTGGGTGAACGACCTGCAGCCCTTGCGCGGCTCGGGCTACTCCTGGGCGGACGTCTGCCGGGTCTCGAGCAGCGGTGTCTTCACCGCGCCCCTGACCATCTCGACGCCGACCATCTACGACCTGACGACGGCGTCGGGATCGGGCGGCTGCGGGACGGGTTCGGTGGTGGGCTTCGGCGGGTCGCTCGTGGTCAAGCTCTACGCGGACCTGGTCCTGTTCGTCCCGGGGGCCGAGTTCCGGAACCCGATCCGGTTCGAGTCCGCCGACGGTGGACGGCACAGCGTCTACGTCGTGGAGTCGTGGCCTGCGAGCATGACGTCCTGCTCGAGCCCTCCCTCCAGCATCCGTGGCATCAACCTGCGTGCGTGGGGCGACCCGACCCTCGCCCAGGGCCCGAACACGACGCTCATGGTGTACACGCCGGGCACGATCGCGGCGAGCGGCGCCGTGACGCTGACCGGTCAGCTGTACGGCTGCAACGCGAACTTCAGCAACCCGGTCACGCTCAACTTCGAGGCGGCCAACTCGGGCGGCGGCACGTCCGGCCGGGCCTTCGTCGTGACGGAGCGGTTCCGGATGGACAACCAGGCACTGACCCTTGGACCCTGACCTCTCGTGATCCTCCTCGTCGTCCTCGTCGGTCTCCTGGGCCTGGCGGTCGGTTCGTTCCTCAACGTGGTCGTCTGGCGTGTCCCGCGGGGGGAGTCGGTCGTCTCGCCGCCCAGCGCGTGCCCCCGGTGCGGCCATCGCATCCGGGCGCGGGACAACGTGCCGGTGCTCGGCTGGCTCCTGCTGGGCGGGCGGTGCCGGGACTGCGGCGAGCCGATCGCGGCGCGCTACCCCCTCGTCGAGGCTGGGACCGGGGTCGCGTTCGCGCTCGTCGCCTGGGCGACGGGCCTGTCATGGGCGTTGCCTGCGCTGCTCTACCTCGCAGCCGTCTCCATCGCGCTCGCGCTCATCGACCTCGACACGCACCGGTTGCCTGACGCGATCGTCCTGCCGTCCTACGTCGTCGTCCTCGTCCTGCTCGCTCTGGCCGCGTGGAACCCGGGCGGCGACGCGGACGCCGGCTCGTGGGTGCGCGCGCTGCTCGGCGGCGCCGCGCTGTTCGCCGTCTACTTCCTCCTGCTCGTCGTCTACCCGGCGGGCATGGGATTCGGCGACGTCAAGCTCGCCGGCGTGCTCGGGCTGTACCTGGGGTGGGCGGGGTGGGCCAGCGTGGTCGTCGGGTGGTTTGCGGCCTTCCTGCTTGGGGGGCTCTTCGCTGTCGGTCTGCTGGCCGCCAGGCGGGCCGGGCGCAAGTCGAGCGTCCCGTTCGGTCCGTGGATGCTGGCGGGCGCATGGATCGGGCTGATCGCGGGCGATGCGGTGTGGGACTGGTACCGCGCTCTTCTCTAGTCGGGCGAGACCTGCGCAAACAGCGCGTCTTCCACCCTCAAGTCCGTCTCGCGGTCACCCGATAGGAGTGTCGGAACAGCTCGACGGACGAAAGGGCGGCCTGTGGCCAGCACACGTGTGATCGGCCTCGACATCGGCACCGGTGCGGTGCGGGCGGCCGAGCTCGAGTTCGGGTCCGGCGGTCCGTCCGGGAAGAACCCGCCGACGCTCCAACGGTACGGCGAGGTGCCGCTGCCGCTCGGTGCGGTGCGCGACGGCGAGGTCGCCGAGCAGGCCATCGTCGCCGGAGCCCTCAAGGAGCTGTGGTCGCGAGCGAAGTTCTCGACCAAGGACGTGGTGATCGGCGTCGGCAACCAGCGCGTGCTGGTGCGCGAGACGGAGCTCCCGTGGATGCCGCGCGAGCAGCTCACGGCCTCGCTCGCGTACCACGTGGGTGACCTGCTGCCGATGGCCACCAACGACGCGCTGCTGGACTACTGCCCGACCGCTGAGGTGGACGGGCCCACCGGCCGCATGGTGCACGGTCTGCTGGTCGCAGCGCAGCGCGACACGGTCAACGCCAACGTGCTCGCGGTCGAGGGTGCCGGGCTGCGGCCGGTGATGGTCGACCTGAACGCCTTCGCCCTGGTGAGGGCGCTCGCCCGTGGCGACTACGCGAGCCGCACGGTCGCGCTCGTGGACATCGGCGCGCAGGTGACGACGGTGGTGGTGGCCGCACACGGCCGCCCGCAGCTCGTGCGCATGCTGCCCGTCGGCGGGCACCAGGTGACCACGGCGGTGGCCAGCGCGCTCGGCGTCGCGGTCGTCGAGGCCGAGAGCATCAAGCGCGAGATCGGCGTGGGGTACGCGGTCGGACCCGACCGTGCGCAGGCGGCGGAGAACATCGCCGAGGTGGTCCGCCAGCTCGTCGAGTCGATCCGCAACACGTTCGTCTACTACGCCGGGGCACACCCCGGCGCGGGCGTCGAGCTCGTCGTCCTCACGGGTGGCGGGGCGCACCTGCCCGGACTCGGTCAGTACCTGTCCAGCGCGAGCCGCATCGCCGTGACGCTCGGCGACCCGCTCGGCGGCCTGCGCGCCGCGAAGAGCGCCGGCCGCGACCGGCTCGCCGGCCGCGAGTCGCTCATCGCGCTTCCCGTCGGCCTCGCATACGGAGCTGCCGCATGACCTCGCTGCTCGAGCGCCCGCACAAGTCCTCCAGGGACGCGGCGCAGACGTCGATCATCACCGGCCTGCCGCAGGTCAACCTGCTGCCGCCGGAGATCCGGGCCGCGCGAGGCCTGCAGAGCATCAAGAAGTGGCTGGTCATCGCCATCCTGGTCGTTCTCGCGCTGTGCGCTCTCGCCTGGCTGTGGGCACAGTCGGTGGCTGCAGCGGCTCAGGGTGACCTCGAGCGCGCGCAGCAGGAGACGGCTCGCCTGACGACCGAGCAGGCCAAGTACGCCGAGGTGCCGCGCGTCCAGAACCAGCTCGCCGAGGCAGCCCGGGCACGTCAGCTCGGGATGGCGACCGAGGTCCTGTGGAAGCCGTACATGGATGCGATCGCGGCGGTGCTGCCGCAGACCGCGAGCATCGACACGTTCGGCATGACCGGCGCGACGCCCATGACCGCGCCCGAGCTCGCCGACAACCCTCTGCAGGCCCTCAGCGTCGGTCAGATCGCCTTCGGCGTGCGCTCCACGACTGTGCCGGACTCAGCGGCCCTGGTCGAGGCCCTGAACAGCATCCCGGGCTTCACCGATGCGTTCGTCTCGTCGGTCAAGGTCGAGTCGGACGAGGTGTCCGGCGTGTTCTACGGGGTCCAGGCGACCGTCCGCTTCACGGGTGACGCCTACTCCGGCCGGTTCGAGCCGCAGGACGACGCCGAGGTCGGCGACGACGCTGCGACGACGGAGGGGAACTGATGAACGGCGCCGCGAAGAAGAGCACGTGGATCGGCGGTACCGCGTTCGTCGCGGTCGTGCTGGTCGCGCTCGCCTGGTTCCTGCTCGTCTCGCCGGTCCTGGCGACGGCCTCGGACACGCGTGAGCAGACCGAGCAGACCGAGACGCACAACTCCGAGCTGCAGAAGAAGGTCAACGAGCTGAAGGCCGAGTTCGCGAACCTCGACCAGTACAAGGCCGAGCTCGCGACGATCGCGACGCAGATCACGCCGTCACTCGACCTCGCTCCTTACATCATCCAGGTCGACCAGCTCGCGCAGGCGAGCGACGTGGTCGTCATCGAGCTCACGCCGCAGACGCCCTACCTCGTGACGCTCCCGGAGGCGCCGCTGGCCGGAGCCGGGACGGGCGGGGCGGTCTCGACCGAGGCCGCTCCGAGCCCGAGCCCGTCGCCGAGCGCGAGCGCGAGCCCGAGCGGTGACGAGACGGCGGCGCCGGCACCCGCGAAGGTCGAGGCACCCGCCGGCATGACGGCCGTGCCGGTGACGATGACCGTCGTGGGCCCGTACGCGAACACGGTCGCGTTCCTGGAGGCCGTCCAGAACACCACGCGTCTGTTCCTCGTGACCGGCCTGACGGGCACGACGCAGAACGAGCAGCAGGGGAACGCCGGCCGTCCGGCGACCGAGTTCGGCGACCTGGAGCTGAAGATCGAGGGCTTCCTGTACGTCATGCCGAGCCTGGCCACCCCGCCCGACCCGACGGCCGAGCCGACGATCCCCGTGATGCCGCCGGCGACCGACCGCAACCCCGTGACGCCGATCGAGGGATCCGACCTGCCGAACGGCGACGACGACTGAGCACGAGCGCGACAGGGGGTGGCCCGCCGGTCGGGCCGCCCCCTGTCGCGTCCCTGGCCTGCGGTCCCACCGTCCGGACCCGCGCCCGGCGGGTCGCTGCTCGCGTGCGAGGATGACGCCATGCTTCGTTGGCTGACCGCGGGGGAGTCGCACGGACCCGCACTCGTCGGGATCCTCGAGGGCGTGCCCTCGGGGGTCGAGGTCTGCACCGCTGACGTCCAGGACGCGCTCGCGCGTCGGCGGCTCGGCTACGGCCGCGGCGCCCGGATGAAGTTCGAGCAGGACCAGGTGACGATGCTGACCGGGCTTCGTCACGGGGTCACCCTCGGCGGCCCCATAGCCATCGAGATCGGCAACACCGAATGGCCCAAGTGGGAGACCGTGATGGCTCCCGACCCGGTCGATCCCGAAGCCCTGGCCGACAGTGCCGCGCGCAACGCGCCGCTGACCCGGCCGCGACCCGGGCATGCGGACTACGCGGGGATGCTCAAGTACGGCTTCGACGACGCCCGGCCGGTCCTGGAACGGGCGAGCGCCCGCGAGACCGCGGCCCGCGTCGCGGCGGGCACCGTCGCCCGCGCGTTCCTGCGCCAGGCGCTCGGCGTCGAGATCATTTCTCATGTGATCTCCATCGGCGCCTCGAAGCCCTACGACGGTCCGCCGCCGCAGGCCGCCGACCTCGCCGCGATCGACGACAGCCCGGTGCGGGCGTTCGACTCCGACAGCGAAGCGCTGATGATCGCCGAGATCGAGGCGGCCAAACGCGACGGCGACACCCTCGGCGGCGTCGGCGAGGTGGTGGCGCACGGACTTCCGGGCGGCCTCGGCTCGTTCACCAGCGGCGACGACCGACTCGACAGCCAACTCGCCGCCGCGGTGATGGGCATTCAGGCCATCAAGGGCGTCGAGATCGGCGACGGCTTCGAGACCGCACGCCG
>JAEYUL010000033.1 GCA_023432565.1 Actinomycetes bacterium | reverse complement strand
CCGCACCGTTGACCAGGTCCACGACCCCGTCGCTCACCACGACCGTCGCACCCGAGTCGTCCGCGCACGTGAAGCTCCCCGCCGCGAACCCGTCGACCTCCGACTCCGACAACGCGTACGAACCCGCCGACACCTCGACGCCCGTCACCCCGTCCTCGCCGTCACCCGACACCGGGTCCTGACCCTCGACGTCCTGCGGCGTGGCCGTCAGCGTCCAGTCAGCGGGCGTCTGCGTCGCACCTGTCTCACCCGCCGCGACCAGCTTGCGCAACGTCAGCAACGCCGGCTCGTCGTCGTTGACGAAGATGCACTGCACGTTCTGGCCTGCGGGCACCGAGATCTCGGTGACCGGCTCCGGCGTCTCCCCCGGGAGTCCGCACAGGACCTCGGTGAGCGTGTAGCCGTCCGGACCGGTCTCGTCGAACGTGTAGGGGTGGTCGGGCCGGACCTCGAACGACTCCGCCTGCTCGGGGGTCGTGCCGGGGACCTCGGTCGTCGTCAGGCCCTCCACGCCCTCACCCGGGATGGCGCTGAGCGTGAAGTCGCCCGGCACCGCGGTCCCGCCGTCGTCGTTCGTGACCGTCTTGGCCAGCTGCAGCTCGCCGGTCCGGTTGGTGGCGGTGCACACGACGCGCGCGGCGATCGGCGCGACGACGCCGCCGTTCAGACCGTCCGCGAAGCCGGGCAGCGGGTCGCCCGCGGCGTCGACCCGGCCGCATGACCACGATCCCGTGGAGGCGGGGAAGTCCTCCAGGTCGGAGCGCTGGTCGTCCTGCACGTACGTGGCCGGGCCGCCGGACTCCGCGAGCTGGTAGGACAGCTCGGGCGAGATCGGCTGGTCGGTGACCGCGGTGCTGCCGGCCTGCCCGCTGAACCCTGGCAGCTGCCCGTCCGGCGCGTCCGGCCCGGGGATCGCGGCCAGGTCCCACTCGGTCGGCGAGGCAGTGCCGCCCTCGACGTTCTTGACCAGCGTGAGGCGCGACTGGCAGTCGACCGTGTTGCGGATGGTGAACGTGTTGGCGTCCTCGACGAGTGTCGCGGTGTACCCGCCCGTCGGGACGTCGACGGGCGTCACCTGCGCGCCGTTGATCTCCACGATCTGCGGCGTGCCGATCTCGCACAGGTCGGCGTCGACGGCGGGCGACTCCAGCGTGATCTGCTCGTCGATCGTGACGTCCTCGCCCGCCGTGTAGGCGCCGCGCGTCACGCGCCAGGGCTGCTCCGTCGCGCCCGCGTCACCCGGCCCGGTGAGGGTCAGGCGTGAGGTGAACCCTGGCGGCTGACCACCCTGCGGGACCGGGTCTGCCCCGTCGATCACCCACTCCTTGTCGACCGTGACCGTGGCCGGCGCGGCCGTCTGGTTGTAGACGATGCAGCTGACGGCTTCGGTGCTGGCCACGTCGACCGAGAACGCACCGTCGTCGCCGTTGGTCACGTCGATGGAGTCACCGGTGGCCAGGTCCGTGCAGATCGCGTTCGCGCCGTCGACCGCGAAGGGTGTGTAGCCGGCCCGGGCCTGCTCCGTGACGTCGATCGTGCCGGAGGTGGTGCCGCCGGCGAACGTCAGCGGGAAGTTCACCGCGCCGGTGGCGTCCGTCGTCCCGCTGGACTGCTCGAGCGTGACGCCCGTCGTCGAGGACTCGACGTCGAACGTCCAGTCGGCTCCGCCCGAGGTGGCGCTGTCGACGTCGCCGTCAGGGCCGACGATCTGCTTGACCACCGAGAGAGACCCGGTGCAGTCACCGAGTGCCAGGTCGCGCAGCGCGTCGCCCACGACCCCGTAGTCGGAGACCTGGAAGTAGTCCGCCTCGCCTGCGTTGGAGCCGTCGTACGCGGTCGGGCCCGAGATCGCCGCGAGGTTGCGGCTCGTGGAGGCGTCGGCGACACCGGCCCCCACGCCCACGGCGAGCACGCGCGATCCTGCGGCCTTCACCGCGTTGGCGGAGAAGATGCCGTTCTCCGTCTCGCGCAGACGGTTGTAGCTGCCGGGCCCCTGCTGGGGGTCGGAGTAGTACGTCGGGTCGCCGTCCGTGATGACGATGACGATGTCGTAGCTCTCGTTCGACTCGGCGGTCGCAGCCAGGCCGCGGTCCCAGTTCGTCCCGCCGCCGGACGTCCAGTCCGCGTACCGTGCCTTGACCTCGTCGGCACCCGCCTGGGTGGAGACCGAATCTGCGCCCGGGTAGTTCTGCGTGGCGCCCTCGGCGGGCGTCACCGTGGAGAAGGAGAAGAGCGCGACCTCGGACGGCGTCCCGACGAGCGAGTCGACGAACAGGTCGGACGCGGCCTTGAGGTCCGCGAGCTGGGAGCTGGTGACTGAGCCGGACAGGTCGAGGACGAGCGCCACCTCCAGGCCGCACTGCTGCAGCGGGGCAGGGTTCACCCGGGACTGCTGCCAGATGCCGCCCGACGCGACGCGGTTCGTCGTGCCTGTCCCGACCATGAAGTCCGTCTGGGACGTGTACGTCTCCCCGGCGCGCAGCGTGCTGCCCGTGCGGAACGTGTACGGCGTGAGCTGGGACGAGGTGCCGTCGCCCCGACCGGTCCGCAGCTGCGTGTTCTGCGTGTAGCCGGTGGGCGCGCCGGTCTGCACGACCCAGAAGCGTCGGTCGCAGTTGTCCCCGGCCCCGCCCGTGCAGCCGAACCTCCCGGTCTCGGTGTCGGGGACGACAAAGCTGCAGTCGCCGTCAGCGTCGGAGACGCACGTCGCCCAGTCCTCGCCGACCGGGGTGGACGGGCCCGAGCTGCCGCCGTCGTAGAGCTGCAGCGTGACCCCCGCCAGAGGGCTCACGCCGGCAGTCCCCACGCGGTCCGAGCCGACCTGGACGGTGATGACCGCGTTGTCGCCGGTGGCGGGCGGGACCTCGGCGGGGGCGGGACCTTGCGCGGAGGCCTGGACCGGCACCGCCGTCACGACGGCGACCAGCACGAGTGCGACGAGTGCGCGCAGCGCCCTGAACCACTTCTCCATGACGCCCCCGGTCGTCCGGAAAACGGCGCCGGCGGTGGCGCACCTCCATGACGTTACGCCGATCGAGTGACCGCGCATCCGGAAGCCGCGGGGCCGTCGGTCAGGGCACGCGGGCCGCCGGCGAGGTGCGGGTGGTCGTCGTGTAGCCGCGCTTGGTCCCGGTGACGGAGACGGACAGCCGCGCGCCGCGGTCGGCGGAGCGCACCGTGTAGCGCTGACCTGTGGCTCCCCTGATCGCGACGCCGTCGCGCTTCCACTGGTACGTCAGCCGTGTTCCGGTGGTCCACGTCCCCGGTGCGGCGCGCACGCTCCGGCCGGCGGCAACCGTCCCCGTGATGCGCGGCGTCGAGGACTGCAGGCGCCACGTGCGCGCGGGCGAGACGACCGACGTCGTGACGTACCCGGGCCGGCTACCGGTCACCCGGACCGTGAGCTTCTGGCCCGCGAGCGCCTTCGACAACCGCAGCGTGGCCTTCGTCGCGCCGGTGATCGGCTCGCCGTCGGCGTACCAGCGGTACGTGAGGGTGGCCCGGGGCTCCCAGGTCCCGGTCCGGGCGGTCACGGTCTGGCCGACGGCGACGGTGCCCGCGATCCGTGGCTTGGGTGCGACGAACCGGGCCCTGGCCACCGCGGCGCTCTGACCCGAGAGCACGGACCGGCTGACGAGGCCGTCGGCGAAGCCGGTGACCCGCACCGCGAGGCGCTTGCCGACGTGCTCGGGCGCGACGACGAGCGTGCGCGTCGTCGCGCCTGCGACGGCCGCGCCGCCGGCGTACCACTGGTAGCTCAGTCGCACACCCGCCGGACCCCAGCCGCTCGTCGAGGCGGTCAGCCGCTGGTCCACGCGCGCCTGACCGGTGACGGTCACGGTGCCGGGCTCGACCTTGCGCGGGTCGTCGAGGCAGCCCGGCGTGGTCGCGGTGATCAGGTACTGCACCACCTGCGCCTCGCCGGCGAACTCGTACCCGGTGGCGGGGCGCGCCTCCAGGTGCACGGTCTGGCCCGCGGCCAGGAGGATCGCCCCGGAGACCGTCACGCCGCCGATCGTGTAGACGACGCCCGGAACCGACGGCACCGTGACCGTTCCGTCGAGGGACCTGCCGTCCACGCACCGCGGCGCGGTCATGACGGGTGCCTGCGCGGCCACGACGACCAACGCAGCGGCGGCGAGCCGGGTCGTGCGGGTGTGCTCCTGGTTGCCGGCGAGGTCCACCGAGCGCACGTGGACGTACACGGGCGTGTCGTGCCGCAGCGGGACGACGACCGGCTCGTCGTAGGTGCTCCACATGAGGCCGTCGCCGGGGTCGGGCTGCAGGCCGTGGGCGATCTGGGTCTGCGCGAGGCCCGAACCGGGCTCGGGGTCCGTGGCGGTCAGCGTGACCGTCGCGGTCGTCTCGCCGCGCACGTGCGTGATCTGCGTGACCGGCGGCTGGGTGTCGAGCCGCACGGTGCGGGTCGCCAGACCCGTGCGCGCCTGCGCGTCGGTGGCGCGCGCGGTGAGGGTCACCAGGCCCTGCTCTGCGAGCGTGACCGGGCCCGCGTAGGGCTGCCACGCGCCCGCGCCGAGCCGCAGCTCGACGGACTCCACGGGTTCGTCGCCCGCCACGACGCGCACGCTCACCTGCGGAGGCGCGGTGTGCCAGCCCGAGGCCGTCGGGGCGGCGTCGAGCTCGAGCGCGACGCTCGGCGCTCCTTCGTCGGACGCAGGTTCGACCACCCACACGGTGCACTCGACGCCCGCCGCCTGACCCGCCACGGCACCGGGGATCGCGAGCAGCGACTCCGCGTCGGCGTGGTCCGCCGGGCGCGTCGCCTGCCACGTGACCGGGGTCGAGGCGGCGCTGCCGTCGGCGTGCCACGCGATGACGGTGCGCGCGCACACCGGCGCCGTGCCGGGGGTCGTGATCGTCGTCGTGTGGTCGAACGCCTCGACCGGCGAGGTCAGGTCGGCCACGACGTGCACGGTCGCGGACAGCTGCGCGACACCTGCCTCGCCCGTGACGACGACCGCGCCCACCTCGTCGTACGCGCCCGTCGGGGCGGCGTCCCACGTCGCGTCGACGTACGTCAACGGCCCGTTCTCGGGCAGCAGCCAGACCTCGTCGGGCAGGGACGGCGCGTGGCCGACGAGCGTGCGGACGGCCACGTCCTCGACCGCGACCGGCGCGTCCGGGTGCTCGGGGACCTGCGGCTCGACGCCGCCCGTGCCCCAGACCTGCCACTCCGTGGCGGCGACGGCGTAGTACGGGTCGGGCGTGCCACGGACCTGCGCGTCGAGGACGAGGCGCAGCGCCGTCGTCGTGACAGGGGTGAAGGTGACCTCGTTCGGCCCCAGGATCGCGCCCGGGCCGCTCGCGATCGGGTAGCTCGTGGCGCTGACCGGCCGGAACGCCCCCGAGGCGTCGAGGTACTCCAGCCGCCACGCCGCGGGGTTGTGGACGTTGTCGTCGTCCGCGACGTCGTTCCAGAACCAGACCACGGACCGGTCGACGGTGACGGGCCACTCCCAGTCGTAGCGCGCCCAGTGCTGCGCGAGGAACCTGCCCCACGTGCCCCACACCGAGGCGTGGGTGTCGGGCGTCAGGTGGGTGCCGTCGTTGAGCGTCGCGGAACGGTTCCAGCTGGGCACGTAGCTGACGCTCGAGTCGGCGAGCGGCGCGACGTTCGCGGCGACGACCGGCTCGGGGGTCGTCAGGGGTGCGGCCAGCGGCGCGGGTCCGCGGTCGAGGGCCACCGAGCGCGGTGCCGCTCCCGCAGACGTCCCGACGAGCGCGCCGGTCCCGACGAGCGCGGCGGCGGCCAGAGCGGCGACGAACCGGCTGAGGCGGGCGGTCACCGGGCGACCGCCGGGCGCTCGAAGGGCGCGCGGGCCGCCGCGGCGAGCACGCGCTGCCGGTCCTTCGCGCTCATCAGCCGCTGGACGACCCACTGCGCCGAGACGGCTTGCACGTGCTCGAGGAACGCGCGTCTGTCCGTGAACGGGGCGGCGGCCCACACCTCGTCGAGGAAGGACGTGCCGTCCGGACGCGTCGGGTTGGCGGCCCGTGCGTCGACGCCCGCGAACACCACGCGCTTCTGCGAGCGCTGCACGTACATGTGGTAGGCCACGTCCTGCCCGGAGAACGCGGGCTCGAACTGCTGCTTGCCGATGGTGACGTAGCCGTACTCGTCGGCGTGCACGTCGTGCGTCAGGAGTCCGTCCAGGTCCATGTGGCCGTACAGGGGTGGCTTGAGGTAGGTCGTCGCCGAGCTCAGTGCGGACAGCACCACGGGCCCGCGCTGCACGGACAGGATGTCGGCGCGGTCGACGGTCGGCTCGGCGCGCAGCGGCAGCGCGATCCTCAGCGTGACCTCGTCGCCCGCGGACCAGGTGCGCGCGAGCGACAGGTAGGTGCCGGGCGTCGCAGTGCCGTCGGCCGTGCTCGCGAGCGTCGCGCCGTTGACCTGGACGACGAACGACGTCGCCCAGCCCGGCACACGCAGCCGCAGGTCGAACGTGCCCGAGCCCTCGACGACGCGGATCGTGGCGTCCTCGGCGTTCGGGTAGCCGCCCTCCTGCACGATCCGCATGCCGCGTGCGGCCCAGCGCAGCTCGGAGGCGAGGTAGAGGTTGACCCACAGCGCGGAGTCGTCGGCGGAGTGGAACCAGATCGAGTCCTGGTACTTCATCGGGCTCTCGAGCCCGGTCCCCCCGCAGCAGGTGCCGGTGTTCCCGCTGCCGTACTCCTTCCGGGCGCCGGGGTGGACCGGGTACATGTACAGGTTCTGCGGGCTGGTGGTCGACGCCAGGTCGCGCTTGCCGCCGAGGACGTGGTTGATCAGCGTGCGCTCGAAGTAGTCCATGTACGCCGGGTCCTGCCGCTCGAAGAACAACGTACGAGCGACCTTGAGCATGTTGTACGCCGCGCAGGACTCCGAGTTGCGGGGGCCGATGTCGCCCGCCACGGTGTTGGGCGGTCCCCAGAACTCGCCCTCGCCCGTGCCGCCGTGCGCGTACACGCGCCCGGGCACGAGCATGTCGTAGAAGTTGCGCGCCGACGCGGTGTACGTGGCGTCGCCGGTCCAGGAGCCGAGCTTGGCGTAGCCGACGAACGTCGGGACCCACGTGTTGGCGTGCCAGCCGGTGAGCGTGTCGCGGTTCTCGGCGCAGTCCACGACGAGCGAGCGCAGGTCGAACTGCCTGGCCGCGGCCAGGAAGTCGTCCCGGTCGTCGGCCGACGACAGCGTGTACAGGTCGACGAGCGCCTCGTTCATCCCGCCCGACTCGCCCCCGGAGAAGATCCGCCACATGCGCTCGAGCTGCTCCGCCGTGCACGCCGACATGCGCCCGTGCGTCCAGCGCCCGATCCCCTCGGCGAGCTGCAGCGCGAGCGGGTTGCCCGTGTAGCGGTACGCGTCGAGCAGGCCCGCGAGGATCTTGTGGCACGTGTACCAGGGCGCCCAGATCTCGCCGTAGGGCGCGTACGCCTCGAGCGCGCTGAACTGCCACTCGCCGTACGCCGCGAGGAACCCCGGGTGGGAGTACTTGCCCGTGGCGGCGAGCGCCGCGCGGCACTGCTCGAGACCGGTGACGAACTCGTCGACCTTGGCCAGGATCGCCTCGTCTCCCGTGGTCGCGTACGCCATCGCGAGCATCGACAGGTAGTGCCCGCCGTAGTGGCCGCGCAGCAGACCGCCCGCGCCGCGCGTGTTCTGGCCGCGCACGTACTCGGCGGGGCCCCAGCGCTGCTCGTCGGGCGCGGGGCCGAGCTCCTCCCAGCCGCCGGGTGCGCTCGCGCCGTTCACCGACAGGCCGGCGTTGCGCCGGAACACGACGAGCAGGCGGTCGACGGGGTAGGCCTTCGCGAGCGCGATCATCTGCTGCTGCGCGCGGGTGAACACGCTCTGCCCGAGCGAGAC
>JAEYUL010000201.1 GCA_023432565.1 Actinomycetes bacterium | reverse complement strand
ACGGCAGTCCCCTGCGCGACCGCCTCGACACCAGCAAGATCGCGGTCGCCGGGTTCTCGTGCGGCGGCATCGAGGCCTACGCCGTCTCCGGCGACCCGCGCGTGACGACGACGATGATCTTCAGCAGTGGCCTGCTCAACGACGCCGACGACTACCAGCTGCGGCGGCTCGACCACCCGATCGCGTACTTCATCGGCGGTCCGAGCGACATCGCCTACCCGAACGCGATGGACGACTGGGGCAAGCTGCCCTCCGGGCTGCCGGCCTTCATGGGCAACCTGAACGTGGGCCACGGCGGCACGTACGACCAGCCGAACGGCGGCGAGTTCGGCCGGGCCGCGGTGCTGTGGGTCAAGTGGCAGCTCAAGGGCGACAACGACGCGGGCCGCGTGTTCGCCGGCCAGGGCTGCGGGCTGTGCGCGAACGGCGCGCAGTGGTCCGTGCAGCGCAAGAACCTGGCCCTGACGGACCCGACGCCCACACCCACCCCGACGCCGACCGCGACGCCCACGCCCACGCCCACCCCGACGCCGACCGCGACGCCGACCCCGACGCCCACTGCCACGCCGACGCCGAGCGAGACGCCCGCCCCCGGCGGCGCGTGCACGGCGACCTACCGGGTCGTCGACCAGTGGCCGGGCGGCTTCGTCGCCCAGGTGGACGTCAAGGCCGGGCAGCCGCTGTCCGGGTGGGTCGTGCAGGTGACGCTGGCCAACGGTGCCACGGCGAGCAACACGTGGAACGGCGTGCAGTCCGGTCCGAGCCAGGCGCCGACGGTGCGCAACGCGCCGTGGAACGGCAACGTCGCGGCCGGGCAGTCCACGAGCTTCGGGTTCCAGGGTGTCGGCACGGGTGCCGGCGCCACGGTCACCTGCCAGGCCGCCTGAGGACCCGTCCGGGCGCGGTGCGCCACCGCTCGCGCGGACGGCGAGCGCACCGCGCCCGGACGCGCACACGACGAGGCCCCCCGACAGCGGTCGGGGGGCCTCGTCGTCCCTGCATGCGTCGTGTGGGTGGACCTGGTCACGCAGGGCGTGACTTTCTCCACCCGTTGCGGCCGCCAACCGGCCGTGCAGGTGCGAGCGCGGTCAGCTCGCGAGGAACGCGAGCAGGGCCTCGTTGACCTCGGCGGTGTGCGTGGTGAGCAGGCCGTGCGGCGCGCCCTCGATCTCCACGTACTGCGCCGAGGGCAGCGCCTTGGCGAACAGCCGGGCCGTCGCGTCGATCGGCAGGATGCGGTCGGCCGTGCCGTGCAGGATCAGGGCGGGCACGTCGATCTTGGGGATGTCGGCGCGGAAGTCGGTGCCCCAGGTGAGCGGGGCAGCGGCCGAGGCGACCGAGCCGGACCCGGCTGCGACGTCCCACGCGTGGCGCACCTGCTCCTCGCTGATGCGCGAGCCGAGGTACTCGTCGAGGTTGAAGAAGTCCTGGTAGAAGCCGGTGAAGTACGCGTACCGGTCCTTGCGCACGTTCGCGGCGATGTCCTCGAAGAACGAGGCCGGGGCGGCGCCGTCGGGGTTGTCGTCCGTCTTGGTGAGGTACGGCTCGAGCGAGCCGAGGAACGCGGCCTTCGCCACGCGCGCCGAGCCGTACGTGCCGAGGTAGCGGCCGACCTCGCCCGTGCCCATCGAGAAGCCGACGAGGACGACGTCGTGGAGGTCGAGCGTCTCGAGCACGGTGTTCAGGTCCGCTGCGAACGTGTCGTAGTCGTACCCCACCGAGGGCTGGCTCGACTGGCCGAACCCGCGGCGGTCGTAGGTGACGACCCGGTACCCGGCGTCGAGGAGCGCCGCGGTCTGGCCCTCCCACGAGTTGCCGTCCAGCGGGAAGCCGTGGATCAGGACGACCGGCTGGCCGGTGCCCTTGTCCTCGTAGTGCAGCTCGATGTCGACCGAGTTCTCCGTGCCGACCTTGATGCGTCCCATGGTGCACCCTCCTCGCGTCCGGGAGAGCGGTCGTTCTCCGACTGGTGTGGCCTACACTAGAGAACGAGCGTTCTCGGCGCAAGGGCTCGGCCGAGACTGCTCAGAACAGGACAAGGAAGGCGACGACGATGACCGACGCGGCACCCGAGGAGACCATCCCGACGATGCCCCCGCGCGTGACCGCCCAGCGCCGCGGCACCACCCGGACGAGCACCGTGACGAGCCCCCGGAACGGCACCGGGGCCACGGCGGGGACCGCCGGCGGGAACGTCAGGCAGGACCGCCCGACCCCGCTCGACCCGCGCGAGCGGATCGTGACCGCGGCGGCCGAGCTCTTCTACGCGCGCGGCATCCAGGCCGTCGGCATGGACGAGGTCCGGGGCGCCGCCGGCGTCTCCCTCAAGCGCCTGTACGCCGAGTTCCCCGGCAAGGAGCAGCTCGTGCTCGCCGTCCTGGACTGGCGCCGCCAGCAGTGGCAGACCGGGCTCGCCCAGGCGGTCGAGAACTGCGACGACCCCCGCGCACGCCTGCTCGCGGTGTTCGACTTCCTCGAAACGTGGTTCGCCGAGGAGTCCTTCCGCGGGTGCGGCTTCGTCAACGCGTTCGGCGAGCTCGGCGCCACCTCTCCGCCCGTCGCCGCCGCCACGCGCGAGCACAAGCAGGCCTTCCAGGACTACGTCGCCCACCTTGCGCAGGACGCAGGCGCCGACGCGTCACTCGGCTCGCAGCTCGCGCTCCTCGCCGAGGGCGCCCAGACCACCGCGGCCATCGCGGGCTGCGGCGACGCGGCGCAGGTCGCGCGGCGCGCCGCGGAGGTCCTGATCGACGCCGCCCTCCCAGCCTGACCAGCGCCACCTGTCCGTCCGCCGCGGCGCGCCCGACCGCTGCCCCCTGACCGCCGCCCGCCAGCCTGACCGCCGCCCCGGCCCCCGCTCGTCCGGAGGCTGCCGGCCCCACCGGCCGCACCCGGGCGGCGCAGCGGCCGGGGAGCCGCGCGTCGCGCGGTCGTCGACGGGACGTCACGCGGTCGTCGCCGTCCGGCCATCCGACTCCCCTAGCGTCGCAGCGACCGAGACGACGAAAGGGCGACGATGACCCTCACACTCACGCTCGTGCGGCACGGGCGGACCCACTTCAACGCGCGGCGCATCCTGCAGGGCCGCAGCGACTCCCCGCTCACCCGCGAAGGACGCGCCGGCGTGCGCGCCACCGCACAGCACCTGGCTGCGACGCCGTTCACCGCCGCGTGGTCCTCCCCTGCGGGCCGTGCGATCACCACGGCGGTCGAGCTCCTGCGGCGCCACCCGGACGTCCGGCTCCGGACCGACGCCGACCTGCGCGAGTACCACTTCGGCACGTTCGAGCGTCGACCCGAGAGCAGCCTGGACGCGGTGGTCGCCTGGCCCGTGCTCGTCGGGCAGGTGCTCGCCGGCACCCACCCCGGGCTGCCCGGCGGCGAGCACGCTGCGGACTTCATGCGCCGCACGACGAGCGTGTTCGCCCGGCTGGTCGAACGGCACCTCGGGACCGACGAGCACGTGCTCGTCGTCGGCCACGGCCTGGCGCTGGGTGCCTACCTGGCGACGCTCGCGCCGATCGGGCTGGTCGCCCTGCCGAACGCCTCCGTCACGACGGTCGAGGTCGACGAGCCCGGGGTTGCCCGCATCACGACGCTCGCCCACGACGTGGCCGGCCAGGGCCAGCTCGCCGCGCGTCCCGCCCTGGCACCCGTCGCCTGACCGACGCCCCGCCGCCACGCCCCCGAGGGCTCGCCCGCACTCATCGGGCCGGGCGACCGCAGGAGGTGCGACGATGCCCCCGTGGCTGACGAGACGGACGACGCCAGGAGTGCGACGACGAGCGCCGAGGGTCGCGGAGCCGCGGTCTGGGACGACGAACGCCGCGACGTGCTCGGGGAACCGTGGGTGGCGCGCACGCTGCACCTGCCGCCCGACGCGGAGACGGCCCGCGAGGGCGTCGAGCCGGTCGCGACGCTCGTGCACCGGCCCGCGCGGCATCGTCGTGCCGCGCTCTACGTGCACGGGTTCGTCGACTACTTCTTCCACCCGCACGTCGCGGACGCCCTCGACGCGGCCGGGTGGGACCTGTACGCGCTCGACCTGCGCGACTACGGCCGCTCGATCCGGCCGGGCCGACCGCCCAACCACACGCGCGAGCTCGCCACGTACGCCCAGGAGATCGACGCAGCGGTCGCGCTGCTGCGCGAGGACCACGAGCACGTGGCGCTGCTCGGGCACTCGACGGGAGGACTTGTCGCGGCGTTGTGGGCCGACGCGAGGCCGGGCGCGGTCGACGCGCTCGTCCTGAACTCGCCGTGGCTCGACCTGCGCGGCAGCTGGTTCGAGCGGCACCTCCTCACTCATGCGCTGGGCCCGGTCGCGAAGGTCGCTCCCGACCTCGTCGTCGGACGCATCAAGCCGCACTACGGGCGCGCGCTGCACGCCGCGACGGGCGGCGAGTGGGACTTCGACCTGACCTGGAAGCCCCACGAGGGCTTCCCCGCCCGGGCCTCCTTCATCCGCACGGTCCGGGTCGGCCAGGCGCGTGTGGGGCGCGGACTGCACATCGCCGCGCCCGTGCTCGTGCTGAGCTCGGACGCCACCGGCCCCGACGACCGCGAGCACGACGCGCTGCTGACCACGGACTCCGTGCTGGACGTCGCCCACATCGCCGCGCGGGCACCGCTCCTGGGCCCGGACGTCACGCTCGTCGTCGTCCCCGGCGGCGCGCACGACCTCGCGCTGTCCCCCGCTCCGGCACGCGAGCGGTACCTGAAGGAAGTCGTGCAGTTCCTCGACGAGCACGCCACCGCGCAGGACTGACCACGGCGCTCACGTGAGGCGCGGCACAGACGGGGGTGCCGCGCGGCGGACGGCGTCCGCGAGCCGCACGGCGGTACCTGGTCCCGGGGGCGGACGGGTCAGCGCCGCCCGCCCCGGGACCGTTGGTGCGTCAGGTGACCTTGAGGGTGACGGTCGAGGACGTCCCGCCGGTCAGGTACGTCGCCGACGACGAGGTCGGGGTGTACGTCGCACTGACCTTGTACGAGCCCTTGGCCCGGGCGCCGAACGTCACCGTGACCTTCCCGACGTGCGAGGACTTCAACGTCACCGTCTTCGTCGAGGACCCCACCGTCACCCGCACCGTCCCGAGCGGACGGCTCAGCACACCACCGGCCTCGACCTGCACCGTGACCTTGACCTGCGAGCCCGCCTTGACCGACGGCGCCGAGACCCTCACCGACGGAACAACCTTGGCCACCTTCGTCGACACCGACGTCGACGTCGCCTGACTGCCGTCGGCAC
>JAEYUL010000214.1 GCA_023432565.1 Actinomycetes bacterium | reverse complement strand
TGTCCCTGGCGGATCACGTCGTCGTGCTGCACGACGGCGCGGTCGTCGAGACCGGCGAGCCGGTGACCGTGCTCACCGACCCGGTGCACCCATTCACGGCCACCCTCGCGGACCTCAACCTCCTGCGTGCCACCCTGGACACCGGCAGCGACCCCGCGCTCGTGCGTTCCCGCTCCCTGTGCGCGCACCTGCCCGCGAGCGCTCTCGCGCTGTGGGTGGGCTCAGCGTCGCCGGGCGTGTCCTTCTCCACCGGCAGCGTGCTGCAGCTGGTCTTCTCGCCCGGTGACGTGGCGATCGCGCCGGGAGCGGGCCGGTCGGGAGCGGGCGGGGTACCGGGTGGGGATCGGGTGGTGTGGGACGCCGTGGTGGTGGATGTCGAGCGGGGGCCTCGGGGTGTGCGGGTCCGGACCACCGACGACGTGCTCGTCGACGTCGCAGCGGCCAGGGCCGTGACGCTCGACCTACGGCCGGGCAGCCCGGTGCAGTTGAGCGTCGCAGTGGCCGACGTGCGCGTGCGTCCTGCCTGACCTGCGCCGCGAGCCTCCTGGCGGACCGCCGCGGCCCGACTTCTCACACGCGGGCCGGGTGGCGCGTGCGCGAAAGGTTCCCGCGACGCAACAGCGGCGCGACCGGCACGGAAACATCCCCTTCCTAGCGTCGGGCACGTCCGAGCCCCACCGAGCCCAGGAGGCCCTCATGGCGCAGCCGCTCGCGACCGTCGACACGCAGTCGTCGACCCCCACACCCACCCCCGGACCGTCGGTCACCGCCGCGGCCGGCGCGCCGCTCGTCCGCCGTCCCGGCCGCTGGATCGACGGCTGGGACCCGCAGGACGAGCGCCAGTGGACGGCCGCCGGGCGCCCTGTCGCCCGCCGGAACCTGGTCCTGTCGATCTTCGCCGAGTTCCTCGGTTTCGCGGTCTGGGCGCTGTGGAGCATCGTGGTGCCGCAGCTGCCCGCGGCCGGGTTCGTGCTCAGCGTGGACCAGATGTTCTGGCTCATCGCCGTGCCGAGCCTGGTCGGCGCCACGCTGCGCATCCCGTACACGTTCGCAGTGCCGCTGTTCGGCGGCCGCAACTGGACCATCGTGTCCGCGCTGCTCCTGCTGATCCCGACGATCGGGCTCGCGGTCGTCGTGCAGAACCCCGACACCTCGTTCGGCGTGCTGCTCGCCGTCGCGGCCCTGGCCGGCGTCGGCGGAGGGAACTTCGCGTCGTCGATGGCCAACATCTCGTTCTTCTACCCCGAGCGGGAGAAGGGCCGAGCCCTGGGCCTGAACGCCGCCGGCGGCAACCTGGGAACCGCCGCGGTCCAGTTCGCGGTCCCGCTCGTGATCGTCGCGGGCGCCGGTGTGGCGCTCGAACGCGCGGGCCTGATGTTCGTGCCGCTCGCGATCCTCGCGGCGGTGCTCGCGTGGCGGTGGATGGACAACCTGTCGAATGCGAAGTCCGACCCGCGCTCCTACGCCGTGGCGGCCCGGCAGCGGCACACCTGGATCATCTCGTTCGTCTACATCGGCACGTTCGGATCGTTCATCGGCTTCTCCGGTGCGTTCCCCACGCTGCTCAAGGGGACGTTCCCGGAGGTCACCGCGTCGGTCGCGTTCCTCGGTGCGCTGGTCGGCTCGGTCGCCCGGCCGCTGGGTGGCATCCTCGCGGACCGTCTCGGCGGCGCTCGCGTGACCATCGGGGCGTTCGCGGTCATGGCGGCGGGTGTCGTCGGCGCGATCGCCGCCCTGCGGGCGCACAGCTTCGGGGCGTTCCTTGCCTCGTTCCTGGTCCTGTTCGTCGCGACTGGCGCAGGCAACGGCTCGGTCTACCGGATGATCCCGGCGGTCTTCCGGCACGGGGCCACGGACGACGAGGACCGTGCGCGGCGCTCGCGGGCAGCGGCCGGGTGCCTGGGCATCGCCGGGGCGGTCGGGGCGTTCGGCGGGTTCCTGCTGCCCCGGGGCTTCGCGATCTCGACCTCGCAGACCGGCAACATCCAGGCGGCGCTGTGGGTCGTCGTCGGGATGTACGCCGTCATGGCCGGCGTCACGTGGGCGTGCTACGCCCGCCGCACGTCGGCGTTCGGCCAGACGGTCATCTGAGAGCCGGCCCTTGACGAGCCTGACCACCGCTGCGCGGGGGAGCACGCCGTCGCTGGAGCAGGTCGCGACGGTGTGCTCCTACTGCGGAGTCGGCTGCGGGATCGTCCTCGACGTCGCCCGCGACGACGAGGGCAACCGGGTCGCGCGCTCGGCGCGGGGCGACCGGTCCCATCCCGCGAACGCCGGCCGCCTGTGCACCAAGGGTGCGACGAGCGCCGACATGCTCGCCGCGGGCGGGCGCGCCACGCGTGCGCTCGTGCGTCCCGAACGCGGCGCGGCGCTCGAGCCGACGGACCTCGGCGACGCGATCGACCTCGTCGCGCGCCGCCTGCGCGAGGTCGTCGACTGCCACGGACCGGACGCGCTCGCGTTCTACGTCTCGGGGCAGATGAGCCTGGAGGCGCAGTACCTGGCGAACAAGCTCGCCAAGGGCTACGTGCGCACGCACCGGATCGAGTCGAACTCGCGCCTGTGCATGGCCAGCGCGGGCACGGGCTACAAGCTCTCCCTGGGTGCGGACGGGCCGCCCGGGTCGTACGACGACCTCGACCACGCGGACGTGTTCCTCGTCATCGGCGCGAACATGGCCGACTGCCACCCGATCCTGCTCCTGCGCCTGCTCGACCGCGTCAAGGCAGGTGCGAAGCTCGTTGTCGTCGATCCTCGTCGCACCGCGACCGCTGACAAGGCGGACCTGTTCCTGCAGGTCGAGCCGGGGACGGACATCGCGCTGCTGAACGGGCTGCTGCGCCTCGTCGTCGAGGCGGGCGGGCTCGACGAGGAGTTCGTGAGCGAGCACACCGACGGCTGGGACGCGGTGGAGGCGATGCTCGAGGACTACCCGGCCGACGAGGTGGCGCGTCTGACAGGCGTGCCGGAGGCGGACCTGCGGGCCGCGGCCGCGCTCATCGCGGGTGCCGGGAACTGGGTCTCGTGCTGGACCATGGGTCTCAACCAGTCCACGCACGGGACCTGGAACACGAACGCGCTGATCAACCTGCACCTCGCGACGGGTGCGATCTGCCGCACCGGCTCCGGCCCGTTCTCCCTGACCGGGCAGCCCAACGCGATGGGCGGGCGCGAGATGGGCTACATGGGCCCCGGCCTGCCGGGTCAGCGCTCGATCCTCGACGCCGACGACCGCGCGTTCGTCGAGGGCGTCTGGGGTCTGGCGCCCGGGACGTTGCGCGCCGACTTCACCGGCCGTGGCACGGTCGACATGTTCGAGCGCATGGCCGCGGGTGAGATCAAGGCGTGCTGGATCGCGTGCACCAATCCGGTCGCCTCGGTCGGGAACCGACGCACGGTCATCGAGGGGCTCGAGCGGGCCGAGCTCGTCGTGACGCAGGACGCGTTCGCGGACACCGAGACCAACGCGTACGCCGACGTCGTCCTGCCCGGCGCGCTGTGGTCGGAGTCCGACGGCGTGATGATCAGCTCCGAGCGCAACCTCACCCTCGCGCGAGCCGCGCTGCGCCCGCCGGGGGACGCGCTGCCGGACTGGCAGCTCATCGCGCGCGTGGCCACCGCGATGGGCTACGAGGGCTTCGACTACGCCTCCTCGCAGGCGGTGTTCGACGAGCTGTGCGCGTTCGCCAACCCGCGCACCGGCTACGACCTGCGCGGCGTGACCTACGAGCGCCTGCGCGAGGGGCCGGTGCAGTGGCCCGCCGCTCCCGGCTCACCGCGCCGCAACCCGATCCGCTACCTCAACGACGGCGTGAGCCAGCCTCTGCTCGAACGTCCCGACGGCACGCGCCCACGCCTGCACTTCCCGACCCCGACGGGCCGTGCCCAGTTCCACGCGCGGCCCCACCTGCCCGCCGCCGAGCTGCCCGACGACGACTACCCGTTCGTGCTCAACACCGGGCGCGTGCAGCACCAGTGGCACACGCTGACCAAGACCGGCAAGGTCGCCAAGCTCACCAGGCTCGCGCCGGGACCCTTCGTCGAGATCCACCCGTCCGACGCCGACGCGCTGGGCGCGCGTGACGGCACGCACCTGGAGATCGCGTCGCGACGCGGCCGAGCCGTGCTCCCCGCGGTCGTGACGGACCGTGTACGACCCGGTGCGCTCTTCGCGCCCTTCCACTGGAACGACCTGTTCGGGGAGTACCTCGCCGTGAACGCGGTGACGAGCGATGCCGTGGACCCCGTCTCGTTCCAGCCCGAGCTCAAGGTGTGCGCGGTCGCCGTCACGCCCGTGGCGGCCCCGCCGGGCGAGCCTGCCGACACGGTGACGCGGGGCGGCCTCACGCCGGGCGCGGTGGCGATCCGTGCGC
>JAEYUL010000105.1 GCA_023432565.1 Actinomycetes bacterium | reverse complement strand
CCACGCGTCGGGCCCTCTCGCTGTGTGCGCGACGCACTTGTGGGTGGAGAAGGTCACGCATGACGTGACTTTCTCCACCCACTCGTCGTCTCGGCCGGGGGCTGTGGATGAGGGCGAGGGGTGGGTGGGGGGTGTTGGGCAAGGTTGGGGGGCTGGGCGGCGGCAGGTGGGGGGCGGGGTGATCGGTGGCGTGGGGACGGGCAGCGGGCGACGCGTGGTGGCCACGCTGCCCGCGGTGCGGGCGCTCGCGCCCCTGGCACGTGAGGCCGCGATCCGGCAGGACGGCGTCGTCACGACCGCGCAGCTCGGCGCCTGGGGCACCACCCGGGAGACCGTGCGCCGCCGGGTCGCCGCCGGCGACTGGCAGCGCCTGTTCCGTGGCGTCGTGGTCCTGCAGTCGGGTCCGGTGAGCTGGCGCCAGCGGGCGCGAGCCGCGCTGCTGTACTGCGGGCCCGACGCCGCCCTCTCGCACGAGTCGGCGGCGTTCCACCACGGCGTGCTGCGGGAACCGGGCCGCTACGTGGTCGTCACGGTGCCGCACGCCCGGACGGTCACGCCACAACCGGGGCTCGTCGTCCACCGCAGCCGGGCGGTTCCCTGGTCAGGGGGCCGCCTGCGCGCGGTCGAGCCCGCCGAGGCCGTGCTGCAGCTGATCGTCGCCACGTCCGCGGCCGCGTCTGCCGGATCTCCCGATCCCCTGCGCGGCCCGACCGGATCTGGCGGTCCGGCCCGAGCCGGCGCGACCGGCCACGCACGCACCGACTTCGCCAGGCCCAGCGACGCCGGCTCGGCCAGCCGCGCACACCCCGATCCGACCGAACCCGCACGCACCGACATCGCCAGGCCCAACGGCGCGACCAGCCGCGCACGCACCGATCCGACCGAACCCGCACCCACCGACATCCCCGGGCCCAGCGGCGCGACCAGCCGCGCACGCACCTATCCGACCGAACCCGCACGCACCGACATCGCCAGGCCCAACGGCGCGACCAGCCGCGCACGCACCGATCCGACCGAACCCGCACGCACGCCGGTGACGGCGCGCGCTTCTCGCGGCCGACGCGACGCAGCGGTGCGGTCCGCCACCACCGACGCTCCCGCGCCGGGCGCTCGGGACGTGACCGATGCCGTCGTCGGGCTGCTGTGCGACGCCGTGCGTGCGGGAGTCCACCCGGACGATCTGCTGGTGCGTGCCCAGCGCCGCACGCGCATGGCCGGTCGGCGCCTGCTCGTCGAGATGCTCGGGCAGGTGGCACAAGGCGTCGAGTCGCCGCTGGAGCACCGCTACGCCCGTGACGTCGAGCGTCGGCACGGCCTGCCGCATGCTGTCGCACAGCGGTGGGAGCGGGTGGACGGGCGGTGGATCCGCGCCGATCGCGTGTACGCGGGCCTGGGCGTGAGGGCGGAGCTCGACGGACGGCTCGCGCATCCGTTCGGTGCCACCGACGACGACGTCTGGCGGGACAACGCCACGCTCCTGGCGACCTCGGACACGACGCTGCGCTACCGGTGGCGACACGTCGCCGTGATGCCGTGCGCCACGGCGGCCCAGGTGGCCCGCGCCCTACGAGACCGCGGTTGGCCTGGCTCGCCCCAGCCGTGCTCGGCCACCTGCCCCCTGACGCCCTGACGACCCGCGCTCGCCACCCAACCCGCGCTCCCCAGCCACCCCGCGCTCCCCAGCCACCCCCGCCCATCGACGCCCGCCCCGCCCCCGCCACCCGCCCCGCGCTCGCCACCCACCCCGCGCTCCCAGCTCCGTCACGACACCCACCGCCCCGGCGAGGCGCCACCAGCGCGCACTGCGGGTGGAGTTGGTCACGCCAGACATGACCAACTCCACCCACAGGCGCTGGGCTCGTGCTGTGGGGCGGCCCGTCGTCGTCAGGCGGCTCGTCAAGGCCTGGCGGGGCGGGCGTCGATGGGCGGGGCGGCTGGGGAGCGCGGGGTGGGTGGCGAGCGCGGGGTGGGCGGCGAGCAGGGCGGGGCGGGCGTCGATGGGCGGGGGGTGGGTGGCGAGCAGGGGGGCGGGGGTCAGTGGGCGGGGGTCCAGCTGAGCATGCCGGGGCGGTCACCGCGGTTGTCGACCGGGAACCCGAGCAGGGCGGTGCTCGCGCCGGTGGACAGGTCGTGGACGGTGAGCGTCGAGGGCGCCTGCTCGCCGTTGCAGCCCTGCTGGGCCTGCACGTACACCCGGCCGTCCACCGCGGTCGACACGGTCGCGCGGGTCACGCCGGGCTCGGTCCCCTGGACGAGCACGAGCGACCCGTCGGCCGTGCGCAGCGACGCACCGGCGCTCGCGCACTGGTCCTCGTCGAACGTCACGGTGTCGCCGACGAGCACACCCGCCGCGACCCACTGCGCCGAGGCGAGGAACGGCTCGTCACCGCCGACGGGCCGGACGTCCCGGTAGCCGAGCTGCGACCCCGACACGTCGAGCTCGACCTCGACGAAGCCGTCGCGCCAGGTCGTGCCGGGCTCGAGGCAGCGGGCGAGCACGCTCGTGCTGCTGACCCAGGTGTCCAGACCGCAGGCACGGCCGTCGACGACGAGCGAGAACGGTCCGTTGACGTCGCCGTTCGTCAGGTCGACGACGTCGAACGTCACGTGCTCCCCGGTCGTGCTCACGTCGCGGCTGCCGATGAGCCAGCGGCCGCTCGGGTCGATCTGGCCCAGACCGTGCGACGGGCCGTCGTAGACGCTGCGGCTCGTGCCGTCGTCGGCCAGCACGACGAACACGTCCTTGTGCCAGACCTCCCCCTGCGTGGACCGGCCGACGAACGTGGCGTCGTCGGGCAGGCCGCGCCTGTCGGGGGTCACGGTCCCGTCGGCGAGGTCGAGCACGGCCCGGTGCGAGTGGCCGTCGACGAACTCGCGCAGGACGGCGGTCGTCTCGCCGGCCCTCCAGTCGACGACCTGCAGCTGCGAGCCCGCGGGCACCCCCTGGACGCGGTAGGAGTCCCCGTCCGGTGTGGTGACGAGGACGACGTCACCGCCGAGGTCGCGCACGCCGGCCGGGTCGTGCGTCTCAGCGAGGTGGACGCTGAGCACCCACCCGGGCCCGGCGTTCGCCAGGACCTCGGGGGTGAGCTCGCGGTGCGGCGGGACGCCGGGCGTCTCGACGAGCGGCCCGACGGGAGTCGGCCGGGCGGTGGCGACCGGGCCGCGCGTCGACGGGTCGACGGGCTGCTGCCACGCCGAGCCGCCGAGCACGGCCGCACCGCCGACCGCCGCGAGCGCCGCGACGCTCAGCACCGCGACGCGCGTGTGCCGCACGCGCCGGTGCCGGCGCACCTGCCGGGTCGCCCGCTCGAGCGCGTCGATGGGGCTGAGGCCGTCCAGGGAGCGCTCGTCGGCATCGGCCGCCGCACGCAGGAAGTCGTTCAGGTCACGCCCCACGGCGCACCTCCGTCATCTGCACAGGGATGGACTCGACGTCGCCGGACGTCGTGCCGAGCGCTGCGTCGAGCAGCGTGACGGCGTCGGCGGTGTAGCGCTTCACGGCGCCTTCGGACAGGCCGAGGGTCTCGGCAGTCTCACGGACGGACAGGTCCTCGAGGTGCCGCAGGACGACACAGGCACGCACCCGGGGCGGCAGCTGCGCGAGCGCGTCGACGAGCTCGCGGGTCAGGCCAGGCAGCTGGATCTCGACGACCGGCTGCGCACGCCCGGCGAGGCGGCGGTGCGCGTCCCGCTCGCGGGTGGCGCGCCGCCCGCGGTCGATGAACCGTGACGCGATCGCCCGGCGCACGTAGTGCTCGGCCTCGGCGACGGTCGCGAAGCGCGCGCGCCCCCCGAACGTCGCGACCAGCGCGTCCTGGACGAGGTCCTCGGCGTCGTGCCGTGACCCGCACAGCAACGTCGCTCGTGACAGCAGGCGCGGGTATCTCTCCCGCACCAGCTGGTCGAGCATCGGCTCCCACCGACGACTCATGTGTCCCCCTGTTCCCGGGTCGTTCGTGCTGACACCCGTCAGAACGTGAGGTCCCCCGAGGAGGTTGGGTGCGGCAGCGGCGCAGCGTAGCGGCACCGGCGCCGACGAACAGGGGGCGGCGGCGGGTGCGAGGATGGCGCGCGTGCAGGTGATCGCGGACCTCAAGGCGTTGTGGCCGCTGCGCGGGTTCCGCACCCTGCTCTCGGTGCGGCTCGTCAGCCAGTGCGGCGACGGGTTGTTCCAGGTGGGGCTGGCGACGTTGTTCTTCTTCTCGCCGGAGAACGCGACCACGGCGGGCGGGGTCGCCGCGGCGTTCGCGGTGCTGCTGCTGCCGTTCACCATCGTCGGGCCGTGGGCGGGTGTGCTGCTCGACCGCTGGAGCCGGCGTCAGGTGCTGCTCGTCGGGAACCTCGTGCGTGCCGGGCTCGCGCTCGCGCTGGCGGCGCTCATGGCGACGGTGGGCGTGGGCCCGGCCGTGTACGTGCTCGCGCTGGTGACGCTGTCGGTCAACCGCTTCCTGCTCTCGGCGTTGTCCGCCGCGCTGCCGCAGGTGGTCGAGGGCAAGCTGCTGCTCACGGCGAACTCCGTGACACCGACGCTGGGCACCGCCGCGAACGGGCTCGGCAGCGCGATCGCCCTGGTGCTCGGCTGGGTGGTCCCGGCGGGTCGGGGACGCGACGCGGTCGCGCTCATCACCGCGGCGCTCGTGATGATCGCCGCCGCGGCGGTCGCCGCGCGGTTCGACCGTCGGCGCCTGGGCCCGGACCGGCCGTCCGACGCCGCGCAGATGCGCGCCGCCGTGGGCACGCTCGTGCGGGGCCTGGTCGAGGGCGGGCGCTACCTCGTGGCTCGGCGCACGCCCGCGCGGGCGCTGGGGGTCATGGCGTACCACCGCTTCCTGTACGGCGTGGTGTTCCTCGCGAGCATCCTCATCTCGCGCAACCTGCTGTCCGACCCGAACGACGCGCAGGAGGGCCTGGCGACGTACGCGACGGTGCTCGCGGCGACTGCGGTCGGGTTCGCCCTGGCGATCGTGCTCACGCCGTCGCTCACGCCGCTCACCGGGGTGCACGCCTGGATCACGGGGTGCCTGGCGCTGGCGGCGGTCAGCCAGTGCATCCTGGTCGTGACGTACGAGCTCGGCCCCGTGCTCGTCGCCGCGGCGCTGCTGGGGCTGGCCGCGCAGGGGACGAAGATCGCGGTCGACACCATCGTGCAGCGCGACACCGACGACGCCTACCGCGGGCGTGCGTTCGCGTTGTACGACGTCCTGTACAACGCGGCCTTCGTCGGCGCCGCCGCGCTCGCTGCCGCGGCGCTGCCGGACACGGGCTGGTCCAGCGGGCTGTTCGTGGTGCTGGCGGCGGGCTACCTCGCGGGTGCGGTGGCCTACGGGGTCGCGGCGCACCGTCAGCCGGTACCGGTGGAGGTCACCTGAGCGGTCTGCTCAGGTCGAAACGTTACGTTCGCCCCTCGTCGTCCCTCGTGTCCTACTACGGTGCGGCTGTGTCCCGCTCCTCCCTGCTCGTCACGTTCGCCCTGGTCACGCTCGTGGCATGCGCGCCGTCGCCGCCACCGGGCTCCGCGTCGGCGGTCGTCACCTACGTGGACGACTCGGGTGAGCAGCGCGTCGAGGTGACGGTCGACAACGCGGCGTGCGACACGCACGAGCCGCGCGCGCTCGGCACCGCCGACGAGCAGATCGTCGTGGTCGCCGCGAGCTCGGGCGAGACGTCGCTGCGCGTCCGCATCGGCGACGAGCTGTACTTCCTGGCGCAGACGACGGCCACCACGACGCCGACCGGGATCCAGCTCGAGGGCGTCCCGGGATCGGTCGTGCGCTCCGGCATCTCCGGGACGCAGACGCGGGTCAGCTCCGAGGCCACCGCGTCGGCGACGGTGGTGTGCCCCGGCTGAGCCTCACTCGCGCGCGGCCCACCACGCGCGCAGCTCGGCCTCGGCACGCTGCGGACCCAGCGGTCCGTGCTCCATGCGCTGCGCGAGCAGGAAGCGGTACGCCTCGCCCACCTCGCGGCCCGGTTCGAGGCCGAGGATCGCCATGATCTGCGTGCCGTCCAGGTCCGGCCGGATCGCGTCCAGCTCCTCCTGCTGCTGCAGCCGCGCGATCCGCGCCTCGAGGTCGTCGTACGCGGCGGACAGCCGCTGCGCCTTGCGCACGTTGCGCGTGGTGCAGTCCGAGCGCGTCAGCCGGTGCAGCCGCTCCAGCAACGGTCCGGCGTCCGTGACGTACCGGCGCACGGCCGAGTCGGTCCACCCGCCCTCGCCGTACCCGTGGAACCGCAGGTGCAGCTCGGTGAGCCGCGCGACGGCCTGCACGGTCGCCTTGTCGAACCGCAGCTCCTTGAGGCGCTTCGCGACGAGCTTGGCGCCGACCATCTCGTGGTGGTGGAACGAGACCCCGCCCCCGGGCTCGAACCGGCGGGTGCGCGGCTTGCCGATGTCGTGCAGCAGCGCGGCCAGGCGCAGCACCAGGTCCGGGCCCGGCACCGGGCCGTCGGGCCCGGTCTCGAGCGCGATCGCCTTCTCGAGCACCATCAGCGAGTGCTCGTACACGTCCTTGTGGCGGTGGTGCTCGTCGATCTCCAGGCGCAGCGCCGGCAGCTCGGGCAGCACGTGGTCGGCCAGTCCCGTCTCGACCAGCACCTGCAGCCCGAGCCGCGGCTGGCGTGCGAGCAGGAGCTTGACCAGCTCGTCGCGCACGCGCTCCGCCGACACGATCGAGATGCGCTCGGCCTGCTCGACGATCGCCGCGCGCGCCCGGTCGTCGACCGTGAAGCCGAGCTGAGCGGCGAACCGGGCCGCGCGCATCATGCGCAGCGGGTCGTCGTCGAACGACTGCTGCGGGTCCACCGGGGTGCGCAGCACGCGAGCCGCCAGGTCGGCGAGCCCGTCGAACGGGTCGACGAACGTCAGCTCGGGCAGGCGTACCGCCATCGAGTTCACCGTGAAGTCCCGCCGGGACAGGTCCCCCTCGAGCGTGTCGCCGAAGACCACATCGGGCTTGCGCGACGACGGGTCGTACGCGTCCGTGCGGTACGTGGTGACCTCGACGACGACGTCCGGGCCGCCGCCGTGCCGCGCCCCGAACCTGCGCGCCCCGATCGTGCCGAACTCGCGGCCCATGTCCCAGTGCGCGTCGCCCCACCGCGCGAGGATCGCCTCGGTCTCGTCGGGCGTCGCGGACGTCGCGAAGTCCAGGTCCGACGACGCCCGGCCCAGGAACGCGTCCCGCACGGGCCCTCCGACGAGCGCGAGCTCGTGGCCGGCGTCCCGGAACAGCTCCCCGAGGGCCAGGGCGTCCGCCGGGAGCGCGGCGAGCACGCCGATCGCACGCTTCTGCAGCGCGAGCAAGGAGGGGGTCTGGTCCGGCACCCGCCCGATTCTAGGTGGACCCCCGCACGGTCGACCCGCGGCGGGCCTCACAGGTTCGGGCTCCCCCGGGCAAGTCGTTACAGTGGCACGCATGTCCGGCGCCGCGCACCCGTCCCCCTCGCGGGGCGTCCCGGCGCCGCCGGGCGGGCACCGGCTGCGTGTGCCGCGCCCCGTCCCCACCGAGCGCCCGGCGGCGAGTCAGGCCGGCCCGCCGCTGCCCGTCGTCGACGAGACGTCCGCAGGCGGGCTCGTCGTGCAGCTGCGCGACGGCGTCTACCACGCCGCGATCATCGCGCGCCGCAACCGCGGCGGCCGGCTCGAGTGGTGCCTGCCGAAGGGCCACCTCGAGGGCGAGGAGACGCCCGAGGAGGCCGCCGTCCGCGAGATCGCGGAGGAGACCGGCATCCGCGGGCAGGTGCTGCGGCGGCTCGGCGTCATCGACTACTGGTTCTCGGGCGACGACCGCCGGGTCCACAAGGTGGTGCACCACTTCCTGCTCGGCGCGGTCGGCGGTTCGCTGTCCGTCGAGGGAGACCCGGACGGCGAGGCCGAGGACGCGGCATGGGTGCCCGTCTCGGTGCTGCCGGACCGGCTTGCGTACCCCAACGAGCGGCGCCTCGCCGAGGCCGCGCTCGTCGTGCTCGTCGGCGAGGCATGACCGAGCGCGCCACGCGCCCGGTGCTGAGCGCGACCCTCGCCCGGGCAGCCGTCGTGCTCGCGACGCTGCTGCTCGCGCTCGTCGTACCCGCCCCGGCCCGCGCCGCCGACCCCGTGCGCCCCGTCGTCCCGGCCGCGCTCGGCGCCGTCGACCAGACCCCGGTCACCGTGCGCATCGTGTCGATCGCACCGCAGGTCCTGCAGCCCGGCCAGGACCTGCAGATCTCCGTGACCGTCACCAACGGCACCGACGCGCCGATCGAGGAAGCCGGCGTCACCGTGTACCTCAACCGCTTCCGGATGTTCACCCGCGACGAGGTGGCCGAGTGGGCGCAGCGAGGGCTGCGCGATCCCGCGGGCGACGTCGCCCTGTCCCAGCCGCTCGAGGGCACCCTCGCACCGCGCGGCACGCGCACCCTGACGCTGACCGTGCCCGCCGACCGTGTCCGGCTCTCCGACCTGCCCGGGCTCTGGGGGCCGCGCGGCATGGCCGTCGGCGTCAGCGCGCGCGGCGAGCGGCTCGGCCTCACGCGCTCGTACGTGCTGTGGAGCACGGCCGACGACGACCCGCCGCAGGTACCCGTCTCCGTCGTCCTGCCGTTCGTCGGCCCCGCGACCGCGCCGGTCCCCCGCACCGTCGACGACGAGTCGGCGCAGCCCACCCCCGAGCCGACCGGCACCGAGGGCACCGCGTCGGCGCAGTCGGCGGCGACGACCGCCGCCACGAGCGCGACGAAGGACCTCGACAGTCTCACGTCGGAGGGCGGCCGCCTGCTGCGGATGCTCGCCGCGACGAACGCCGACGACACGATCGCGCTGACCGTCGACCCGTCGCTGCTCGCGGAGGCCGACTCGGGCAGCGCCTCCGCGCAACGCTTCGCCGAGCGGCTGCGCACCGCGATCGAGCAGCACGAGACGTACGTGCTGCCGTGGGCGGACCCGGACGTCGCGGCCGTCCAGCGCGCGGACCAGGGCGAGCTGCTGCGCGTCGCGGTGGACCACGCGCGCGGCATCGAGGACCTCGACGAGTCGGCGGTGCTGCTGTGGGCCGCCGACGCCGGCACGCCCGACACCCGCACCGTCGAGGGCGTGCGGCCCGCGCGTGCCGCGGCGATGGTGGCCGGTCCCCAGCCCGACCAGGGCTGGTCCGAGGCGCTGCAGCTGGTCTCCACGTCCTCCGGTGACGTGCCGACGATCGTGCCCGACGCCGTCCTCACGACGCTCGTCACCGAGAGCGCCGCGCAGTCGACGCCCGCGAGCAAGGCGCAGCGTGCGCTCGCCGACCTCGCGATCGTCGCCCGCGCCACCACGCTGCCGGCGGGTGTGGTCATCGCACCGGAGCGCGACGACGCACCGAGCCGCGAGTCGCTCGCGGCGGTGCTCGACGCGGTGCGCGCCTCGCCGTGGGCCACGACGGTGCCGTTGTCGACGGTCCTCACCGGCTCCTCGAGCGTGCCCGTGCAGCGCGCGCCCGCAGTCAAGACCGGGAAGAACGAGCTCAGCGTGGCCGGGGTGACCGCCCTCGCCGACGCGCGCGAGTCCGCGCGCTCGTTCGCCGAGGTCCTCGACGACCCGGAGGCCTACCTCGCCGGCATCGACGACCAGATCCTCGCGCCCCTGGCCGTCGCCTGGCGCGAGCAGCCCAAGGCGCGCGCCGAGCTCGTGCGCCAGACGGTCGCGCAGGTCCGCGAGCGCACCGAGGGTCTGTCGATCGTGGCGACGAGCGACCTCAACGTCATCGCGACGACGAGCGACCTGCGCCTGACCGTGCGCAACGACCTGCCCGTCCCGGCGCGCGCCGACCTCGTCGTCGACCCGCGCAAGCCGTGCCTGTCCGTCGGCGCGTTCGAGACGCCGATCCTCGACCCCGGTGACACCGCGATCACCGTGCCGCTCGTCGCGCACGCCAACTGCGACGTGGTGGTCGAGGTCGCGCTCGTCGGCCCGTCGGGTCAGGACGTCGCCGAGCCGATCGCGTTCTCCGCGCGGCTGTCGCCCACCATCGAGTCGGTGGGCACCATCGTCGTCGGCATCCTGCTGGCTCTCGGCCTGGCGCTCGGCATCGCGCGCACCGTGCGCCGCGGCCAGAGCGCACGCCGCGGTGCGCGGACGGTCGCCGAGGCGGACGCGCCCGTGAGCCTGCCCGTGCTGGGTGGCACCCCCACCGACCCGGTCCCGGAGGCCGCACCCGAGACGACCTCCTCGTCGGACGGCACCCCGGACGGTGCGCGTCACCTCGACGACGACGAGGACCGATGACCACCGCACCGGAGGACGACGGGCGCCTGCGGCGCGGAGCCGCGCTCATGGCGTCCGGCACGGCCGTCTCGCGCCTGCTCGGGCTGCTGCGCTCGATGGTGCTGTTCGCGGCGATCGGTGCCACCGGCCAGGCCGCCGACGCGTTCGCGGTGGCCAACAAGCTGCCGAACGTCATGTACATGCTGCTCGTCGGCGGTGTGCTCAACGCGGTGCTCGTGCCGCAGGTCGTGCGTGCGTACAAGAGCGACCGTGGCCAGCACTACGTCGACCGGCTGCTGACGTTCGGGTTCGTCGTCCTGGCGGGCCTGACGCTCGTCCTGACCCTGGCGGCGCCGCTGCTCGTGCGCCTGTACGCGGACGCGTCCAGCCAGGCGCAGATGGACCTCGCGGTGACGTTCGCCTACTGGTGCGTGCCGCAGGTCTTCTTCTACGGGATGTACGCGCTGCTCGGCCAGGTGCTCAACGCCCGCAACTCCTTCGGCCCGTACATGTGGGCGCCCGTCGTCAACAACGTCGTCTCGATCCTGGGCTTCCTGGCGTTCATCGTCGCGTTCGGTGCGGTGCCGGAGTCCGGCCTCAAGAGCGCGACGGCGTGGGGCTCGACGCAGGTCCTGCTGCTCGCCGGTTCCGCGACGCTCGGGGTCATGGCGCAGGCGCTCGTGCTGTTCCCGTCGCTGCGTGCCGCCGGAGTGCGCTACCGGCCGCGCTGGGGGCTGCGCGGCTCGGGGCTGGGCCGGGCCGGCACGGTCGCGACCTGGACGCTGGTCGGCCTCGCCGTGGGTCAGCTCGGCTACGTCTTCGTCTCGCGGGTCGTGTCCCAGGCGCCGGGTGCTGCCGACGGCGCCACGGACGTCGCCTCGAACGCCGCGTACGACGCCGCGTTCCTCATCTTCATGCTGCCGCACTCGCTCGTGACGGTCTCGCTGGCCACCGCGATGTTCACGCGCCTGTCCGAGCAGGCCCACGACCAGGACACCCGCGCCGTGCGGGCGTCGCTGTCCTACGGGCTGCGCGTCGTCGGCGTGTTCACGGTGCTGGCCGCCGCGGTCATCGCCGTCCTGGCCATCCCCGTCACGCGCCTGATCCTGCCCGCCGCGAGCGCGGGCACGACCTCCGCCGTCGCGCAGGTCGTGATCGCGATGATCATCGGACTCCCCGCGTTCGGTGCCTGGTCGATCTGCCAGCGCGTGTACTTCGCGTACGAGGACACCCGCGCGATGGTGCCCGTGCAGGTCGTCATGGCCGTCGTGGTCGTGGCGGGTGCCCTGCTCGCGCGTGTCGTGCTGCCCGCGACGGCGTGGGTCGTCGGCGTCGGCCTGGCGATGAGCCTGTCGTACCTCGTCGGCGCGATCGTCGGACTGCGCCACCTGCACCAACGGCTGCACGGCGTGGACGGCGGGCGCGTGCTGCGACTGCACCTGCGCGCCACCCTCGCCGCGGTCGTGGCCGTCGTCGTCGGGCTGGTTCTGCTGCTCGGGGCCGAGGCGCTGCTGCCCGGCGGGATCCTGCCCGCGCTGCTGGAGTGCGTGGTCATCGGCTCGGTGATGGCCGTCGTGTACGTCGCGCTGCTGCGAGCGCTGCGGGTGCGGGAGCTCGACGACCTGCTGCGCCCGATCCTGCCGCGCCTGTCCCGGATCGGACCCCTGCGGCCGCTCGTGCGGCTCCTGGCACCGTCCGGGCGCGCGGCGGTCCGCCCCACGGACGCACAGGCGCCGGCCGAGGAGGCGGGCGACGAGTCGACCGCCGACCCGACTCGTCGGGCGCCGCGTCGCGCGACCTCGTCGCCGCACTACCCGATGACGCCGTGGGCGGCGTGGCCGGACAGCTCCCCCCAGGAGGTCCCGGAGCCCACGCCTCCCGGTGCCGCGCCGCTCGCCCCGTCGCTGCCCGCGCCGCCGCGCGCCCCCAGGACGCACCGGTCACGTCCGCACTACCCGCCCGGTCACCCCCTGTACCGGCCGAGCCGCCCGACCTCGCTGTGGCCGGGCGCCGACGACGAGACCCCCGACGGGTCGGACAGTGATGGTGGGCCCGTCTAGAGTGCTGGCAGACGGTCGCTCGGAGCCCGGCGCGCGCCGGACCATGCCCGGGCCGGGCGCGGCGGCCGCAGGGACGGTCCGTCGGGCCGCCTGCCGGTTCGTCGGACGACGACGGTGGACGACGTTGCGCACGGAGGTGCAGGTGAGCGAGGTGGTCGGCCCTGGCACGGAGCTGTCAGGCAGGTACCGGGTGCTCGAGCAGGGCATCTCGGACGTGCCCGGGGTGTCGGTCTGGCAGGCGACCGACCAGATCCTCGACCGGCCGGTGCGCGCGCTCGTGCTGTCCACGGGTGACGTCTCGTCGGCGCTCGACGGCGCCCGTCGCGCGGCGCTGGTCTCCGACCCGCGGCTCACGCGCGTCCTGGACGTCGGCATGCACGGCAGCATCGGCTACGTCGTCACCGAGGACGTCAGCGGTCCCACCCTCGCCGACCTGCTGGCCGACGGCCCGCTGACGGCCGACCAGGCGCGCGCGCTGATCGGCGAGGCCGCGACCGCCCTCGAGGTCGCTCGTCGGCGCGGGCTGCACCACCTGGCCCTGCGGCCGCGCGCGCTGCGCGTCGTCGGACCCGGGCGGGTCCTGCTCACCGGCCTCGGCATCGACGCCACGGTCATGGGCACCGCCGGCGGCGACGCCCGGACCACGAGCCGGCGCGACGCGGTCGACCTCGTCCGGCTGCTCTACACCGCCCTCACCGGACGTTGGCCCGCGTCGTCGTCGGACGCGATCGCGCCCGGCGTCCCCAGCGCCCCGGCGTCGGCGGGCGTGGCCGTGCCACCCGCCGAGCTCGTCCCCGACGTGCCGAACGACCTCGACACGCTGTGCACCGTGACCCTCGGCCCGCACGACGACGGCCCGCACACGCCCGGGGACCTCGTTCGCGAGCTCGAGCCCTGGGGTGCGATCCGCACCGAGAGTGCACCGGCCGTCGCCGAGCCGGACGCCGCGGCCACCCCCGTGATGCGCGAGGCCACGCCCGAGGACGACCTGCAGAACACCGCCCCGATCCGGGTCCAGCGCCAGTCCGTCCGCGACGTCTTCGACGAGCAGACCCCCTCCCCTGCCGTGAACCGTCCTGGCACCCCGCCCCCCGCGGCGCCGTTGCGCACGTCGGCGTTCGGTGCGACCGCCGTCGCGCCGCCCGTCGGTTCCGTGCCGCCTCGGGTGCCCGTGCGCCGGCCCGGTGCCGGAGCGGCCGCTGCACCGGGTGCACCTGCCGGTGCGGCCTCGTCGCCCGACCCGGCCGCGGCGGCGACCAC
>JAEYUL010000147.1 GCA_023432565.1 Actinomycetes bacterium | reverse complement strand
GGGCCGGCCGGGCCGAGCGCCGGCCGGCCCGCCGACCCCCGGGGCCCGCTGCCTGCCGGGCGGCCCTTCGGCCCGGCCGAGGTGACCCCCTGATGGGCGTCATCCGGGTCCTCGTCGTCGACGACTCCGTGGTCGTGCGCCGCCTGGTCTCCGAGGCCCTGTCCCACGCGCCGGGCATCGAGGTCGTCGGCGTGGCCGCCAACGGGCGGCTCGCGCTCGCCAAGGTCGCACAGCTGCGGCCCGACGCGGTGACCATGGACATCGAGATGCCGGAGATGAACGGCATCGAAGCGGTGCGCGAGCTGCGCGCCACCGGGTACCGGATGCCCATCATCATGTTCTCCACGCTCACCGAGCGCGGAGCGGCCGCCACGCTCGACGCCCTTGCCGCCGGCGCCACCGACTACGTCCCGAAGCCCTCGAACGCCGGCAGCCTGCAGGAGTCGATGACGCGCGTCGCCGACGAGCTCGTCCCACGCCTGCGCTCCCTGGTGCCGGTCCCCGGCGCCGTCGCGGGCGTGAGCCGCACGCGGCGGCTCGGTGCGCCGGCCGCGCCCGGCGCACCCGGTCCGCTCGTCGCGCCGCACCGCGTCCCCACGACGCGGCCCGCCCCCGCACCGCACGCGAGCAGGCTCGTCGTCATGGGCTCGTCGACGGGTGGGCCCGAGGCCCTGTCCCGCGTCCTGTCGGCGCTGACCGGACCCCCGAGCGTCCCGGTGCTCGTCGTGCAGCACATGCCGCCGGTGTTCACCCGCCAGCTCGCCGCACGCCTCGACCGTCTCGGCCCCGCGACGGTGAGCGAGGCCGCCGGCGGTGAGCTCCTGGAGGCCGGGCACGTGTACGTCGCGCCCGGGGACCGGCACCTTCAGGTCCGCAGGTCAGGGACCCGGCTCGAGACCGTCCTGACCGACGACCCGCCGGAGAACTACTGCCGCCCCGCGGTCGACGTGCTGTTCCGCTCGGCCGTGCGCGCCGTCGGGGGCGACCTGGTCGCCGTCGTCCTGACGGGCATGGGCTCCGATGGTCGCACCGGCTGCAGCGACGTCGTCGAGGCAGGCGGCACGGTCATCGTGCAGGACGAGCCGACGAGCGTCGTGTGGGGCATGCCGGGCTCGGTCGCCGGTGCCGGCCTCGCGCACCAGGTGGTGCCGATCACGCAGGTCGCGCCAGCGGTGGAACGTGCGCTGCAGGCCGGGGGAGCGCGCGCATGAGCCTGAGAGCCGAGACGTTCGCGTTCGTCGCCGAGCTCGTCGCGCGCCGCAGCGCCATCCAGCTCGCCCCGGGCAAGGAGTACCTGGTCGAGTCACGCCTGCTGCCGCTCGCACGCGAGGCGGGCACGGACGTGGACACGTTCGTCGACGCCCTGCGCGCGCACCCCGGCTCGCCGCTCGTGACCGCGGTGGTCGAGGCCATGACGACGAACGAGACGTCGTGGTTCCGGGACGGCGCACCCTTTCAGGTGCTCCGCCGCGTCGAGCTGCCGCGGCTCGTCACCGCCCGGGCCGGCACGGGGTGCCTGCGGGTGTGGTCCGCCGCGTGCTCGACGGGCCAGGAGCCGTACTCGCTGGCGATGTGCCTGTCGGACGACCTGCCGACGAGCATGAGCGCGCAGATCATCGCCACCGACCTGTCCGAGAAGGTGCTCGAGCGCGCCCGCGCGGGCCGCTACTCCCAGCTCGAGGTGAACCGCGGCATGCCCGCCCAGATGCTCGTGCGCCACCTGCGCCGTGCGGGCACGGAGTGGGAGGTCGACGAGCCGCTGCGCCGCATGGTCACGTTCCGCGCGCACAACCTGCTCGACCTGCCGCCGGCGGGGCCGTTCGACGTGGTGTTCCTGCGCAACGTGCTCATCTACTTCGACGCGCCCACCAAGCGCGGGATCCTCGACCGGGTGCTGCGTGTCCTGCGGCCCGACGGCGTGCTCGTGCTCGGTGCCGCCGAGACCACGCTGGGCATCCACGAGGGCTGGGAGCGCGTGACGATCGACCGCACGTCCATCTACCGCCCCCTGCGCACGTCCGCCCTGCCGTCGCAGCACGACCCGCTCGCGGCAGCCGCCCGTCCCGTGCCGGCGTCCGCGTGCGTCCCACGCCCGACGACGTCGTTCGCCGCCGCGACCCGACCCACCGCCCACGGAGGTGCCGTCCGATGAGAGCACTCGTGATCGACGACTCACGCACGATGCGCCGGATCGTGTCCGGAGCGCTGGAGAACCTCGGCTTCGAGACGATCCACGCCGAGCACGGGCGTGCCGCCCTGGACCACCTCGAGGCCGGTGAGCACGTCGACCTCGCGTGCGTCGACTGGAACATGCCCGTGATGGACGGGCTGACGTTCGTCACGCAGGTGCGCGCGAACCCCGCGTGGCGGGCCATCACGCTGATGATGGTCACCACCGAGAGCGAGCACGGGCAGATCGTCCGCGCGCTCGCCGCCGGCGCCCACGAGTACCTGATCAAGCCCTTCACGCCCGACGCGATCCGCGACAAGCTCGACCTGCTGGGCCTGGTCGCACTCGAGGAGCCCGCATGAGCGCCACGTCCGTCGACCACGACCAGGTCCACTCCATCGCGCAGGAGGTGTTCGCCGCGATGGTCGACGGCGACCTCGGCCTGCTGCTGCCCTGGCAGGGCGTGCTCCCCGAGCTGTCCGACCCGGTCGTCGCGTGGGTCGACCTGCGCGGCGAGTGGTCCGGCCGCGCGGTCCTCGTCACCGAGCACGCGACCGCCGAGGACCTCGCACGCGCCCTGCTCGACCTGCCCGACTCCGAGGACGTCTCGCGCGAGGACCTCGAGGACGCGTTCGGCGAGATCGCCAACGTCGTCGGCGGCAACCTCAAGTCGCTGCTGCCGAACCCCGGCTCGCTCGGGCTGCCGCAGGTCGGCGCGCAGATCCCCCCGCTCGCAGGCGCCGTCCGCACGCAGCACCTGCCCCTGTCCTGGCGGGGCCGCCTCCTCGTCGTCGACGTGTGGTTCGCCGCACCCCACTCCCTCACACCCCCTGGAGGAAACCGATGAGCATCAGCGTCGTCGTGGCCGACGACTCCCGCGTGATGCGGCAGATCGTCATCCGCACCTTGCGGCAGGCCGGCTACGAGTGGGACGTGCGCGAGGCTTCCGACGGTGCCGAGGCGTTCGCGGCCGTCAAGGCCGACGAGCCGGACGTCGTCCTGTCGGACTGGAACATGCCGAACATGACCGGACTGGAGCTGCTGCGCACCCTGCGCGCCGCCGGCTACCAGACGCCGTTCGGCTTCGTGACCTCCGAGGGCTCACCGGAGATGCGTGCGACCGCTGAGGCGGCCGGTGCGTTGTTCCTCATCGCCAAGCCGTTCACGCCGGAGTCCTTCCGTGAGGTCATCGACCCGGTGCTGGCATGAGCGCCCAGACGCCGCTGCCCAACGCCAAGCAGGTCCGCGAGCTGTACGAGGGCCTCGTCGGGCGCGAGATCACGGTGCTGACGGGCGGGGCGATGGTCGACCCGGCCGCCGGGGCCCTCGTCGGCGTGTACGTCGACCGGCTCTACCAGCTGGTCGCGCTCACGCTGCTCGACGTGCCGCTGGCCGCGCGCCTCGGTGCCGCGCTCGGTCTGATGCCTGCGCGGCTGTCCGACGAGGCCGCCGAGCTCGGGGCGCTGTCGACCACGCTCGCCGAGAACGCGGCGGAGGTCCTGAACGTCACCGCCGCGCTCCTCAACGACGAGTTCGCCCCTCACGCACGGCTCGACCGCGTCTACCAGCCGGGCGACCCGCTCCCGAACGACATCGCCGCGTGGGTGCTCGCCTACGTGCGTCGCACCGACCTGACGATGGACGTCGCCGGGTACGGCCGCGGCTCGTTCTCCCTGCTCGTCATCTGACGGCGGGTCAGGCGACGGGCGCCGACGAGCGCAGGTCGCCGACGTACGCGAGCTCGTCCACCACCGTGGCCTGCACGTCCGGGCGGGTGCGCACGGTCTGCAGGGCGACGTTCGCGCCGATGAGACCGGCGCCTGCGGTGACCGGAAGCCGTATGCGGCGCGCGTGACGAGCCCTAGAGTGCTCCCGACCCGGGCCACCGGGCGAAACGGGAGGAACGGGGCGTCATGCGCTGGGTGGTCGTCGGGGCCGCAGGGATGCTCGGCACGGACGTCGTCGCACGTCTTGAGCGGCTCGACGAGGAGGTCGTCGCGCTCGGGCGCGAGGACGTGGACCTGCTGTCGCCGCAGTCGTGCGCGGCAGCGCTCGCGGGCGCGCACGTCGTCGTGAACTGCGCCGCGTACACCGCGGTCGACGACGCCGAGACCCACGAGGACGAGGCCCACGCCGTCAACGCGACCGGTGCGGGCAACCTCGCCCGCGCCGCGGCCGACGCCGGTGCGCGCCTCGTGCACATCTCGACCGACTACGTGTTCGACGGCAGGGCGACGACGCCGTACGACGAGGACGCGCCCACCGCACCCCGCAGCGCCTACGGCCGGACCAAGGCCGCGGGGGAGCGGGCCGTCGCGGCGGCCGGCGGTGACCACCTCGTCGTCCGCACCGCGTGGCTGTACGGCGCGCACGGCGCATGCTTCCCCAAGACGATCGCGCGGGTCGCGCGTCAGCGGGGCGCACTCGACGTCGTCGACGACCAGCACGGCCAGCCGACGTGGAGCGTCGACGTCGCGGAGGTCGTGGTGCGTCTCGTCGCGACGGGTGCGCCCGCGGGGACCTACCACGCGACGTCCTCCGGTCAGGCGACATGGCACGAGTTCGCGCAGGAGGTCGTCGGCGCGGCCGGGATGGACCCGGCGATCGTGGCGCCGACGACGTCGGCGGCGTTCGCGGGGCCCGCGCCGCGGCCCGCGTACTCCGTGCTCGGGCACCGCAGACTGACCGAGGTCGGCATCGCGCCGATCCGCCACTGGCGCGCGCGTTGGGCGGCTGCCGCCGCCCAGGTGCTCACCGGGAGTGAGGAACGCGTGTGAGCTGGGAGCCGTTGGCCGTCGAGGGCGCTTACGCGTGACGCCGCGGGTGGTCGGTGACTCGCGCGGGTCGTTCCTCGAGTGGTTCCAAGGACCGCGACGCCCCCTCCCTCGCCGAAGCGGCGCTGCTCGGGCCTGCGGCGGTCGTCGGCACGGCCCTCGAGGCCGACCTCCTGCCACGCCACGTCGAGGTCCGGTCCTTCATCGCCACCCTGTGGGGGTCGTGGAGCTCCATTGCCGCGCTCGGTGGGCAGTCGCGATCGGCCCGACGGACGAGCGACCGCCTTCCGCCAGCAGGTCGCGCGCGCTGCGTGCTACCTCTCCTTCCTGTCACGTGCGCGGGGGCGTCATCGTGCCCGCCGGGCCGTTGCGGGTGCGGCCGAGACGGTCGCGGAACGTGTAGCGAGGTCGCTCGACGCGACCTCGCGGCCGTGACCCCGCCGTCGCCCCTGACGCGCCGCCTGCGTAGCCCACGACCGTGCCGCTCGCGCCTGAGCCGGTCTCCGCGTCTGAGCGGGCGCTCGCGGCCCGGCATGTGCCCCAGGCGGCGGCCGTGCCGTCCGTGCCGGCGGTCGGGGCGTCTTTGACGTCGTCCGCCCGGTCGACCGCAGGCGCGGGTGCGAGCTCGCGGGTGATGCCCAGGTCGAGGCGGTGCACCTCGTGATGGTGGAAGTCGCACAGGAGCACGGCGTTCGCGAGGTCGGTTCGTCCGCCGTCGCGATGCCACCACGCGATGTGGTGCACCTGGCAGTAGCCGGGCGGGACCGAGCACCCGTTCCACGCGCACACCCGGTCGCGCGCGACGACCGCCTTACGCTGCGCAGGCGTGAACATCCGCTTGGTCCGCCCGACGTCCAGCGGCACCCCCTGCGCGCTCATGACGACGCGCGTCATCGCGCAGTCGCACAGCGCCGCCGCGAGCTCGCTCGCCGACACGACCTTGCCGTCCTCGCTCGTCGCCGGCGCCAGCACGTGCGCCTCTTCCTGACCACCGTGTCTGCGGCCGCGGCATTCCCAGCCCTCGCGCTCGGCGGCGTCGAGGCCGCACGGTTCAGAGCCGCACGGTTCAGAGCCGCAGTCCCCAGGGTGGCACGGTTCAGAGCCGCAGTCCCCAGAGTGGCACGGTTCAGAGCCGCAGTTCCCAGAGTGGCACGGTTCAGAGCCGCAGTTCCCAGAGCGGCACGGTTCAGAGCCGCAGTCCCCAGAGCTGCAGGTCTCAGAGCTGCGGGGTTCACCTGCGTGCGTCCCTGACCTGGTGCTGGACGTGACGTCGTCGCAGCCCTGCCCATGGGGTGTGCCGAGGCCGGCCCGTGTCGCGCTGCGGAGTCGCTCGGCTCGACCGCGCTGCTGGGCGCGACGGTGCACCGCGTACCAGGTCTCGGCAGGGACGAGCAGGCTGAGCTGCGGAGCTACCCCCGGCGTCGCCACGACCACGCCGTCGTCGACCTCGCTCTCCTCGTCGACGTCGCTCTCCTTGTCACCCTCGCTCTCGTCGTCGACCCCCGACCTGCGCCACGCTGCGCCGCCGCCTGCGCGGGCCGCCGCGGACGCGCGGCTCGCCGTCGACGTGCCGTCGGTCGACGGCGCGTCGGGCTCGGCGCGCACCGGCTCGCGTGTGCCCGAGCCGCGTGGAGCAGGCACTCCCAGGGCGTGGCGGGCGAGCGCGGTGAGTGCGTCGGCGCGTGCCTGCTCGGGTGCCCGGTCGCCGTCCGGCCGGTGGCCTGTCGCGTCGAGCGCGGCCTGCAGCGCGCTGCCCGCGAGCGGGTCGAGCCGGCCGCGCAGGAACGTGCCGTCCGAGGCGTGCGTCAGGTGCAGGAAGCGCGCCCGCCGCGCGGCCTCGCGCTGGTCCTCGAACGACGCCGGGTCGTGTGCGGCGACGAGGACCGCGAGGTCGCGCGAGAACTGGCGCGCGTCGGACCCGTGCGCGAGCTCGACGACCTGCGTCTGCCCCCGGGGTGAGGACAGGAACGCACCGACCGCCGGCCCCGCGGTGCGCAGGACCTTCGCGAGCACCTCGACGTGCGGTTCGAGCACCTGACGGTCGATCACCGCATTGCGCACTCCCGCGAGCCGGGTCAGCGTGCGAGCGGTGTCCACCTGCAGGTCCGCCTGGCCACGGGTGCCGCCGATCGTCCGCGCGCGCAGGTCGGCGAACTCGCGCGCCGCACCGGCATCCGACGCGGCGCTCTGCTGCGCGACGAGGACAGGCGCTCGGACGCTCGTCGCGAGCGCGGGCAGCCGGTCCAGCAGCGCCAGCACGCGCGCCCGCTCGACGCCCGTCCAGCGCTCGGCGAAGCGCGTCGACGGCCCGAGGTCCATCAGCTCGTCGACCACAGCGCTCAGCCTGGCGACCACCGCCGCGGCGCCGTCCGGGCTGCCGCCGCCGGACCGGTGCTCGTCAGATCGGTGCTCGTCAGACCGGACCGCCCCGGACCCGACCGCCCCGGACCGGCTCGCGCCAGTCCCTCCTGCACGCGACGGCGCTTCGTCAGGCCCGGACGCACCCAGCCTGACCTGCCCACTCGCCGTGAACGCAGGCGCGCCAACCGCCGCACCTGGCCGACCCGACGATTCGAACACGTGTTCGATTCTAGACGAATCCGGCAGTGCCCACAACGTCCTTCCACAGCGGGCCGGGCCGGACGTCGGTGATCGGGCACTGGCCCCGCGCGGACGCCGACAGGTCCCGGGCGATCGCGACGACGTCGTCGTCGTGACGTGCAGGGGATGAGCGGCTTGCTCACGCCGCGCGTGGTGGGTGCAGGCGCGTGCCGGACCCGCCGGCCAGGATGATCCCTCGCGTGCTGCGCAGTATGTCGTGATCGTTCCGGGCGGTCTGCGAAAGGGCGTCCAACCCGTGACACAACTTGTCCACGGACGCTTTGCGGTTCTGCCACACTGCGCGCATGGCTTCGACCACCGCTGCGCAGGAGCGCACCGACTCCCCCACCCCCAAGAACGCCATCGACCGCTACTTCAAGATCACCGAGCGTGGCTCGACGATCGGCACCGAGATCCGCGGCGGCCTCGTCACGTTCTTCACGATGGCCTACATCATCGTCCTGAACCCGATCATCCTGGGCGGGACCGATGGCACCGGCGCCGAGCTGGCGCCCACGGCCACCATCGCGGCGACGACGGCACTCGTCGCCGGTGTCCTGACGATCCTCATGGGCGTGATCGCGAACTTCCCCCTCGCGCTCGCGGCCGGCCTCGGCCTGAACGCGGTCGTCGCGTTCTCGATCGCGATCCTGCCGGACATGACCTGGCAGGACGCGATGGGAATCGTCGTGCTCGAGGGTCTGCTGATCTTCGTGCTGGTGCTCACCGGTTTCCGCAAGGCCGTGTTCGAGGCGGTCCCGGCCTGGCTGAAGACCGCGATCTCCGTCGGCATCGGTCTGTTCATCGCGTTCATCGGCTTCTTCAACGCCGGCTTCGTGACCGTCCCGTGGAACCCTGACTTCCCGCCGTCGGTGCCCGTCGAGCTCGGCGTGGGCGGCTCGATCTCCACGTGGCCCGTCGTCGTGTTCGTCTTCGGCCTGCTGCTGTCGATCGTGCTCATGGTCAAGAAGGTCCGCGGCGCGATCCTCATCGCGATCGTGTCGACGACGGTGGTCGCGATCATCGTCGAGGCCGTCGCCGACGTGAAGTGGCAGCTGACGACCCCGGAGGTGCCGTCGAGCGTCGTGGCGACGCCGGACTTCTCGCTGCTCGGCCACTTCTCGCTGCTCGGTGCGTTCGGCAAGATCGGCGTGCTGTCGGTGCTGCTGCTGGTGTTCTCGCTGCTGCTCGCGGACTTCTTCGACACGATGGGCACGATGGTCGCCGTCGGCGGCGAGGCGGGGCTGCTCGACAAGGACGGCAACCCGCCGAAGACGCAGCAGATCCTCATCGTCGACTCGATCGCCGCTGCGGCCGGTGGCGCCGCGGGCGTGTCGAGCAACACGTCGTACATCGAGTCGGCCTCGGGTGTCGGCGACGGCGCACGTACCGGTCTGTCGGCGGTCGTCACCGGCATCGCGTTCCTGCTGGCGACGTTCCTGGCGCCCCTGGTCGCCGTGATCCCGTCCGAGGCGGCAGCCCCCGCGCTCGTCGTGGTCGGGTTCCTCATGGTGACGCAGGTGCTGGACATCGACTGGCACGACTACACGATCGCCATCCCGGCGTTCCTCACGATGGTCCTCATGCCGTTCGCGTACTCGATCACGGCGGGCATCGGCGCCGGCGTGATCCTGTACGTCCTGCTGCAGCTCGTCGTGGGCAAGGGTCGCAAGATCCACCCGCTCATGTGGCTGATCGCGGCCATGTTCGTCCTGTACTTCGTGCGCGGACCCATCGAGAACCTCGTCGGCTGACCGACGACGCGCGCAGGCGGGCCGGCTCCCCTCGTGGGAGCCGGCCCGTCGTGCGTCGCGGTCGCGACGACCCTGGGCCGGGCGGCGCTCGGTGCGCCGGGTGAGCGCCGGCGGTTCAGAGAGGCAGCCGCGCGCGGCGCGCGAGGACGACGAGCGCACACAGTGCGCCCGTCGCGGCGCCGAGGATGTTCATCACCACGTCCCGCACGGTCGGGACGCGGCTGGGCAGCCACAGCGCCTGGGCGACCTCGATGCCGGTGGAGATCGCCAGGCCGACGACCGAGGCCCGCAGCACGGTCCGTGCGAGGCCCGACGGGTGCGTCGTCAGCAGGACGAGCAGCGCCCCGAGCGGCACGAACATCGCGACGTTGGCGAGTGCCTCGACCAGACCGTAGGTCAGGGGCACGCCGTGCGCCTGGAGCCAGTCGGTCACCCGCCGGGCGAGGTCGACCTGACCGTCCAAGGTCGACGCGGGGCGCAACGTGATCGCGGCGACGAGGCCGGCCCACGCGACGAGCGCGACGACGAGCGGCCCGCGCGCGGTGCTGACGGGGTGCCGGGAGCCGTCCGATCGGGCGTCGTCTGGGACCACGGGTGTGAGAGTAGGCCTGCGGGCGCCGGTACCCTCGTTCGAAGGTCACGTCGAGTAGGAGAGTTGTCGTGCGCATCAGCGTCATCGGTTGTGGGTATCTGGGAGCGGTGCATGCCGCGGCCATGGCCTCCCTCGGTCACGAGGTCGTCGGTATCGACGTCGACGAGGCGAAGATCGACGCGTTGCGCGCGGGACGGGCCCCGTTCTTCGAGCCGGGGCTGCCCGAGCTCCTGGTCGAGGCCGGCGAGGCAGGCGGCCTGACCTTCGGTACGGACATCGCCGCGGTGGCGGGTGCCCGGGTGCACTTCGTGTGCGTGGGCACGCCGCAGATGAAGGGCGAGTTCCGTGCGGACCTGTCGTACGTCGACGCGTCGGTGACCGCCCTGATCCCGCACCTGCAGCCGGGCGACGTGGTCGTCGGCAAGTCGACCGTCCCGGTCGGGACGGCGGAGCGGCTCGCGGAGCAGCTCGCCCCCACGGGCGCGACGCTGATCTGGAACCCCGAGTTCCTGCGCGAGGGCTTCGCGGTGCAGGACACGCTGCACCCGGACCGGTTCGTCTACGGCCTGCCGACGGTGGACGGCGAGGTGACGGCCGAGGGTGAGGCGGCCAAGGTGCTGCTGGACGAGGTGTACGCCACGCCGCTGGCCGACGACACCCCGCTGGTCGTGACCGACTACGCGACGGCGCAGCTGGTGAAGGTCGCGGCGAACTCGTTCCTCGCGACGAAGATCTCGTTCATCAACGCGATGGCCGAGCTGTGCGAGGCGACGGGCGGCGACGTCACGCAGCTCGCCGACGCGATCGGTTACGACGTGCGCATCGGGCGCCGCTTCCTCAACGCCGGTCTCGGGTTCGGCGGCGGCTGCCTGCCCAAGGACATCCGGGCCTTCATGGCGCGCGCGGGCGAGCTGGGCGTGGACCAGGCGCTGACGTTCCTGCGCGAGGTCGACTCGATCAACGGGCGGCGTCGTGAGCGCATGGTCGAGCTGGCGCGTGAGGTGTGCGAGGGCACCCTCGTGGACAAGCGGATCGCGGTGCTGGGCGCGACGTTCAAGCCGAACTCCGACGACATCCGTGACTCGCCGGCGCTGGCGGTGGCGCACGCGCTCGAGAAGAACGGTGCGCACGTCGTCGTCACGGACCCGCAGGGCATCGAGAACGCGCGGCGTGCGCGGCCGAACCTGCACTACGCCGCGGACGTGCTGGAGGCGGTCCGGGACGCGGACGTGGTGCTGCTGGGCACGGAGTGGTCCGAGTACCGCGACCTGGACCCGGAGAAGCTGGCGGAGGTCGTGGCGGGCAAGCACATGCTCGACGGCCGCAACGCGCTGGACCCCGCACGGTGGCGTGCCGCCGGCTGGACGTACCGCGCGCTGGGTCGTCCCTGACCTTCTTCGCGCCAACGACGCCGCTCGTCCCGACCGGGGCGGGCGGCGTCCGTCGTCCCTGGGCGAGCACAGGTTCTTCGCAAGGATCATTACTGTAAGTAATGAGGTATGCTCACGACGTGTCCGCCGCCACCCACGCTCTCGCCTCCGAGCTGCGGCGCGCGGTGATCATGGCCTCGCGCCGGATCCGCGCCGAGCGCGGCTCGGCCGACCTGACCGACCCGCAGTACGCGGTGCTCGTCCACCTCGAGAAGCACGGGCCGCTCACGCCCGGCCAGCTGGCCGACCTGGAACGCATCCAGCCGCCCTCGATGACCCGCACCGTGAACTGCCTGGCCGAGTCGGGTCTCGTCGAGAAGGCGTCGCACCCCACCGACGGCCGCGTGGTCGTCGTCAGCCTGACCGAGACCGGGCGGACCGAGGTCGCCGAGACGCGCCGGCGCCGGTCAGCGTGGCTGGAGGCTCAGCTCGAGGCGATGGCGCCCGACGAGCGCGCCCGCCTCGCCGACGCCGTCGACCTGCTGTGGAGGCTCGCGCAGGCATGAGCACCTTCGACTCCCTGCGGTTCTTCAACTACCGACTCTGGTTCGCCGGCGCGCTCGTCGCGAACATCGGGACGTGGATGCAGCGGGTCGCCCAGGACTGGCTGGTCCTGACGCAGCTGTCCGACGACTCCGGCGTCGCGGTCGGTGTCACGACGGCGCTGCAGTTCGCGCCCGTGCTCGCGCTGTCGGCGTACGCGGGCCTGCTCGCCGACCGTCTGGACCGCCGCAAGCTCCTGATCGCCACGCAGGTGGGCCAGGGTGTGCTCGCGGCGGGGCTCGGTGCCCTGGTGCTCGCGGGCGACGCCCAGCTGTGGCAGGTGTACCTGTTCGCGCTCCTGCTCGGTTGCGTGTCCGCGATCGACGGGCCCGTGCGCCAGACGTTCGTCGCCGAGCTCGTGCCCGCCGACAAGCTGGCCAACGCGGTCGGGCTCAACAGCGCGTCGTTCAACGCGGCGCGCCTGGTCGGCCCGGGTGTGGCCGGCCTGCTGATCGCCTGGGTCGGGACGGGCTGGGTGTTCGTCATCAACGCCGTCACGTTCGGCGCGACGATCCTCGCGCTCGTGCTGATGCGGCGCTCCGAGCTGCACGCGATGCCGACGGCGTCGCGCAGCAAGGGTCAGATCCGTGCCGGCATGAGATACGTGCGGCGGCGCACGGACATCGTCGTGATCATGGTCGTCGTCGGCGTGGTCTCGACGTTCGGGCTCAACTTCCAGCTGACCAGCGCGCTCATGGCGCGCAGCGAGTTCGGCAAGGGCGCGGGGGAGTACGGCATCCTCGGCTCGGTCATGGCGATCGGCTCGCTCACGGGTGCGCTGCTCGCGGCCCGGCGCGAACGTCCGCGCGTGCGGCTCGTCATCGGCTCCGCGTTCGCCTTCGGCGTCGCGAGCGGCCTCATGGCGCTCATGCCCACGTACGCCTCCTTCGCGGTGGCCTGCATCCCCGTCGGGCTGGCGGCGCTGACGATGATGACGGCCGCGAACGCGACGATCCAGATGACGACCGAGCCCGCGATGCGCGGCCGTGTCATGGCGCTGTACATGATCGTGTTCCTGGGCGCGACGCCCGTCGGCTCGCCCATCGTCGGCTGGATCGGGGAGACGTTCGGGGCGCGCTGGTCGATCGGGGTCGGCTCGATCTCGGCGCTGCTCGTCTCGACCGGGGCGGCGCTGTGGGCGCGCCGCGCGTGGGACGTCCAGGTGCGCTACCACCTGCACCGGCCCCATCTCGAGGTGCTCTACCCGGACGCCGCGGGCGACTCCCACGGCGAGGGGCGCGGCGAGGGGCGCGGCGAGGGGCACGGCGGTGCGGGCGCGCGGCACGGCGACGGTGCCGCGCGT
>JAEYUL010000127.1 GCA_023432565.1 Actinomycetes bacterium | reverse complement strand
TCAGCGCGGCACTCAGCGCGTCCGCGACCCGCGCCGCTGGGTCCGTCGTCGTGAGCACGACGTTGCCCGAGCTCACGTACGTCGTCACGTCGCCGTACCCGAGCCGCTCGGCGGTCTGCCTCAGCAGTGCGGAGGCGAGCGTGCGCCCGCCGACGTTGACCGCCCGCAGCAGCCCGACCACGACGTCCCGCGCCACGGCACCCCCCCCTTCGTCCCGGCTGATCATCCTCCCTGGCCGCCAGGTCGCGCCCCTCGGCGCCGGCGCGTCGCCTCGCACCGGACGCTCGTCGCCTCTCGCGTCTCACACCCGGCCCCGTGCGCGTGTGCGAGAAAGGTTGCGGTGGGGAAACGCGGCTGCACGCCTGGCGGAAACACGCCCTTCCTACCGTCGGTGCTGTCGTCGTCACCCGTGGGACGGAGCACCCGTGAGCAAGCACCTCGTCGTCGTCGGCGGCGGCATGGTTTCGCAGCGCCTCGTCGAGGCCCTGCGCGACCGTGACGCCGACGGCCGCTGGCGCATCACCGTCCTGGCTGAGGAGCCGCGGCGCCCGTACGACCGCGTGGCACTGACCAGCTACTTCTCCGGCCGCGATGCCGAGGACCTGGCCCTGGGCGACGCGAGCCTGTGGGAGGACCCGCTCGTCTCGCTGCGCCGCGACGAGACGGTCGTCACGATCGACCGCAGCACCCGGACGGTCACCACCGAGCGCGGCCGCACGGAGCGCTACGACCACCTGGTCCTGGCGACCGGCTCGTCGGCCTGGGTGCCGCCCATCGAGGGCGCGGACCTGGAGGGCGTGTTCGTGTACCGCACGGTCGACGACGTCGCGGCGCTGCGCGGCTACGTCGAGCAGCTGCAGGCGACGAAGACGGTCGTGCGGGGCGCGGTGCTCGGCGGTGGTCTGCTCGGGCTCGAGGCCGCGGGGGCGCTGCAGGCGCTCGGAGCGCAGGCGACGGTGCTGCAGGTCGGAACGCACCTGATGTCGACGCAGATCGACCTGGGCGGCGGCGAGGCGCTGCGCCGGCTGATCAACGGGCTCGGGGTGGGGGTCCGGCTGAACGCGATGACGACGCGCATCCGCCCGCACCGTCGCGGTGGCGTGGGGCGGCTCGACCTGGCGGACGGGGGCCGCGTCGACGCGGACGTCGTCGTGGTCGCGGCCGGCGTGCGGCCGCGCGACGAGCTCGCGCGCGCCGCGGGCCTGGTGATCGGTGAGAGGGGCGGGGTCGTGGTGGACGACTCGTGCCTGACGAGCGACCCCGACGTCTCCGCGGTCGGCGAGGTCGCGTGCATCCAGGGGCAGTGCATCGGCCTGGTCGCCCCGGGCTACGCCATGGCCGAGGTCGCCGTCGACCGGCTCCTGGGCGGCGCGGCCCAGTTCCCCGGTGCGGACACGGCCACCAAGCTCAAGCTCGCCGGTGTGGACGTCGCGAGCTTCGGTGACGCGTTCGCGACCAGCCCGGGGGCGCTCGAGGTGGTGTGGGCGGACCCGGTCGCGGGGGTCTACAAGAAGCTCGTCCTGTCCGACGACGCGCGCACGCTGCTCGGCGGCGTGCTCGTCGGCGACGCGTCGACGTACGCGAGCCTGCGCCCCATGCTCGGCCGCGAGCTGCCCGGGGACCCCGCGGCGTACCTGCTGCCCGCTGGCGGCGCCGGCGCCCCGGACCTCGAGCTGCCCGACGACGCGAGCGTGTGCTCGTGCAACAACGTCAGTGCGGGCGCGATCCGCGGCGCGGTGGCCGAGCACGGCTGCACGGACGTCGGCGCGGTCAAGGCGTGCACCAAGGCGGGCACGTCGTGCGGCTCGTGCCTCCCCCTGGTCAAGAAGCTCGTGGGGACCGAGCTCGCGAAGCAGGGCATCACGGTCTCCTCCGCGCTGTGCGAGCACTTCGCGCTGTCGCGGGCCCAGCTCTACGACGCGGTCAGGGTCTCCGGCGTGGCGTCGTTCACGGAGGTCGTCGCGCGGTTCGGCACGGACGCGGCGGGCCGCGGCTGCGACATCTGCAAGCCGGCGATCGCCTCGATCCTCGCGACGACCGCGCCGGCGCACGTCCTGCAGGGTGAGCGCGCGGCGCTGCAGGACACCAACGACCACGTGATGGCGAACCTGCAGAAGGACGGCTCGTACTCGGTGGTGCCGCGCATCCCGGGCGGCGAGGTCACGCCCGAGGGGCTGATCGCGATCGGTGCGGTGGCCCAGGACTTCGGGCTGTACACGAAGATCACGGGCGGCCAGCGCATCGACCTGTTCGGCGCACGGATCGACCAGCTGCCGCTCATCTGGCGCCGCCTCGTGGACGCAGGGTTCGAGTCCGGGCACGCGTACGGCAAGTCGCTGCGGACCGTGAAGTCGTGCGTCGGCTCGACGTGGTGCCGGTTCGGCGTGCAGGACTCGGTCGCGCTCGCGGTCCTGCTGGAGCTGCGCTACCGGGGCCTGCGCAGCCCGCACAAGATCAAGCTCGGCGTCTCGGGCTGCGCGCGCGAGTGCGCCGAGGCCCGCGGCAAGGACGTGGGCGTGATCGCCACGGACAAGGGCTGGAACCTGTACGTCGGCGGCAACGGCGGGTTCGCTCCGCGCCACGCGCGGCTGCTCGCCGAGGACCTCGACACCGAGACCCTCATCCGCGCGATCGACCGCTTCCTTCTCTACTACGTCCGCACCGCGGACCGGCTCCAGCGCACCGCGCCGTGGGTCGACGAGGTCGACGGCGGGCTCGAGGGTGTGCGTGCAGTCGTCATGGACGACTCGCTGGGCATCGCCGCCGACCTCGACGCGCAGATGGCGCGGCATGTCGAGGAGTACGAGGACGAGTGGCGGGCGACCCTCGAGGACCCCGAGAAACTGCGACGGTTCGCGTCGTTCGTCAACGCCCCGCAGACCCCCGACCCGTCGCTGGCGTACGTCCCCGAACGCGGGCAGGCCCGGCCCGCCACGGCCGTCGAGCGGGCCGCCGCCGAGCGCGGCGAGCCGGTGCTCGTCGCCGGGACCACCCTGGAGGTGCGCGCATGACCGTCCTGGACACCCCTGCCACCGCGACGGCGACGTGGACGCCCGTCTGCCGTCTCGCCGACCTCGCCCCCGAACGCGGCGCGGCGGCCCTCGTCGGCGACGAGCAGGTCGCGCTGTTCCGCCTGGTCGACGACACCGTCCTCGCCGTGCAGCAGCAGGACCCGTTCTGCGGTGCGTTCGTGATGTCGCGCGGCATCGTCGGTACCCGGCGCGTGGCCGGCCGGATCGCGGCGACCGTCGCCTCACCCATGCACAAGCAGGTCTTCGACCTGCGGACCGGCGCGTGCCTGGACCCCGTGGGCAAGAGCCCGGTGCTGGGCCTGCCCGTGGACCTGCGGACGTGGGCGGTGCGCGTCGTCGGCGGGGTCGTCGAGGTCGCAGAGCGGGGCCGGGCTGACGCCGAGCAGGCAGGAGTCGGCGCATGACCACGATGCTCGGGCTCGACCTGACGGGTCGTCGCGTGCTCGTCGTCGGCGGCGGTCCCGTCGCGGCGCGTCGTGTGCAGGCGCTGGTCGCGGACGGCGCACGGGTGGTCGTCGTCGCCCCCGCCCTGTGCGAGCCGCTGCGCGACGCGCACCGCTGGGGGCAGGTGCAGTGGCGGTCGCACGAGGTGACCGAGGACGACCTCGACGGGGCATGGCTCGTGCTGACCGCGACAGGAGACCGCGCGACGGACGACCAGGTGGCCGACTGGGCGGCCGGACGGCGCGTGTTCTGCATCCACGCAGGGCGCGTCGCGGCAGGCACGGCGCGGACCCCGGCGACGACGAGCCTCGGCGACGTGCTCGTCGGCGTCGTCTCGACCGGCGCCCCCGACCCTGGCCGCACGGCGGCGGTCCGGGACGCGCTCGCCGAGAAGGTCCGCGACGTGCTGGCGGACCACCTGCGCGAGGGGCACGTCGACGTGCGGCGCCGCAGGCGGCGCGACGAGGGCCGCGTCGTGCTCGTCGGCGGCGGGCCCGGCGATCCCGGGCTGCTGACGCTGGCCGGCAGGCGCGCGCTCGCGGAGGCGGACGTGGTCGTCACCGACCGGCTCGGGCCGGTCGAGGTGCTCGACGAGCTCGCGCCGGACGTCGAGGTCGTCGACGTGGGCAAGACGCCGGGTCACCACCCTGTGCCGCAGCACGAGATCGGCCGCATCCTGGTCGAGCACGCGCGTCGCGGACGGGTCGTCGTGCGGCTCAAGGGCGGCGATCCGTTCGTCTACGGACGCGGCGGCGAGGAGGTGCTCGCCTGCCGCGAGGCAGGTGTGCCGGTCACGGTGATCCCGGGGGTGAGCTCGGCGTTGGCGGCGCCCGCCGCGGCGGGCATCCCGCTCACGCACCGCGGAACCGTCGGGGCGGTGCACGTGATGAACGGGCACGACGGGTGGTCGCAGGCCGCGCTCGTCGGACTGCGGGACGCCACCTGCACGGTCGTCGTCCTCATGGGCGTCGCGGCGCTGGGTGACCTCGCCGCTCGCGCGCTCGTGCAGGGGGTGCCACCGACGACCCCGGTGGCCGTCGTCGAGCGGGCGACGAGGCCCACGCAGCGGGTCACGCGCACCGAGCTCGGGTCGCTCGAGGCGACCGCACTGGCTCGTGGCGTCGCAGCGCCCGCCGTCCTGGTGCTGGGAGAGGTCGCCGCGCCGGGGCTGCTCGACCCGGTGCCGGACTTGTCCGGCACACCGGACCCCACAGACCCCACAATGGCGTGGTGACCGCAGCGACGACGAGCCGGACGGACCCCGGGATCGATCAGACCCTGGCCGGTTGCGTCGTGCTCATCACCGCCGACCGTCGCTCGCACGAGCTCACCGCGGCGCTCACGCGCCGGGGTGCGAGCGTGCGGCACGCCGCGGCGCTCGGGATGATCCCGCACATCGACGACGCCGCGCTGCTCGCCGCGACGCGTGACGTGATCGCGGACCCCCCGGACACGGTCGTCGTGACGACGGGGATCGGGTTCCGCGGCTGGGTCGAGGCGGCCGACGCCGGAGGGCTGGCGGACGAGCTCGTCGAGGCGCTGCGCCGGGCGCGCATCGTGGCCCGAGGTCCCAAGGCTCGGGGGGCGATCCAGGCCGCAGGGCTCGTACCGGACTGGGTCGCCGAGTCGGAGACGAGCGCCGAGGTCGCCCAGGTCCTGCTCGACGAGGGCGTCGCGGGACGGGACGTCGTGGTGCAGCACCACGGCGCCGGCTCGGACGGGCTGGACGCGGCGTTCGCCGCCGCGGGTGCGCGCGTCCGCAGCCTCGTCGTCTACCGCTGGGGCCCGCCGCCCGACCCTGCCGCGGTCGCGGCCTCCGTGCGTGCCGTCGCCGCCGGCGAGGTGGACGCGGTCGCCTTCACCTCCGCCCCCGGTGCGAGCGCGTGGTTCGCCGCCGCCGACGCCGAGGGCGTCGCAGCCGATGTCGTGGCGCGCTGCCGCAGCGGCGCGGTCATGATGGCCGCGGTCGGGCCGGTCACGGCGCTCCCGCTGCAGGAGCGCGGGATCGAGCCCTTGGTGCCTGACCGCGGCCGGCTCGGCTCGCTCGTCCGGCTGATCGTCAACCACTACGGAGGGCTCGACGCCTTGGAGACCGTCGCCGGACCGCTGCGGGTGTACCGCGGGGCCGCCGTGCTCGGGGAGCGCGTGCTCCCGCTGACGCCGAGCGGGCTCGAGATCCTGCGCCTGCTGGCCCACGCGCGCGGCGCGGTCGTGCCGCGCGATCGCGTGCTCGCGGTGCTCCCGGGGGAGTCGCGGGACCCGCACGCCGCGGAGGTCGCGATCGCCCGGCTGCGCGAGGCGACGGGTTCGCGCGCGCTGGTCCGCACGGTCGTCAAGCGCGGCTACCGCCTCGAGCTGGCGACGTCATGAGCGAGCACCCCGTCTCGCGGCCGCCCGTCCTGGTCGGCTGCTCGCACGGCACGGACGACCACGACGGCCGCGCGGCGGTGCGCTCGATCCTGG
>JAEYUL010000069.1 GCA_023432565.1 Actinomycetes bacterium | reverse complement strand
GGGCTAGAAGACTTTGGTCGACGGGTGGGCCCCGGGGGCCGTGGGGGGGGCAACGGCCGCGGCCGACGACGCTGCGCCCGAGCAGGTGCTCGCGGCGGCTGCCGCGGCGGCGGCGGCGGGCGCGGAGGCGACGATCCCGCTCGTCGCGACCAAGGGCCGCGCGAGCTACCTCGGCGAGCGGTCGGCGGGGCACCTCGACCCCGGCGCGCGCTCGTCGCAGCTCCTGCTGGAGGCCGCGGCGGCGACGGCCGCGGGCCGCGAGCCGTGACGGCCCCGGCGTCCCCGGTCGAGGACCAGCCGCCGCGCGTCGCGCTCGTCCTGGTCTCGCACTCGCACGAGCTCGCCGTGGGCGCGAGCGACCTCGCTGCGCAGATGGCGCCCGGCGTCCTCATCCTCGAGGCCGGCGGGATGGGTGACGGCGGCCTCGGCACGGACTACGCGAAGATCGAGCAGGCCATCGAGCGCGCGGCAGCCGGCGAGCGCGGCGTCGTGGTGCTGGCCGACCTCGGCTCGGCCGTGCTCACCACCGAGGCGGTGCTCGAGGACGTGGACCCGCAGGTCGCCTCGCGGGTGCGGCTCGTGGACGCGCCGTTCGTCGAGGGGGCGGTGGCCGCCGCCGTCACGGCGCACGGGGGAGCGGGTCTGCAGGAGGTCGCGGCCTCGGCAGCGCACGCCGCTGCGTCCTTCGGGCCCGCACAGGCGCCGTCGCCGGAGGCCGCCGTGCCGGTCGAGGCGGACGACGGCGCGGACGACGGTGTCGTGCGCGCGACGCGCACGCTGCTCAACCCGCTCGGCCTGCACGCCCGGCCGGCAGCGGTCGTGGCGCGCATGATCGCGGGCTTCGACGCGACGGTCGCCGTCAACGGCGTGAACGCCGCGAGCGTGCTCGAGCTCATGAAGCTCGGTGCCACGCAGGGCGCGCAGCTGCGGATCGAGGCGAGCGGTGCGCAGGCCCGTGAGGCCGTCGAGGCCCTCACGGACGCGATCGACTCGGGTTTCGGGGAGATCTGACGGCACGCGTGTGACGCACGCCGCGCAGCAATGGCCTCGGCGCGCCGCCGCGGGCCACGTAACGTGTCGGGTGGCGCTCGTGCTGGGCTCGGCGAGCGCGATGCCCTCGACCGCTGCCGGCTGAGGTGAGCCGCGAGCTCGCCCGCGCGGCTGCGCGCCCGTGCCCGGGCCGCAGCCCTGGCACGGACCCGCCCCCTGAGCTCCCGGACGCCGCGCGCTCCGGAACGGACGACCGAACGAGGTACCCATGGCACTGTCCCCTGCTGCCGCGCAGGCGAGCGACCGACCGCTGGTCGTGCTCACCCCGCGCGCCGTGTGGCTGATCTTCGGCGCCCTGATGGCGAGCATGTTCCTGTCCTCGCTCGACCAGTCGATCGTCGGGACCGCGATGCCCACCATCGTCGGTGAGCTGGACGGCGTCGCGCACCAGGGCTGGGTCGTGACCGCCTACATCCTGGCGATCGCCGTCGTCATGCCGCTGTACGGCAAGTTCGGCGACATCTGGGGCCGGCGCTGGCCCTTCCTCGTCGCGATCGGGCTGTTCACGATCGCCTCCGCGGGCGCGGGCTTCGCGCAGTCGTTCGGCGAGCTCGTCGCCTGGCGCGGCGTGCAGGGGCTGGGCGGCGGCGGGCTCATGATCCTGTCGCAGGCGATCATCGCGGACATCGTCCCCGCCCGGGACCGCGGCAAGTACATGGGTCCGATGGGCGCGCTGTTCGGCATCGCCGCCGTGATCGGCCCGCTGCTCGGCGGACTGTTCACGCAGCACGCCGACTGGCGCTGGTGCTTCTGGATCAACATCCCCATCGGCGTCGCCGCGTTCGTGACCGCGTGGGTCACCCTCAAGCTGCCGTCGCACCGCTCGCAGAACCCGATCGACGTGTGGGGCATCCTGCTCATGGTCGTCGGGACGTCGGGACTGGTGCTCGCGAGCACGTGGACGTCGTTCTCGGGCAACGACGGCTACGACTGGTCCGACCCGCGGCTGCTCCTGCTCGTCGGGGGCACGCTCGTGGCGATCGGCTTGTTCGTGCTCGTCGAGCGCGTCGTGCCGGACCCGATCCTGCCGCTGCGGCTGTTCCGGAACCCGACGTTCACGATCGCCACGCTCATCGGGTTCATCCTGGGTGCCGGCATGTTCGCCGCGCTCGCGTTCCTGCCCACGTTCCTGCAGATGGCCACGGGTGTGGGCGTCACGCAGTCCGGCTTCCTCATGCTGCCGATGATGGCGGGCGTCATGCTGACCGCGATCGGCTCGGGTGTCGCCATCACCAAGACCGGGCGCTACAAGATCTACCCCGTCGCCGGGCTCGTCATCACGGCGCTCGGCCTGGCCTGGCTCACGCGCATCACGGGTGACATGTCGCTCGTGCTGTTCGGCGCGATGATCTTCGTGCTCGGAGCCGGCATGGGCCTCGTGATGCAGACGATCGTGCTGGCCGTGCAGAACGCGGTCGACCCGCACGAGCTCGGCACCGCGACGAGTGCGAACAACTTCTTCCGCGAGATCGGCGCGGCCGTCGGCACGGCGATCTTCTCGACGATCTTCACCACGGCGCTGTTCAGCAGGCTCACCGAGGTGTTCGCCGGCGCGCCCGCGGCCGCCCCGGGTGGCGCGGCCGGCCTGACTCCCGAGGTCGTCGCGCAGCTGCCGGACCCCTACCGGTCCGGGGTCGTCGACGCGTTCGCCGGCACGCTGGCGCCGTCGTTCTGGTACTTCGTGCCGCTCGTGCTGGTCGGTCTGGTGCTCGCGCTGTTCCTCAAGGAGGTCACGCTCTCCGAGGTGGCCGGCATGGTCGCGCGCGGCGAGGCCGTCACCGCGGACGGCGCACGCGCAGCCGGGTCGCACGCGCTCCAGGTCGACGGCGAGCCGGCCGACGGTGAGCCGGCCGACGACGAGCTGGTCGACGACGAGCCGGTCGACGACGAGCCGGTCGACGACGAGCTCAGTGGGGCCGCAGTCGGCGGCGGGGACGCGGACGACACCCGTGCCGCGGGTAGCCTGCACCGGTGACGTCCCCCGCTCCGCCGGCGCGGCGCAAGCGCCCCGCCAAGCCGCAGTTCACCCAGACGATCCTCGTGCTGGAGGCGCTCTGCGTGTTGTTCGCGACGCTCGTGGCGTACGGCCTGCGGGTCGCGTCCACCGGTGCCGTGTGGGCGGTGGGCGGCAGCCTCGCGCTGCTGCTCGTCGTCGCCTCCGGCCTGGTCGGGCGGCGCGGCGGCTATCTCGTGGGATGGGTGCTGCAGGGCTGGATGGTCGCGGCGGCGGTCGTGCTGCCGGCGGTCGCGCGGGACATCGCCGTGCTCGTCGCCCTGGTGTTCGTCGGGCTCTGGGTGGCGGCGCTGCGCATCGGCGGACGGATCGACCGCGAGCGGGCCGAGTACGACGCGGCGCACCCGGTCCAGGGCTGACCGGCGCCTCGTCGCCGGGCCGCGCAGCGGTCCGACCAGCCCGTGCGCGCCACTAGGGTGGTCGCCATGTCTGACGTGCAGCGCACCCTGGTCCTCGTCAAGCCCGACGGCGTCGCCCGTGGACAGGTCGGGGAGGTGCTGCGCCGCCTCGAGGCCAAGGGGTACGTGCTCGTGGCGCTCGAGCTGCGCCACGCCGACGAGGCGCTGCTGGCCGAGCACTACGCGGAGCACGCGGGCAAGCCGTTCGTGCAGTCGCTGATCGACTTCATGTGCTCGGGCCCGCTCGTGGCCGCGGTGGTCGAGGGCCAGCGCGTCGTCGAGGGCTTCCGCTCGCTCGCGGGTGCGACGGACCCGACCGTCGCCGCGCCGGGCACCATCCGCGGCGACCTGGCGCGCGACTGGGGCAGCCCGGTCATCCAGAACGTCGTGCACGGCTCGGACTCCCCGGAGTCGGCCGCGCGCGAGATCGCCCTGTGGTTCCCCGCGCTCTGAGCGTCGGCCGCGGCGCAGCGACCGCGCCCTGCGCGCGGCCACGTCCCCGGTTGCGGGGCTGCGCCGACCTACACTCGCGACCGTGCACCTCAAGACGCTGACCCTGCGCGGGTTCAAGTCGTTCGCCTCGGCGACGACGTTGAGCTTCGAGCCGGGGATCACGTGCGTCGTCGGGCCCAACGGCTCGGGGAAGTCGAACGTGGTCGACGCGCTCGCGTGGGTCATGGGGGAGCAGGGCGCCAAGTCGCTGCGCGGCGGCAAGATGGAGGACGTCATCTTCGCCGGGACCGCCGGGCGCCCCCCGCTCGGTCGCGCCGAGGTGTCCCTCACGATCGACAACACCGACGGTGCGCTGCCGATCGAGTACACCGAGGTCACGATCTCGCGGACGCTGTTCCGCAACGGCGGCTCCGAGTACGCGATCAACGGCCGCGCCTGCCGGTTGCTCGACATCCAGGACCTGCTCTCCGACTCGGGCCTCGGGCGCGAGATGCACGTGATCGTCGGCCAGGGCCAGCTCGACGCGGTGCTGCGTGCCACGCCCGAGGAGCGCCGCGGCTTCATCGAGGAGGCGGCGGGCGTCCTCAAGCACCGCAAGCGCAAGGACAAGGCACTGCGCAAGCTCGAGGCGATGCAGGCCAACCTGACGCGCCTGACCGATCTCACCGCCGAGATCCGACGCCAGCTCGGCCCGCTCGGCCGACAGGCCGAGGTCGCGCGCAAGGCGGCGGTGGTGCAGGCGGACCTGCGCGACGCGCGTGCCCGTCTCCTCGCCGACGACCTGGCGCAGCTGCGCTCCCAGCTCGAGCAGGAGATCGCCGACGAGACCGCGCTCCACGACCAGCGCGCGCACGTCGAGGCCGCGCTCGGTGAGACGCGCACCCGCCTCGCGAGCCTCGAGCGCGAGGCGGCCGAAGCCGCGCCGGCGCTCAGCGAGGTCAGCGAGGTCTGGTACCGGCTCTCGTCGCTGCGCGAGCGCCTGCGGGGCACCGCGTCGCTCGCCGCCGACCGGGTGCGGCTGCTGGGCTCGGCCACGACCGAGCGGACGGACGGCCGCGACCCCGACGACCTGGCCGCGCAGGCCGAGCGCGTGCGCCAGGCCGAGGCCGAGCT
>JAEYUL010000035.1 GCA_023432565.1 Actinomycetes bacterium | reverse complement strand
GAACTCGACCTAGCGTGGCCGGGTCCCCTTGTGCGAACCACGGAAGGAGCACGCCATGCCCACGATCGATGAGTCCATCGAGGTCGAGGTCCCGGTCAGCACCGCGTACAACCAGTGGACGCAGTTCGAGGACTTCCCCGCGTTCATGGGAGGCGTGGAGGAGATCCGCCAGCTCGGCGACACCCTCACGCACTGGAAGACGTCCATCGGCGGTGTCGAGCGCGAGTTCGACGCGCAGATCGTCGAGCAGACCCCGGACACTCGCGTCGCCTGGCAGAGCGTCGACGGCACGACGCACGTCGGCCAGGTGTCGTTCGAGCCGCTCGGCCCGATGCAGACCCGCGTCCACGTGCACACCACGTGGGAGCCGGAGGGTCTGGTCGAGAAGGCGGGCGCCGCGGTCGGCGTCGACGACCGGCAGGTCAAGGCGGACCTCCGGCGGTTCAAGGAGTTCATCGAGTCGCGCGGCGTCGAGACCGGCGCCTGGCGCGGCGAGGTCTGACGCTCCGCGCAGACGACGACGGGGGTCGACCGGTGGACGGTCGGCCCCCGTCGTCGTCTGCGACGGGAGCTCAACGCGGTGAGCCCGGGCCTCGTGGCGAGCCTGCGGTCCGCGCCGCAGCCCTAAGCGTTTCGCACGGGACTGCGGGGCGCTGCACGGTGCCACAGTGGCGGGGTCGTGATAGCGCTCACATCGCTACGTCACCGTCACCTGGGGACCGTATGGACGACGAAGGCAACGGTCGCCGGACGACGGGTCGCGGCACCCGCCCGCCGCACGCGCTCACCACGCTCGTCGTACCCGCGGCGGCACACCCACTCACCGTTGAGACAAGGGAGTTGAACAGGTGAGCAGCAACCCAGGAAGCCCGTCGCGCCGCAGGACCGCGATGATCCTCGCGCTGGGCGTCGCGGCGGCCGGTGCGATCGCGGTGGTGGCAGCGCCCTCGGCGACCGCGGCGAGCATCGACACCTCGGCGTCGTACGTGCTCGTCAACCGCACCAGCGGCAAGGTGCTCGACGTGTACGCCAAGTCCACGGCCGACGGCGCGCGCATCACGCAGTGGTCGCGCAACGACGGCGCCAACCAGCAGTGGCAGTTCGTCGACTCCGGCGGCGGCTACTACCGGCTCAAGTCGCGGCTGTCGGGCAAGGTCCTCGACATCAGCGGACGGTCCACGGCCGACGGCGCCGCGGTCATCCAGTGGTCCGACAACAACTCGACGAACCAGCAGTTCAGCATCCAGGACGTCGACGGCTACATCCAGCTGGTCGCCCGGCACAGCGGCAAGGCCGTCGAGGTCCAGGGGGCCTCCACGGCCGACGGCGCCAACGTCGTGCAGTACGCCGACTGGAACGGCAGCAACCAGCAGTGGCAGATGGTGCGGGTCGGCAGCGAACCGACCGGTAACCCCACGACGACGCCGCCGCCGACGGGCGGGTGCTCGCTGCCGTCGAGCTACCGGTGGAGCTCGTCGGGTCCGCTCGCGCAGCCGAGGTCGGGTTGGACGTCGCTGAAGGACTTCACGAACGTCGTCTACAACGGCAAGCACCTCGTGTACGCGTCGAAGGTCGAGAACGGCAGCTACGGCTCGATGGCGTTCAGCCGGTTCACCAACTGGTCGGACATGGCCTCCGCGAGCCAGAACGCGCTCCCGTCGGGCACGGTCGCTCCCACGCTGTTCTACTTCGCGCCCAAGAACATCTGGGTGCTGGCCTACCAGTGGGGTCAGTGGCCGTTCATCTACCGGACCTCGAGCGACCCGACGAACGTGAACTCGTGGTCGTCGCCGCAGCCGCTGTTCACGGGCAGCATCTCCGGGTCCGGGACCGGTCCGATCGACCAGACGCTCATCGGTGACGGGCAGAACATGTACCTGTTCTTCGCGGGCGACAACGGCAAGATCTACCGGGCGAGCATGCCCATCGGGAACTTCCCGGGCAGCTTCGGCTCGAGCTACACGACGATCATGAGCGACACCACGGCCAACCTGTTCGAGGGCGTGGAGGTCTACAAGGTCGCCGGCCAGGACCAGTACCTGATGATCGTCGAGGCCATGGGCTCGCAGGGCCGCTACTTCCGCTCGTTCACGTCGTCCCGGCTCGACGGCACGTGGACGCCGCAGGCCGCCACGGAGTCCAACCCGTTCGCGGGCAAGGCCAACAGCGGCGCGACGTGGACGAACGACATCAGCCACGGCGACCTGGTCCGGTCCAACCCCGACCAGACCAAGACGGTCGACCCGTGCAACCTGCAGCTGCTGTACCAGGGCCGTGACCCCAACGTGAACGTCGACTACAACAACCTGCCCTACCGCCCGGGCCTGCTCACGCTCCAGCGGTGACACTCCGCGGCCCGGTCCGGCGCACCAGCCGGACCGGGCCGCGCAGGGACACGCCGGGACACGGCACAGCGTGGAGCGCGGGCGCCTGAGGGCGTGGGGCCGGCCGTCAGGCGAGCAGGTGTGCGCCGAGGGACAGGTTCTCGTCGTCGACGACGGTGCGCCTGAGCCAGTCGGCGAAGGAGACCCCGTCGGCCGTGCACCGGGTGAACAGGGAGTTCGTCGTGATGGTGTGGGCCGTCGTGTGCCGCGTGGCGTGGTGGCCCCAGTCGGTCAGGAAGTACCGGTAGCGCAGGTCGGCGTCCGCGAGCGTCGCGATCGACCGCCGGGTGCCGGCCGCCCAGTCGTCGATGAACGCGTCCGTCGCGGTGGACCGGCGGTCGAGCGCGGCACCGAACCGGGGCAGCGTGTCGTCGAACAGCGTGTTGCAGTGCAGGTACGTGATGTCCCGGGCGCGGTCGTCGAGACGGTGCACGAGGGCGTCCTCGTAGGGCTCGGTGCCGATCTCGAAGCCGAGACGTGCGGCCGTCTCGGCGCGCCACACGTCGTCGAGGAGCTCGGGCCACCGCGTCGAGCGGATGCCGACGCCGTCGGACAGGCAGTAGACGGGCGTGCCCGCGTAGTGGTCGGCGACGACGGGCGCGTAGAACGCCGAGGCCCACGCACCGGAGCTCTCGCCCGAGACCAGCACCTTGCCCGGGTCGGGGAGGTTCTCGAACACCCACGCGAGCGCGGCCGTCACGTTGTTGCGGCCGTTGTGGTGCACGTCGAACGCGCCTCGCCTGCCCGTGTAGGTGCGCACCGTGTCACCGACGTGCAGGTCGCCCGTCGAGTAGGGGATGAACACGATCGTCCAGTCGCGGAAGGCGTTGGACGGGTCCCGCCGGTTCGCCAGACCCGTGAGCCCAGTGGGGAACAGCCGGGTGAGGGAAGCGAAGTAGAAGGCCCGCAGGTCGCGTGTAGCCACGCGCGACGCGCAGCGGGGTGATCGGGCGTGCCGCCGAGTGGTCGTCCCAGCACGCGCCTCCCCCGGAGAAGTGGATGATCACGTGGGGCGTGGTGCCGCGCCTGACGTACAGGGCGTACCTCGAGCCGTCGCCGCTGACGGTCGTCGGCCCGAGCGCCACGCTGTGCCACCTGCGGTCGGAGACCTCTGCGAGCGTGCTCACGCGGCCCGGCGGGCGGAAGTGGACGGCGTACAGGTAGGCGGCGACGAGCAGCACGAGCCCGACGAGCGTCACGATCGTCGGCCACGGGTACACGACGAGGCACCACAGCACGGCGACGCCGACCGCTCCTGCGAGCACCCTGAGGAGTGTCTGCATGGGTTCGTCCGTTCCGCGCAGGTGACCGCTCCGGCCACTTTGTCAGGTTATCGGGTGTAACACTATACCGAGTTACCGTTTGTGTCACCGATACGCTGTCGCCGTGAGCACGACGCCGCCGGGAAGGCGCGAGCGCAAGAAGGCAGCAACCCGAGCGGCCATCCTCGAGGCGGCTCAGACGCTGTTCCTCGAGCGCGGGTTCGACCAGGTCAGCGTCCGCGAGGTCGCCGAGCTCGCGGACGTGACACCCAAGACGGTCTTCGCACACTTCCCCCGCAAGGAGGCCCTCGCGTTCAGCGACGAGGGCGAGCGGCACGACCGCCTCGTCGCCGCGGTCGCGGACCGTGCGCCGGGCACCTCGATCTCGGACGCGCTCGCCGAGCACTACCGGGCGGAGCTCGCAGCGATGCAGACCGAGCCGCAGCGGCGCGTGCTGGAGCTCATGGAGGCGACCCCCTCGCTCGTCGAGTACGCCGAGCGGATGTGGCTGCGCCACGAGGACGCGCTCGCCGAGGTCATCGCCGCAGACCTCGGGCTCACCGAGCCGTCCGTCGAGATCCGCCTCTACGCGCACTTCGCCCTGCAGATCCAGCTGCACGCCAGCCGGGAACCCGAGCCCGAAGCGTCGATCCGCGCGGGGTTCGAGCTCCTCGACCGCGGCTGGGACCGGTACGTCACGGACGCCGCGAAGCCCCGCCCGCCCATCACCTAACGGTCGGTCGTCAGGTGCCGGACGGTGAGCAGGCTGCGGCCGTGGACCGACTCGGCGGTCACCGCGCCGGTCTCGTGGAACTCCAGCTTCTCCAGGACGCGCCGGGACGCGCCGGGACGCGACGTTCCAGTCCCACACGGCGGCCCACAGCCGGCGCACGCCCGCCGCACGCGCCCACGCGACCACCGCCCCGCCCGCCTCGGTGGCGTAGCCGCGGCCGTGGGCCGCCCGGAGCAGCTCGAAGGCCAGCTCGGGCTCGTCCGGCGGTCGGCTCTCGTCGCCCACCAGGCCGCAGTACCCGATCAGCTCGCCCGTGTCCCGCAGGTGCACGGCGAGCAACCCCGGCTGTCCGCAAGCCCGGCGGCGACGTCCTGCACGGTCGGCCGCCCCCGGGCGTCGACTCGCCGGTGCTCCGGCACCCGCGGGTCCCGCTCGACCCACAGCCGGCGGTAGGTCCCCGCGTCCTCGGCCCGGCGGGGCCGCAGCACGAGGCGCTCGGTCTCGAGGGTCCCCGGCACGGGCATCAGTGCCATACGGCGATGCTGCCACGACGAGACCCCGGCTCCCGGCTCAGCCGAGCCCCCGACCGCGCCGCTCGTCGTCGACCGCGTAATCGTTTGCACCGATCGTGCGGCCGTACACACCGTGTCACAGTCGGGACTGGCGCGTGTGAGCGCTCACAGCAGACCCGCGACACCGCAGTCGGGGACACGTCCGATCGCCGAAGCCGTCGAGGACCGTGACGTGTGGTCGCCACCCGCCCACCACCGCAGTGCAGCGTCGCGCGCCGGGAGGTCGCGCGGCACGCCCATCCCAGGAGGCAGAACCATGCACGGAATCGCCCGGCGGCTGCTGCTCGCGGCCACGCTCTGCGTCGCACTGGTGGGCGGCGCGCTCGCCACCTCGGTGCCCGCGACCGCCGAGAGCAACGGGGGCACGCGCGTGATGCCTCTGGGCGACTCGATCACCGAGGGCTATCCAGGCGGCGGTGGCTACCGCGTGGGGCTCTGGCAGCGGCTCGCGCAGAACGGCTACACGACGGACTTCGTCGGCTCGGCCTTCAACGGACCCGCGAGCCTGTGGGACCACGACCACGAGGGGCACGGGGGCTGGCGGATCGACCAGATCGACGCCAACGTCGTCAACTGGGTCCGCACGTACCAGCCGCGCACCGTCCTGCTGCACATCGGCACCAACGACATCACCCAGAACCGCGACCTGGCGAACGCGCCCGCCCGGCTCGCGGGCGTCGTCGACAAGATCACCAGCACGTCCCCGCAGACCGACGTGTTCGTCGCGACCCTGATCCCGATCTCGTTCGCGGACTCCCAGGTCCGGGCCTACAACTCCGCGATCCCGGGCATCGTGTCGAGCCGCGCCGCGGCCGGCAAGCGGGTCCACCTGGTCGACATGTACCGGGCGCTGACGACCGCCGACCTCGGTGACGGCGTGCACCCCAACGCGACGGGCTACGACAAGATGGCGGCCGCCTGGTTCGACGCGCTGCGCTCGGTGCCGGGCAGCATCGGCAACCCGGCGGGCGGCGGCTCGACCCCGACGCCCACCCCCACGCCGACCACCAACCCGGGCAACGGCACGGTGGACACGAGCGCCTGGTACACGCTCGTGAACCGCAACAGCGGCAAGGCCATGGACGTCTACAACCTGGCCATGAACGACGGCGCCCGGATCGCCCAGTGGTCCCGCAACGGCGGCAACCAGCAGCAGTGGCAGTTCGTCAGCTCCGGCAACGGCTACTACCGGCTGAAGTCGCGCCTGTCGGGCAAGGTCCTGGACGTCAGCGGCAACTCCACCGCCGACGGCGCGGCGATCCAGCAGTACAGCGACCACGGCGGCGCGAACCAGCAGTTCAGCATCCAGACGATCGACGGGTACATCCAGCTGATCGCTCGCCACAGCGGCAAGGCGGTCGAGGTGCAGGGCGCCTCCACCGCCGACGGCGGCAACGTCGTCCAGTACTCCGACTGGAACGGCACCAACCAGCAGTGGCAGCTCGTCAAGGTGGGCTGACCCGCGCGCACGGCGTGACCGACGACGGCCCCGTCCCACCTCCCGCGTGGGTCGGGGCCGTCGCTAGCCGCGCGGGCGTCCGACGTGTCCGATAGGTTCGGGACAACCCCCATGTGAGCGGTCACACCACCCGGGTGCTGACTTGGTGATGTCCGTCGGACGGCGATGACGCCGCCCATGACTCTCGTCAGCCGTGACGCGACGCCGTCGAGCGGCCGACGAAGAACGGATTGCCTCATGGTGAGTCCCCGTCGCGCGCACCGGTCGACGACACGCACCGACCGAGCACGGCACGTACCTCTCGTCGGGCTCGTGGTGACGGCGCTGGTCGGCAGCAGCCTCGTGGCCGGCGCCGCGGGCGCGGCCGCGGCACCCAGACCTGGGCCGCCGGTGCACGGACCGGCCTACCGGAACACCGCGCTGCCGTTCAGCGTCCGGGCCGCGGACCTGGTGTCGCGGATGACCTGGGAGGAGAAGCTCGACCAGCTGCGCGCGATGCAGCCGCACGCGACCTGGGCTCCCAAGCCCGCCGCGATCACCAGGCTCGGCGTGCGGTCGTACGGCTACTGGGGTGAGGCGAACCACGGCATCTACTTCCCGACCCTCCCCGGGAACGACCAGTACACGCAGTACCCGCAGAGCACGGCGATCGCCTCGACGTGGAACGCGCCGCTGACGCAGCGGATCGCGGGCGGCATCGCCGACGAGGCCCGGGTCACGTACAACACGTCCTGCCCACCGGGCAGCGACGCCCCGGTGCTCCCGGGTGGCGCGTGCTACGGGCTGACGTACTGGTCGCCGAACCAGAACCTCAACCGCGACCCCCGCTGGGGCCGGGCCGACGAGTCGTACTCGGAGGACCCCGCGCTCACCGCAGGCATCGCGAGCGCGTTCGTCACGGGCCTGCAGGGCCGCACGTCGTCGCGGCCCGACACCGTGCCGACGAGGCCGAGCGACTACGTCCAGGCCGTCGCGACGCCCAAGCACTACCTCGCGAACAACTCCGAGGCGAACCGCGACTTCGGCACGTCGAACCTCACCGAGCGCTCGATGATGGAGTACTTCGTCCCGCCGTTCGCGGCCTCGGTGGGCGGCGCCGGTGCGCGGTCCATGATGACCGCGTACAACGCGATCAACCTCGTCGAGGACTACACCACCGACTACCCGTCGGCCGCGGACTTCCCGACGACGTGGAGCCCCGACGACCGGGTGACGCCCGGCGGCACACCCGGCACCCCGATGGCCGCCAGCCGCTACGCGATCGAGACGCTCATGCGCCGGTCGTTCGGGTTCGACGGCTTCGTCGTCTCCGACTGCGGCGGCATCACGCGCGTGCACGCCACCGGCACCCAGGGGCACTCGTGGCACCCGGCGCAGCTCGGCGGGGACACGCAGGTCGACAAGCCCACGGGCAACGCCTGGGCGCTGAAGGCGGGCACGGACCTCGACTGCTTCGGCCCGGACTACCCGTCGGCCGACGGCCTGCCCGCCGCCCAGGACCAGGGCACCGTGACGGAGGCCGAGGTCGACAACGCCCTGGTCCGCGCGTTCACCGCCCGCTTCCAGCTGGGCGAGTTCGACCCCGCGGCCAAGGTCCCGTGGTCGAGCTCGTCGTACTCGCTGTCGGAGGCGGGGGACCCCGACGTGAAGCTCGCGTCGCCCGCACACCGCGCGGACGCGCACGAGGCCGCCCTCGAGGCGCCCGTGCTGCTCACGAACGCCGGCTCGACGCTGCCGTTCGCCCGCGCCACCACCGGCCGGACCGTGGCACTCGGCCACGTCGACAGCCTCAACACGTTCCAGTCCGGCTCGTACTCCGGCCCGACGGCCCTGCGCACCACGTTCGCGCAGGCGCTCGCCGCGCAGACCGGCGGGGCCGCCGCGGACATCACGGCCGGCTCGTCGGCCCCGTACCTGTCGGACCACCTCGCGGTCTTCCCGGACGTGCTCGACGCGGCCGGCACCGCGATCACCACCTCCACGTGCGCGAGCGACCCGTGCGACCCCGTGCAGGATGCGGCGACCGCCGAGTACCGCATCTCGCAGGCCGACAACGTGGTCGTCGTCGTGGGCCAGCGCAACGACGACGGCGGCGAGGGGACCGACCGGACCACCGTCGCGCTGCCCCGCATGCAGGCCGAGCTGATCCGCGACTCGATCGCGCCGCTGGCCGGCAAGTACGGCAAGAAGGTCGTGGTGTGGATCCAGGCCAAGACGATGGTCGACGTCAGCGCGTTCCAGGACCTGCCCGCCGTGGGCGCCGTCGTGTGGTCGTCGTTCAACGGGATGTACCAGGGCCCCGCGATGGCGGAGCTGCTGTTCAACGACACCGTGACGCTCGAGGACGGTCGGTCCGCGGTCGCCAACTTCTCCGGCAGGCTGCCGCTGACCTGGTACTCCGACGTCGACGCCCAGCTGGGCAGGGCGACCGCGCCCGACCTCGCCGTCCAGGACTACCGGATGACGAAGGCCGAGGGTGCGACGTGCGGCCGCACGTACCTCTACTACCAGGTGGGCGAGGGCTGCGCGCCGCCGGACCACGCGTTCGGCGCCGGGCTCTCCTACTCGCGGTTCGACTACGGGGCCCCGACGCTCTCGTCGTCGCGGATCACGCCGGACGACTCGGTGACCGTCAGCGTCCGCGTCTCGAACCGGAGCCCCTCGCGTCCCGGGAAGGCCGTCGTCCAGGTCTACGCCAAGGCCCCGCAGGGCGCGGACGGCGACGAGCGCCCGCTCAAGCAGCTCAAGGGCTTCGTCAAGACGGACGTCGTGCGCGGCCGGGCCACGACGGCGAGCGTCACGATCAAGGCCGGTGACCTGTGGTTCTGGGACGACGAGGCCGACCGGAAGGTCTTCCCGACGGGCAGCTGGACGATCCTCGCGGGCCCCAGCTCGGCGGACGCCGACCTCAAGGCGACGACGCTGCGCGTGACCGGCCGGCGCACGGCCGGCGTCGAGGTCGTCTCGGCCCAGCCCGACGGCACCGAGCTGCGCCTCGACACGCCGCACAACCGGATCAACGCGCAGCTGTCCGTGACGAAGCACGACCTGACGTTCTGGGACCTCGACGACCGCGCCCTCACGGTGAGGTACACGTCGTCGGACCCGAAGGTCGCGACGGTCGACCGGACCGGCACCGTCGCGCCCCGACGCGTCGGCACCGCCCTCATCACGGCGCGGGCCACCGCCGACGGCGAGACGCGCTCGACGACCTTCCCGGTCGTCGTGACCGCGGGCGCCCCGGACTCCACGGGCAGCGCCTTCCCCGACGAGCACCGGGCCGCGGTGGACTTCGCCGACCGGAGCGTGCCGCTGCACGCCGCGGCGCACCGGGGAGTGCGCCTGTCCGCCCGGCTCGTCCCGGCGGCCCCCGGAGCGTCCTACAGCTACCGGATCGCGCCGATGGACACCAACACCGCGGGGGCGACGGTCACGGCGGCCGGTGTCCTGACCGCGAGCAGGCCGGGCCACGTCCGGGTCACCGTCACCGCGACCACGGGAGACGTGGGCACCTCGGAGTCCGCGCTGGTGACGGTGACGACGGCACCGAAGCCGCCCGGCGGTCCCGGTCCTGGTCCAGCACCTGGTCCAGGCCCAGGTCCAGGACCCGGCCACCCTCACCAGCCAGGGGACGGGACGCCGAGGCCTACCGGATGACCCTGACCTCCTGCGGCCAGCCGCACCCCTGCGCGACCTTGCCGGCCCACATCTTGGCCGTCTCCCGGTCGGGCACGTCGATGATGGTGATCCCACCGAGCTGCTCGGCGGTCTCCGTGTAGGGGCCGTCGGTGACGGACAGCGTGCCGCTCGTCGCGTCGGCACTGAACGCGTCCGCCAGGTCCTCCTCGAGCCCGCCCGCGAAGACCAGCACCCCGGCCTCCTGCATCTCCCGCACCACCGCCTTGCTGGGCTCCACCCGACTCTGGAACCACTCGGCGGGGTGGTCACCGACCCACTGCTGGTGGAAGTAGATGGCGTACTGCGTCATGTCAGTCCTCCTGTGCGTGGCCTTCACAGCCGTGACGCACGAGCATCGTCGGAATCGACAGGGCCCTGGGCGGCCACGCTCGCGGGGCTGCGGGCCAGCACGACGCACGCGGCCAGCGCGACCGCGAGCGCCACGACGACCGGCACGGCCCAGCCGTGGCGCACCGTGTCCCCGAGGACGACGACGCCGACGACGCCCGGCACGAGCACCTCGACCACCGACTCGAGCGCCGCGGCACCGCCGACCGAGCCTCGCTCGAGCGCGCGCAGGTACGCGACCACACCGGCTGCCCCGCACACGACGATCACGATCACGAGCGGTTGCCGCAGGGTGTCGCCGAGGTCGCCGGCGGCGTGGGCGCCACGCGCGCCGATCGCCGCCCCCGAGTAGCCGAGGCCGGCGAGCAGCGCGAGCACGAACGCGTTGCCGGCGACGTAGGCGACGGCGGTGGCGACGACGAGCACACCCGAGGCGACGAGCATGCCGCCCGTGAACCCCGGCGGCGGCGTCACGGCGGGCTGGTCCCCGGAGCCGGCCGCGGCGACGACGAGCGCACCGACGACCACTGCCACGGCGACCACGTCACGGCGACGCACCGGGGCGTCGAGCACGAACCGGGCCAGCACCACCACGACCACCACCGAGGACGCGAGGATCGCCTGCACGACGAACAGGGGCAGCCGGTCGAGCGCGAGCAACGACACGAACCACGAGGCACCGTCGAGGAGCAACGCGGCCAGGACGACCGGCTGCACCAGCGCCCTCGCGCCGGGCGAGCGGCGCGCGCCGACCGCCTCCAGGACGGTGCTGACGCCGTACCCGATCGCGGCGGCGACCGCCGCCAGGAGCGCCACGGTCATGAGCGTCCCCGCGGCCGGACGAACGGGAACGCGAGCGTGTCCCTGATGGTGCCGCCGACGATCGTCATGACGACGCGGTCGACGCCGATCCCCACGCCGCCGGTCGGCGGCATCGCGAACTCCAGCGCGTCGAGGAAGTCCTCGTCGAGCTCCATCGCCTCGGGGTCACCGGCTGCCGCGAGCACGGACTGCGCGGTGAGCCGCGCGCGTTGCTCGACCGGGTCGACGAGCTCGGAGTACGCCGTGCCGAGCTCGGCGCCGAACGCGACGAGGTCCCACCGCTCGGCCAGCCTCGGGTCGGTGCGGTGGGCGCGCGTCAGCGGCGAGGTCTCCACCGGGAAGTCCGTGTAGAAGGTCGGCGCGACGGTCTGCCCCTCGACGAACCGGTCGTACAGCTCGCAGACCAGCGCTCCGTGCGACTCGGTCGGTTCCCACGCCACGCCGTGGCTGGTGCACAGGGCCTGCAGCTCGACGAGCGGCAGGTCCGGGCTGACCTCGCGGTCGACGGCGGCCGACACGGCCTCGTGCACGGTCACGACGGGCCACGGCACGTCGAGCCGCACCACACCGCCCCCGGGTCGTCGGGCGACCGGTTCGCCGTGCACGGCCACCGCGGCGGCGACGACGAGCTCGCGCGTGAGCTCGCGCATCGTCGTGTAGTCCCCGAACGCCTCGTACGCCTCCATGGACGTGAACTCGGGGTTGTGCGTCGCGTCGACCCCCTCGTTGCGGAAGCTGCGCCCGACCTCGAACACCTTGCCGGTGCCGCCGACGACGAGCCGCTTGAGGTACAGCTCGGGCGCGATCCTCAGGTACAGGTCCAGGTCGTAGGCGTTGATGTGGGTGGTGAACGGGCGGGCGTTCGCGCCGCCGTGCACGCGCTGCAGGATCGGCGTCTCGACCTCGAGGAAGCCGCGTTCGACGAGGGAGCTGCGGATCGACCACACGGCCGTCGAACGCGCGCGCAGCGCGTCGGCAGCGGCGTCGTGCAGCGCGAGGTCCATGTGCCGCAGCCGCACGCGCGCCTCGGCGTCCGCCAGGCCGCGCCGCTTGTCGGGAGGTGGGGTGAGCGCCTTGGCGGCCATGCGCCACGCGGTGACCGCGACGCTGAGCTCACCGCTGCGGCTGTACGCCATCGGGCCGGTCACGCCGACGTGGTCGCCGAGGTCGACGGTGCGGCGCCACAGGTCGAGATCGGCGGTGTCGGACGCCGTGAGCAGTGCCTGCACCTCGTCGGTCCCCTCGCGCAGCACCGCGAACACCACGCCTCCGAGGTCCCGCAGCCGCACGACGCGCCCGACGACCGACACCGGCGCACCGCCGACCGGCACGTCACGCGCCGCGCCGACGGTGTGCGTGCGCGGGACGCCGACCGGGTAGGGGTCCATCCCGGCCGCCCGCAGCACGTCGAGCTTCGCGTGGCGGACCTGCTGCTGCTGCGTGAGCCGACGCGCCGGGACAGGCACGGTCAACAGCTCGCGCTCCTGCTCGATCACGGCGGCGACGAACGCCGGGTCGTCGGCCGCGCGCAGCGGTGCACGCTCGGCGTGGCCGAGCCGACGCAGCTGCGGCGCGAATCCCTCGGCCTGGCCGAGCGCGAACACCACCCGTGTGAGCTGACCGCCCGCCTCGTAGCACAGCACGCGTGGCTCCCAGTCCGGCAGGTACTTGTCGTTGGAGCGGTACAGCTGCTCGATCTGCCAGAAGCGCGACGCGAGGAGCAGCACGCGCCTGCTGAGGCGCTGCCGGGGTGTGGCCCCGATGCGCTCGCCGAGCTGGAACGTCTCCCGGAACATCGCGAAGTTCATGGAGATCCGCTCGACGCCGAGGTCGTGCGACGCGTCGACGAGCTCCGCGACCATGAGCTCGGTGACACCGGACACCGCGTCGGGCGAGCGCCGCATGACGTCGAGGGACAGACCGCGGCGTCCCCACGGGACGAACGAGAGGACGCCACGCAGCGCACCGGCTTCGTCGTGCGCCGTGACGACGACCTCCCGCGGGTCCACGGGTGACCCGAACCGGTCCAGGGCCATCGAGTACCCGCGGTCCGCGCCGTGCCGCCACCGGTCGGCCGCGGCGACGATCGAGGCCAGCTCGTCGGGCGGCACCTCCTCCTGCCGGCGGACGCGGACGTCGTACCCCGCGGCACGGCCCCGCTCGACCGCGCGGAGCACGCCGCGCATCGCGGGGCTCGTCAGGTCGAAGCTGCGGGTGATGATGACGGCCTCGTCGCCCATGGCGAGCGCGTGCAGCCCGACCGCCTGGTAGGCACGCGCGCCGGCCTCGGTCGTCGAGGCCACCGCGGGCACCCAGCCGTAGTGCCGTGCCGTCGCCATCCAGCGGCTCACGGCGTCGGGCCACGCACGCGGGTCGCCGATCGGGTCGCCCGCCGCGAGGCAGACCCCGGTCAGCACGCGGAACGAGACCGCCGCGCGCCGGTCGGCCGAGAACACCGCCGCCCGGTCGTCGCGGGTCGCGAAGTAGCCCAGGGAGTCCGACGGGTACTGCAGCAGCAGCAGCCGCACGTGCAGCCGGTCCTCCGCCGCGTCCGTCCCCACCGGCTTGCGGGACCGCATGAACAGCACGAGACCCAGGACGAGGCCGTTGGCGGCGACGTAGCCGCCCACGAACCCGACCCACGCCGGCACGTCCTGGACGGTGCCCGGGTTGAGCACCGCCCCGTACGAGCCGAGCGCCTGCCCCAACGACCAGCGCAGCTGGTCCGCGGTCGACGGCAGCCCGTGCCCGACGACCTGCAGCAGGGCGAACGACAGCGCCGCACCGGCGAGCACGAAGCACACGACGACGAGCAACGACCGCCACCACGCACCTGGCCGCAGCCGCGCGGGGAAGGCCGAACGCGCGCTGATCAGGACGGGCACCGACACGAGCGCGATCACCACGGCCACGACGTCGCGCGGCGTCACCACGAGGTCGGCGCGGCCGGGGCGGTCGAACGCCCAGACCAGCGCCGTGACCACCCCGGCGACGGCGACCGGCACCTGCCAGCCGAGCACCAGGAACCACAGCGCGACCCGCAGCCGGCGCAGCAGCCCTGAGGCGGTCATGATGATCAGCACCAGCGAGAAGAACGCGGGCTGCGTCGGGACGTTGAGCACGGACAGGACGCGACCCACGGTGTGCACCACGCCGGGCGCGAACGGCAGCGCGAGGATCGCGGCGACCTGCCAGAACGCGGCCCCTTGGACGACCCGGCCCGCGACGGTGGCGATGGCGTCCGCACGACGGTCGGCGATCACCGGGGCAGGCGCCGGCACCTGGGACCCGCCCGGCACCTGGGACCCGACCGGCACAGTGCTCACGACGTCCCCCGTCCTGGGCGTCCGCACCCGCGCATCGCTCCGACCAGCGCGTGCGTCCTCGTCCTCCTCGCAGCGTAGGGACGGCGCTCGTGACGCGCTCATCGGAGCCCGACGCCGACGGCCCGGCGCTGCCGGCGCCCCGCGCCGGGCGCACGCTGGCGCCACGGCCTCGTCGTGCCGCCGTAATCGATTCGCCCCCGGGGACCGACGCACGAGCGCGCCTCCTGGCGCCCGGACGGAGGTGAAGACTCGGGCTGACGCCGACCACCAGGAGGAGCTCGCCATGTCCGCGCAGGGGAAGATCCGTTCGTGGAGCCGGCTGCTGGCCGTCGTGCTGGCGGGTGGCGCGCTCGTCGGCGTGCAGTCCCAGGCGGACGCCGTGCCGCCCGGCGGCGAGACCGAGCCGGTGACGGGCAACGCGACGTGGTTCGACAACCTGGGCTCGCCGTACGGCGGGTGCGGGCTGCCGCAGGACCAGCTCGAGACGCAGAGCTGGGTCGCGCTGAACGTCTACGACACCCCCGGCGACTACGCGATGTACCCGCGGCCCATGGCGGCGGACGACCCGAAGGTCGGCATGTTCGACAACGGCCGCAACTGCGGCCGCTGGGTGCGCGTGACCATCGACGACTACTGCACGGGACTCAACGACGGCGCTGCCGGGCAGGCGTTCTGCCGGGGCGGCCAGTGGGTCGAGGACAAGTACAACGGCGCCACGCTCGACATGCTCGTCGCCGACTCCTGCGGCGACCCGAACGCGTGGTGCCGCGACGACCCGTACCACCTGGACCTGGCGCACGCGTCGATCAACACCTTCGTCAAGAACGGCGCACCGGTCGGTGACCTCGAGCCCGCGCACTGGGGCAACCGGCACGTGACGTGGGAGTTCATCGAGGCGCCGCACTACTCCGGCGACATCGAGATCGGGTTCATCCAGGGGTCGGAGAAGTGGTGGGCCGGGGTGTCGGTCAACCACCTGCCCAACGGCATCCACGGTGTCGAGAACTTCACCGGGGGCACGTGGGTGAGCGCCACGATGAACGTCGACATGGGGCAGTCGTTCCTGCTGAAGCCGACGACGACGGGTGGCACCGACTACCGGATCCGCGTCACGGACGTCGACGACGAGTACCTCTTCGGCGGCCGCGAGTACTCCTTCTCCCTGCCGTCGAGCTGCGGCGGCAAGTGCTCGGCACCGCGCACGGTCGTCTCGTACACGACGACGGGCGGCACCGACCCGACGCCGACACCGACCGTGACACCCACACCCACACCCACACCGACGCCGACCGTGACACCGACACCGGCCGTGACGGCCACGCCCTCGCCCACACCGACCCGTGGGCCGTCCACGTGCACCGCGACGTTCCGCGCCGTGAGCACGTGGCCCGGCGGGTACCAGGGCGAGGTCACCGTGACCGCAGGTCCGTCCGCGCTCTCGTCGTGGACCGTCAGCGCGACCGGGCTGTCGGTGAGCTCGGCGTGGAACGGGATCGCCACGACGTCCGGGACGACGACGACCGTGCGCAACGCGCCCTACAACGGCACCCTCACGGCCAGCGGGTCGACGACGTTCGGCTTCATCGGCAACGGCTCGCCCGGCACGCCCCTCCTGAGCTGCACTCCCTGACGTGCGCACTCGTCGGCTTCTACGAGGGTGTCTGCGGCATGCGGCACACCCGGGCCGGCCTGCTCCGGCTCGCGGAGCCGCCGGACGCCGGGTGAGCGCCGCCGCCGGACCGGACGGGCGCGACGAGAGGTGGAGCACCGGCCGCACCCTTGCCGCCCCCGGGGGCCGCTGTCACGCTGGAGGACGGGCCGTCGGAGGAGCGTCATGGGCAAGCTGATCTACGCCGCCAACGTCTCGCTCGACGGCTACCTCGAGGACGAGCGAGGTGCGTTCGACTGGTCGGTGCCCGACGAGGCGGTGCACCAGTTCTGGAACGACCACGAACGCGGCATCGGCACGTCTCTGTACGGCCGGCGCATGTACGAGACGATGCGCGTCTGGGAAGACGACGACTGGTTGGCCGACGAGCCGCCGGTCATCCAGGAGTACGCCCAGATCTGGCGCGACACCGACAAGGTCGTCTTCTCCGCGACGCTCGACGAGGTGTCGACGTCACGTACGCGCATCGAGCGGCGGTTCGACCCTGAGGCGGTCCGGCGGCTCAAGCAGGACTCGGCAGCGGATCTCAGCATCGGCGGCGCGACCATCGGCGCCGACGCGTTCCGCCACGGACTCGTCGACGAGTGCGTGCTGCTGCTGTCCCCGGTGACGGTCGGCGGCGGGAAGCCCGCGCTGCCGCGAGGTGTGCGCCTGGACCTGGACCTTCTCGACGAGCGTCGCTTCGCCAACGGCACGGTCCACCTCCGCCACGCGGTCCGCGGGGTTCCCGACCTGGCTGCCGGTTGACCGACCACCTTCACGGTCGGTGCCTTGACCACGGCAGCGCACAAGCGGTCAGCGTCGACGGTAGACGTCCCGGCGATCGGCGAGGTGCACGACGATGACGATCACACGGTCGTTGTCGATGGCGTAGATGATCCGGTACTCCCCTCGCCGTGCCGACCAGGACCCTTCGAGCTCGTTACGTATCGGGTGACCGACCCGATACGGATCGGTCGTTGCCCGGCGTGACAGGGACAACGCGACCGGGCGGACGGTGCCGGGGGTCAAGCCGGGCCGAGACGGGCCGTCGCGGTGAAGTTCACCTGGCCACCTGTGAACAGACCGGACCATTGGCGCGCGAGGCGTGGTTGACTCCGTCGTCGTCGCGTTGACACGGACCGCGCGCGTTCGGGGCGGCGTTCGCCACGAACACCGGGTCGAGCGACATCACCATCACGTCAGTCGAGCCGGTGGACGCCGCAGGGTTTCGAGGTCGGACCCGCGTACGCGATCTTCGAGAACGGCACCAGCGACTGGTACGCCGTCGGTGGTGCGGTCCCACCAGCGGAGGACGACACCACGTCACAGCTCGCGTGGGACCGTCGAGTCGACGTCGAAGACGCGGTCATCGCGCCCGGTGAGACGTGGCAGATCATCCAGAGCATGCAGATCACGTCACGGCTACCTGTCGCGGCCCGAGGCCGTGCGGTTCGAGCCCTACGACGTGCAGACGCGCGCGCAGTGCGACGAGCTCGCGGCCGCGCGTGCGCACGACCCGTCGTTCTGGGCGGTCTGCCTCCAGGACGACGGCACGCTCGTCGGGAACCTCTACCTGCACCACGACGAGCCGCGTGCATGGCGCGGCCACAGCCTCGGCTACGTCTTCCACCCCGATCACTGGCACCAGGGCTACGCGACCGAGGCGTGCCGCGCGCTGCTCGACGTGTGCTTCGACCAGTGGGGTGCGCACCGCGTGACCGCGCACTGCGACCCGCGCAACGAGGCGTCCTGGCGCCTGCTCGAACGCCTTGGTCTGCGCCGCGAGGGCCGCCTGCGGCAGTCCGCCTCGTTCAGCACCGACGACGCGGGTCGTCCGCTGTGGCACGACGCCTACCTGTACGCGGTGCTCCACTCCGAGTGGCGACCCGCGAACGACTGAGGCCGCGCGTCAGGGCGTCGCTCTCGCGCCGATCCACGCACCGGCGACCACGCCGAGGCCTGCGACCAGCAGGATCGTGACAGACAGCGACGGGACGCCGTCGCCCCGGGACACCTCCACCGTCACATCCACGACGCCCTCGTCCGGTGACCACACGCGGATGGCGACGTCGACCGCGCCGCGCGAGCCCGTCACGATCTGCGACCTGGCACCCGTCTGCACCTCGGCGTCCTCCCACCCCTGGGCCTCGAGAGCGGTCCGGACGACCGCGCCGTCGACGGTCGGATCCGCCGTCGCGTCGAGCACCACGGAGCCCCGGTCGAACGACGGCGCCCACTTCCCGCTGACCCCGGGGTCGCCGTCGGGGACGAGTCCCGGCAGCTCGATCTGGCGTGCGTGTGCCACCAGCTCGTCGTCGGACGGCTGCACCACGTACCAGTGGAGTGCGTACGCACCGACCGCGCCCACGGCCGCGAGCAGGACCGAGAACAGGACGCCGAACGCCACCCGCCGGACGTTCACCCAGGGCTCGTCATCGCTAGCCGCCGGCGTGCCCGGGGTCGATCGGGGCGCCGTCGCCGTCCTCGGGCAGGTCGCCGCGTTCGACGGGCCCCTCCGGCACCCGGACCTCCGAGAACAGGTGCGTCAGCTCGCCGACGGTCGGGACGCGGACGGCCTCGCCCGCCGCACGCAGGGTCGCGGCGTCGACATCGGTCCCCTCGAGCGACACGAAGGCCTCGTCGCGCGTCACGCCGCACAGCAGCGTCGTCGGCGTGTCCGTGAGCTCGTCGCACGGCACGACGACGGACGGGTCGACGACCGAGGTCCGGGCGGTCCTGAGCGCGACCGTCGCCAGCCTGTCGTCGACCTCCCGCGTGTAGATGGCAGCGAACCCGTCGTCGCCGGAGACCCCGACGGACTGCACCGCGAGGTCGAACCCCTCGACGTCGGTGACGTACACGAGGTCGGGCGCGATCCCCGCACGCGTGGCCTTCGACGCGATGTCGTCGACGGCGGCCGGCTGCGTGGACCCGGCACCGGCGCCCCCTTCACCGGCGCACGCCCCCAGCAGCAGCACGGGCACGACGACCAGGGCGAGGGCACTCCGGGAACGGACCACGCCCCGGAATGTACCGAAACGCCCCGGGGAGGGAGGCCGGATCGGGTGGAGAAGCGCTCGCTCAGCGAGCGCCAGTCCACCCACGGCGACACGCGGCGCCCAGCACGGACGTGGCCGCCTCGGCGGGCGGGCGAGCGGGCGGCTCGGCGGGGCATGGTGGCGGCGTGCAGCCCGAGCCGATCACCGCGACGCAGCCGCCGCTGCCCGGGCGGCCGGTGCTGCGGCAGTCCTGGCGCGACCTCACGTTCCTGCACTGGCGCGTCGAGGCGGACGTCGTCACCCCGCTCCTGCCCGCGGGCACACGCCCCGACGTGCACGACGGCACGAGCTGGGTCGGGCTCGTGCCGTTCCGCATGGTCGACGCAGGCGCGGCGCGCGGGCCGGGCATCCCGTGGCTCGGCTCGTTCCCCGAGACGAACGTGCGGCTGTACTCGGTCGACGAGCAGGGCCGCCGCGCCGTTGTCTTCCGGACGCTCGAGGCCGCCCGGCTCCCGTTCGTCCTCGGCTCACGCGCGGCGCTGGCGCTGCCGTACACGTGGGCGCGGATGCGTGTGACCGAGGTGGACGGCGTCGTCACGTACTCCTCCCGGCGGCGCTGGCCCGGACCGCGCGACGCGACGACGCGCGTCGTCGTGCGACCGGGTGAGCCGCTCGCACCCGGCTACGCGCTGGCGGACTTCCTCACCGCGCGCTGGGCGCTGCACACGCGGGCGTTCGGCCGCACGCTGCACCTGCCGAACACGCACGAACCGTGGCCCCTGCGGACCGCGGAGCTGCTCGAGCTCGACGACCACCTGCTCGCGGCGTGCGGCCTGCCGGGTGTCGCGACCCGCCCGCCGGACTCCGTCCTGTTCTCCCGCGGCGTCCGCACGACGTTCGGCACCCCCGCCGACGCCCGCGCGCCTCGGCCGGGTACCGGCAGAGCGACCGGGGCGTAGGGCACGCGAGGGGCTACGTCGCCGACGCGCCGCGCGTGGGACGCCGGGTCCGCCACAGCCGGAGCGCGACGCCCACGACGAGCACGACGGCGCCGGCCGCCACGGACGCGGCAGGCAGGGTCACGACGAGGGTGAGACAGCCGAGTGCACCGAGCACCTGCAGGGCGCGCGGGAAGCGGCGGTGCTCGTCGTCCTGCGTCCACGCGGCGAGGTTCGCGACGAGGTAGTAGAGCAGCACGCCGAACGACGAGAAGCCGATCGCCCCGCGCAGGTCGACGGTGAGCACGAGCACGCAGACCACGACCGCGAGCGCGACCTCCGCGTGGTGCGGGACGCGGTGGCGCGGGTGGACGGCCGCCAGCCACCGGGGCAGGTCCCCCTCGCGCGCCATCGCGAGGCTCGTACGCCCCACGCCGGCGACGAGGGCCAGCAGCGCACCGAGCGACGCGGCGGCCGCCCCGACCCGTACGACGGTCACCGCCCAGCCCTGCCCGCCGAGCTCGACAGCAGCGGTCAGCGGCGCGGGCGTCGCGGCCGTGCCGTCCGGTCCGAGCGTCGCGAGCAGCGTCACGCCGACCGTCGCGTAGACGACGACGGTGATCGCGAGCGCGACCTGGATCGCGCGGGGGATGGTCCGGCGCGGGTCGCGCACCTCCTCACCCATCGTCGCGATGCGCGCGTAGCCCGCGAGCGCGAAGAACAGCAGCCCCGCGGACTGCAGGACGCCGTACCAGCCGCCGGCCGCACCCGACCACGGGCTGACGTCCGACCACCGCGGCTCACCGCCGGACAGGCTCACGGCCACCGCGACGGCGAGAACCAGCAGGACGACCACGACGATGATCCGGGCGACACGCGCGGTCCGGGTCACGCCGCGGTAGTTGACCGCCGCGAGCGCGGCGACGGCGACGGCCGCCACCGGCCGCTGCCATCCCTCGGGCGCCGCGTACGCCGCGAACGTCAGCGCCATCGCCGCGCAGGACGCGGTCTTGCCGATGACGAAACCCCACCCGGCGAGGAACCCCCACCACGGCCCGAGGCGCTCACGCCCGTAGACGTACGTGCCGCCCGAGGTCGGGTACTGCGCGGCGAGCTGGGCGGACGCGGTGGCGTTCGCGTACGCCACGAGGGCGGCGAGCGCCAGGCCGACGAGCAGCGCGGAGCCGGCCGCAGCGGCGGCGGGCGCGAACGCCGCGAACACCCCGGCGCCGATCATCGAGCCGAGGCCGATCACGACGGCGTCGCCGGTGCCGAGGCGACGGGCCAGGGCCGGGGTCTGGTTCACGACACCTGCGACGACGAGCCTGCGACGCCTGCGGGCGAGAACCCGCCCACAGCTCGGTCCGGACGATCTCGGGCAGCCCGGTCGCCGGGGACGCCGCCGCGAGCCGCCCCGGCGCGACCCCCAGCACCCCGGGCGCGCACATCGCGCGGCCGCCGCAGCACCGCGTTCATCGAAGCCCCCGCCGCTCGTCGCGTCCCACGTGGGGCCAACCTACTGGTCACCCGATCGCGACCTGCCGTTGCCCGGTCGCACGGGCCCGTGTAGGACTGTCGCTGCCCCCACCCGCTCACCCTCGGAGGACTCATGCCGCTCGCTCTCGTCACCGGCGCCGCACGCGCCGACAGCATCGCGGCCGGCATCGTGCCGCGGCTGCGCAGCGACGGCTGGGACGTCGCGACGAGCGACCTCGTCGGCACGGACTACCCGTGCGACCTGTCGACGCCCGACGGTCCCGACCAGCTGATGGCCGCGGTCACGCGCGATCGAGGGCCGGTCACCGCGCTCGTGCTGAGCCATGCGCACGACGTGAACAGCGGGATCCTCGACACCACCGCGGAGAGCTTCGACACCCACGTCGCGGTCAACGCGCGCGCGAGCCTGCTGCTGATCGCCGCGTTCGCGCGTCAGGCCCCGGCCGACGGCGGGGTGGTCGTCGCGCTCACGAGTGACCACACCACCGGCAACCTGCCGTACGGCGCGTCGAAGGGTGCGCTGGACCGGATCGTCATCTCCGCGGCGCGCGAGCTGGGGCCGCGCGGGATCTCCGCGAACGTCGTCAACCCCGGCCCGATCGACACCGGGTGGATGGACGACGAGACGCGCACCTCCCTGACGGCAGCCCACCCCCTGGGCCGGCTGGGCACCCCCGCCGACATCGCGGCAGTCGTCTCGTTCCTCGTCTCACCGGAGGGCCGCTGGGTGTCGGGGCAGCTCCTGCAGACCGACGGCGCGTTCTCGGCACGCTTCTGACCCCTCGCCCCGCACGCCCCGCGAGGGGTGGGGCGTGCGGGGTCGGACGACGACGAGCGCGACGTCGGCGGGCAGTCCTACAGTGCCGATATGACCGACCTGCGCACAGACGCGGGCTGGCGGCTGCTCGACGGATCGCCGACGGCGTGGTTCGCGGCGGGGTCGCTGACCCAGAGCGCCGCGTTCGGCGCGCGCGTCGTGGAGCTCGCGCCCGAGGCGGCGGTGGACGTGCGCCCGACCGGCGCGCGAGTGCGGCTGAGCTCCGACGAGCACACCGGCGAGGTCTCCACGGCCGCGCGCGACCTCGGGCTCGTCCCCGATCCCGCCGCGCTGCAGCACGTGAGCGTCGTGCTGGAGTCGACGGACCCGTCGGCGGTGCGACCGTTCTGGCAGAGCGCGCTGGGTCACGACACCGCGCCGGACGGCCGCCTCGTCGACCCGTGGCGCCGGGACCCCGCGTTCGAGTTCCGGGACTCGACCGAGGTCCGCCCGCTGCGCAACCGGATCCACGTGGACGTGGTGCGACCCGCCGAAGTGGTCGAGCGGGCGGGGCTCGGAGAGGCGTCGGGTCCCTACGGGGTGTGCCACACCGACGCCGACGGCAACGAGGTCGACCTCGTGCCGGGTGACCCGCTGGAGGAGTCCGGCACCCCGCCCGAGGCGACCGCCGACTGGCGCGCGGTGTTCGCGGCGCAGGCCTGCTACCGCGTCGGGTCACCGGCGCAGCAGCGGGACGTGGTCGCCGCGGTCGCCGAGCTCGCCGACGAGGCCGGCTTCCCGTTGCTCGTCGACCTCCGTCCGGGGCTCGTCGTCCTGGACTCCGGCAAGGACCAGTGGGAGGCGGACGCGCACGGGCTGGACGTCGACTTCACCGCGCTCGCGGCCCGGCTCCAGAGCGCGGCCCGAGAGCAGGGCGGGACCGTTGACGTCGCGCTGCCGCGCCTCGTGCAGCTGGTCCTGGACGCCGCGGACGTGCCCGCGCTGCGCGCCTTCTGGGCCGCGGCGCTGGGCTACGTCCCGGACCGGCGGGCAGGCGTCACGGACCTCGTCGACCCGCGGCGGCTGAACCCCGTCGTGCTGTTCCAGGACCTCGACGTCACGCAGACCCAGCGACAGCTGCAGCGCAACCGCCTGCACGTCGAGCTCGAGGTCCCCGCGGACCTCGCCGTCGCGCGGGTGGCCGCGGCCGTCGAGGCCGGCGGTCGGCTGCTGGACCAGTCCCCGGGGCGTTGGCTGCTCGCCGATCCCGAGAGCAACGAGCTGGTGGTCGTCGCCGGCGCCTGAGCCGGGACGAGCGACCCGGCTCGCGATCAGATCAGCTCGACGTCGTCGGCCTGGGGGCCCCGGTCGCTCTGCCGGACCCGGAAGCGCACGCGGTCACCCTCCTCCAGGACCTGCGTGCCGCGGACCACCGAGACGTGCACGAACAGGTCCGGCCCGCCTGCGTCCGGGGTGATGAACCCGAACCCGCGCTCCGGGTCGTACCGCGCGACCTCCCCCTCGCCGCCGCGCGCCGCCGGCTGCGACGTCGTCGGGCGACCCTGCCGGCCGTGCCCCGCCGAGCGCGACCCGCCGCGATGCCCCGACCCGCCCGCGAGCTGCACGTCGCGGGCCTGCCAGCCGCGGTCACCCTCGACGACGTCGAACGTGACACGGTCGCCCTCGACGAGCCCGGCGAGCCCACCGCGCAGCGCCTTGACGTGGACGAACACGTCCTCGCCACCCTGCTCGGGTGCGATGAACCCGAAGCCCTTGTCCGCGTCGTACCAGGTCACCGTGCCGTCCGCGCCGTCGTCGGGCGCGAGGGACGGCTGAGCGCCGAGCGGCAGCAGGTGGTCGGCCTGCGGTCCACGCTCGCCGTCGACGACGAGGAACGCGACCCGCTGACCCTCGGTGACGACCCCGCCCCCGACGATCGCCGAGCTGTGCACGAAGATCTCCGCCCCACCACTGTCCGGGGTGACGAACCCGTACCCCTTGGCCGGCTCGTACCAGGCGACCGTGCCCAGCACTCCGAGCGGTGCGCCGGAGGCGTGGTCCGCCGTGACGCGCACGTGACGCGCCTGCGGGCCGCGGTCACCCTCGCCGATCTCGAACTCGACCTCCTGGCCCTCACGCAGCACGCGGTCGTCGCCGACGACCTCGGACGCGTGGACGAACAGGTCGTCGCCCTCGTCGTCGAGCGCGATGAAGCCGAACCCCCGCTCGGCGTCGAACCATCGGACAGTTCCCTGGGGCACGGTGACTCCTCGTCGATGCAGATGTGTGCTGCCCCCAGTGTCCCCCGGCGCGAGCGCGTCGCGAGACGTGAGGCGCAGTCGTCGTCCCCCGTGCGCGCCCAGGCCCCGCCCCGGGGTCACTAGGGTGACGCGCGTGACGGTGACGGCGCGGCAGGTGGCGGAGCGGATCGGCGCGCACCTGGGGGCTCCGCCACGGGGGACGACTGTCGACGGCTTCCTCGCGGGGGACCCGGACGCCCCGGTGCGCGGGGTCGCGGTGACGATGATGGCGACGCTCGACGTCCTGCAGCGCGCCGCCGCGCGCGGGCTGGACCTCGTCGTCACGCACGAGCCGCTGTACTTCGACCACCACGGCGCGTCCGACGCCGTGCTGGCGTCCGCCGACGACCCGGTGTTCGCGGCGAAGGCCGCGCTCGTCGCCGCGCACGGGCTCGTCGTGCTGCACCAGCACGACGCATGGCACGACCGCGAGCCGGACGGGATCCAGACGGGCGTCGCCCGCGCCCTCGGCTGGCTCGAGCACGCGCGCCCCGGCGACCACGAGGTGTACGACCTTCCGCCGACGACGCTCGGCGGGCTCGCCGCACACGTCGCCGACGCCCTCGGTGCGCGGGCACTGCGCTACGTCGGCGAGCCGGACGCGGCCGTCTCGGCCGTGGGGCTGCAGCCGGGGTTCCAGGGGTTCGCGCACAACCGGGACCTGCTGTCCCGGGCCGGCGTCGATGCGATCGTCATCGGCGAGGCGCACGAGTGGGAGACCGGCGAGTACGCCGCCGACGCGGTCACCGCGGGGCTGTGCGCGGGCGTCGTCGTCGTGGGGCACGTGCCCTCCGAGCAGGAGGGGATGGCCGAGTACGCCCGATGGCTCCGCGAGCTCCTGCCCGAGGTTCCCGTCGAGCTCGTCGCCGCCGCCGACCCGTTCCACACGCTGACCGGTCCCGGACGCTGACGGACCAGCGCCTGGGGGCGCGCGCGGCGACGCCGAACGGGTGAGTCCACGGCCCGAGCACAACCGTTCGCGGCGTTCCGGCGTCTGGGTGCACGCAAGGATGTCCGGCAACGACGAGAGACAGCACCCGTGGGCGACGAACGACTGGCTCAGCTGGTCGAGGACAGAGGCCCGAACCTGATCGCGTACGCCTACCTGCTCACGGGCGGTGACGCCTCGGCCCACGACGTGGTGCAGGAGGCGCTGATCCGCACGTTCTCCCGCCGCAGGGCCGGTGCGGACGTCGAGTGGCTCGAGGCGTACGTGCGCCAGGCCATCCTGCACGTCTTCCTCGACACCTACCGCAGCCGGCGCCGCTGGTCGTTGCGCGCACCGATGCTGGCCGATCGAGGGCACCCCCCTGACGGGCCGGACGTCACCGCGGTCCGCCGCGCCGACATCCGCGCGGCGCTGGCCTCGTTGCCGCCCCAGCAGGCGCGGCGCGGATGGTCGGACGTGCTGTGGAGCAGGAACGGGCACGTGCTGCCCGGACCGCTGGCGGAGCAGGGGTGGTCCGACGCGCTCACGCTTCCGACCACGCCCGGGGCGCCTCTGACCAGCAAGAACGCCGACGGCTTCTGCGGGGAGCACTGAGCCGACCGGCAGGCCGCCGGGCTGACTCGTCGCGCGAACCCGGCCACGTCGTCGCCTCCGAAGCTCGGGGCGACGACGTGGCCGGTTCGTGTTTGCGGTAGCCGTCACGCAACTGCCGAGGGCTTCGCACGGCCGCTGCATCGAGCAACTCGGTCCACACGATCAGGCGATACCTCGCCTTGACGACATTCGGGACGCTACCTACCGTTTCACCCGTACGGCCCAGGCGCGCGGCGACGACGGTCGACGCCCGCGCGTCGAGACACAGGCGTCTGGCCGTGCTCGCGCGGCAGCTGGCGCACAGGCGCACCAGCGAAAGTCTCGGCCGCACGACGAGGGTCTCGACCAGATGCCGGACGGGTGGCCTCCTCGCCGCCGCACCGGCTCCGAGCGGTACCGGCGAGAGGAACGAACCCATGACAGGGCTTGCTACACAACGGCGTGAGGGCGGACCGCAGACCGCGTCACGGCGCCGTCCGGCGCGATGGGCGGGGGCCGCGGTCGCGGGCTTCCTCGTCGCGGCCGGCGTCGCCCTGCCTGCGCAGAGCGCCGTCGCGGACGACGGGTTCGACGTGCGGATCACGGTCACCGGTCACGGCGGCACGGTCAGCGGTGCCGGCAGCTACGAGCCGGGTGAGACCGTCCAGCTCACCGCTACCCCGAAGACGGGGAACGTGTGGGGCGGGTGGACGTCGGACGAGCTCGAGTGGATCGCCGCCCGGGTCACGTCGTTCACGATGCCGGAGAGCGACGTGCTGCTCACGACGTCCTTCCGGCCGGCGATCAAGCCGCTCAAGGACGTGTACCGCGACTACTTCGACGTGGGCAACATCTACTCGGGCCCGCAGACGTACGCAGCCGGCTCCCCCGACAACGCGACCGTCGACCGGCACTACAGCGCCATGACGGCCGAGAACGCCATGAAGCCGGACCAACTTCTCCCGAACGACAACATCGACCCGGTGACCGGGGCGTTCACGTTCGACTTCTCGGCGGCGGACGCGTTCGTCGACCAGACGCTCGCCAAGCACAAGAAGGTGCACGGCCACGTGCTCGTCTGGCACGGGCAGTCCCCGGCCCGCATCAACAGCGGCCCCACGGGCGGCACCCGTGAGCTCGCGCGCGCCAACATGAAGCGCTACATCAAGGCGGTGCTGACGCACTTCAAGGGCCGCACCGTCTCCTGGGACGTCGTCAACGAGGCGTTCGTCGACGGGCTCGACGAGTTCGACCCGGCCACGCAGGACTGGCGCGACTTCCTGCGCGGCGGCCCGAAC
>JAEYUL010000013.1 GCA_023432565.1 Actinomycetes bacterium | reverse complement strand
TGGCGCGCCAGACCCACGGGCGCCGCGGGATGGTCACCGACCCGGCCTGGGCGAACCGGCGTCTGCTGCTACGCGGGGCCGAGACCCTCTCCCCGGCCGCCTGGGCGCGCCTGGAACGCGTGCTGCGCACCGACGATCCGACCGACGAGCTCGGCGCCGCCTGGGGTATCAAGGAACAGGTCCGCCGCCTGATCAAGACCGGCTCCCTGGCCCAGGCCCATGAAGAGAAGATGCGCCTGGGCGCCTACGTCATGGCAGCCAAGATGCCCGAGACCGACAAGCTCTACGACACCGTCTGCGCGTGGTGGCCAGCGATCGAGGTCCTGATCGTCACCGGTGTGACCAACGCCCGAACCGAGGCCGCGAACACCACCATCAAGAACATCAAGCGCACCGGACGCGGGTTCCGCAACGAGAACAACTACCGCACCCGTATACTGCTCACCAGCGCCGCCAAGACCGCCGCGTGAACACCACCCATCAGGCCGTGATCACCACGAACCGCGAAGAGCCCGGAAGGCCGCCTCGATGCCGTTGACCTTTACGCCGGCATTTAGCACAAGACTTCCCTCTCCCAGCACGGAGAAAACCCGCCGCGACTAAGCCGCCAACACGCACTGCGTACCACGAACGAGCGTGACGGCTCGTAGCCGCATGCTCAGAACTGCACACCTTCGGGCGGCCAACTACCGAGCCCGATGGCACTCAATGACGAACAGCTCAAACTCGAATGCACACAACTCCACAAAGCCCTACTTGGGCCTTCTGCGGGCCCGCGGACGGGCCGTAAGCGGACGGGCCGTAAACCAATCCGCGGGCTCCCCGGAGATACCGACCTCGCGACGAATATGGGTCGCATCCAATTGAAGACCGATCTCCACACTTGCGAAACAATCGCCTTCCGTATCGACGCTTCTGATCGCGACTCGAGTGGAAGCCAACTTTACGGTCGCCGTCCATGAAACGCGACCCGCTGGATCCCCAATCATCTGGGCGACTACCGCTGCATCGGCAATGGGCCAACCGTTGACGTCCTTGGGCTCGACCACTATACAGGCAAGCCCACCCCACGCGGTGCCCCTGAATCGCACATCCTCCCGAAATCGCGAGACAGTGCAAACCTCAAGCACCGAACGGCCGTCGGGAGCCTCCGCGCGAGCCTCACCTAGCAGATCTACTCGCAACTCCCGATAGACCTGCGCCACCATTCGAGCGAACTGCGGATCAGGGTTGTACACCTCGGCACATTGCGAAATCGTCCAAGAAGGGACCAGGCCATGGCGACCTACGAGCGGGTAGACATTCTCTAGGCGACGCATTGCGGCGCCGCACGACTCCGCGTCTGAGAGTCCGCGACGACCCGCAGTTTGAAACAGACCGTATGACCCGTCTCGCCAGAATGGGTTGAGCCGCTCAATGTTCCGCATCCATGGTGGGCGCTCGGCGTTCTCCACGTAAGCAATCGAGATCGCCAAGCGCTCGTCGACGTTTCGATCGAGTGCCATCCAGCGAATCTGTGCGATGACGCCGTCCGTGAGATCCGGGCGGCGCCCAGCGCCTTTCCAGCCTATCGGCTCCCGGACTAGCACAATGAAGGCCACGGACAGCCCCGCAGCTATTAGGCCAGACACCACATCGGACACAAGGTCCTCCGGCTTCGGTACGAAATCGCGAAGCCATCGCACCCCGGTCGCATATGCGGCGACGGCCGCAATGAGGTTCCCGAATGCCACAACTACCAGCACCGCTATGCGCTGACGCGTTAGCCTTACACTGCCAGGCACGTCCAGAAGCGACGAACGCGTGGAAAGGGCCGTACTGGCGGCAACATAGAGCATTGCCGCGGCCAGCACGCTTACGCGCGGGCGCGTCGCGACAGCCGCAACCAGCGCGAACACCAAGAACGGGGGCCCGAAGCGGAACAGGACGTACCGAATAGCACTCGATGAGACGAACTGGCTAAGCGTTTCCGCGGGCCCAAAATAACTCGCCGGCCAGTGCACGCGCAGATGTTGATATAGGAGGATCAAGAATACCGTCGCTGAAACCGCCCACCAGACAGTCTCGACCATCACCCACCCCATCGGACGCTACGAATCTCCTCGCGTGAACCGCGGACCGCGACTGAAGACGCGCGCCTACGCGCCTGAGGACCGAGATCACGTTCGCACTGCTGACCACCGGCTCCTCGACCCAGGCCAGCGGTAATCTCATGCCGATTGCTACGCAAACTGACGTTGCGCATCCACTTGCTGCGACACAGTAGCTGCCAAGAGGCCTTGGCAGGGCGGCTCTGGAGTTCGCCGCGCCCACTCTGTCGGAGCGCCACGCCCGGGGTAGGCCCCAGCGGCTCCGGATCGTCGACAGGGCTCTGGGTACTGGTTCGGCACGAAACGCACAGCGCGCTCTGGTTCATGACGCACGTGAGGAAGACGATCGGACCGTCGAGTCCCGCCGCGGCGCCCTTATCCCGGGCTGCGATGTACGGTTCGCCCCACCCAGAACACGACGACCAGACCCTGGCAGCAGCAGCCAGAACCTCAGGTCCACGTCAGGTTGGGCGCGCCCGCACCTCCGTGCCGTCGCCACTGCCTCACGGCTTGTCCTTCGACGGGAGCGCAGACGACGATGGCCCGCGAGGCGTGCCCGCGGGCCATCGTCGTCGCCCGTGGTCAGGAGCCCGCGAGGCGCTCCGCGGCGTCGACGACGTTGCTCAGGAGCATCGCGCGGGTCATGGGGCCGACCCCGCCCGGGTTGGGCGAGACCCAGCCCGCGACCTCACGGACACCCGGGTCGACGTCCCCGACGACCCAGCTCTTGCCGGTGTCCGGGTCGGTCGCGCGCGAGACGCCGACGTCGACGACGACCGCGCCCGGCTTGACCAGGTCTGCCGTGATGATCCCGGGCACTCCCGCGGCGGCGACGATCACGTCGGCGTTGCGCGTGTGCTCGGCGAGGTCCGCGGTGCCCGTGTGGGTCAGCGTCACGGTCGCGTTGACCTCGCGCCGCGTCAGCAGCAGCCCGATCGACCGGCCCACGGTCACGCCGCGGCCGACGACGACGACGTCCGCGCCGCGCAGGTCGACGCCGTGCCGCTCGACGAGCTCGATGATCCCGCGCGGCGTGCACGGCAGCGGGCTGGTGACCGGCTCGTTGACGCGCAGGACCAGACGCCCGAGGTTCGTCGGGTGCAGGCCGTCCGCGTCCTTGTCCGGGTCGATGAGCTCGAGCACGCGGTGCGTGTCGATGCCGCGCGGCAACGGGAGCTGGACGATGAAGCCGGTGCACGCCGGGTTCTCGTTGAGCCGGCGCACCGCCGCCTCGATGTCGTCCTGCGTGGCGTCGGCGGGCAGCTCCTCCTGGATGGAGGCGATGCCGACCTCGGCGCAGTCGCGGTGCTTGCCCGCGACGTACCACCTGCTCCCCGGGTCGTCGCCGACCAGCAGCGTCCCGAGGCCGGGCGTCACGCCACGCGCGGCGAGAGCCGCGACGCGCTGCGAGAGCTCCGCCTTGATCGTCGCCGCGGTGGCGGTCCCGTCGAGGATCTGGGCCGTCATGCGCGCGCCTCTCAGTACTGCCGCAGAGTCGGGTACAGCGGGAACTCGGCGGTCAGCTTGGCGACCCGCGCCTGCAGGGCCGCGACGTCAGCCTGCTCGCCGTCCACGAGCGCGGTCGCGATGATGTCCGCGACCTCGGTGAACTCGGCGTCGCCGAAGCCGCGGGTCGCGAGGGCGGGCGTGCCGATGCGCAGGCCCGAGGTGACCATCGGGGGCCGCGGGTCGTTCGGCACCGCGTTGCGGTTCACCGTGATGCCCGCGTCGTGCAGCAGGTCCTCGGCCTGCTTGCCGTCGATCGCGGCGTCACGCAGGTCGACGAGCACGAGGTGCACGTCGGTACCGCCGGAGCGGACGGTGATGCCCGCCTCGGCGACGTCGGCCTGGGTGAGGCGCTCGGCGATGATCGCCGCGCCGCGCACGGTGCGCTCCTGGCGGTCGCGGAACTCGGGCGTGCCGGCGACCTTGAACGCCACGGCCTTGGCCGCGATGACGTGCATGAGCGGGCCGCCCTGCTGGCCCGGGAAGACGGCCGAGTTGATCTTCTTGGCGAGGTCCGCGTCGTTCGTCAGGATGAAGCCCGAGCGAGGGCCGCCGATCGTCTTGTGCACCGTGGAGGACACGACGTGCGCGTGCGGCACCGGGGACGGGTGCACACCCGCGGCGACGAGGCCGGCGAAGTGCGCCATGTCCACCCACAGGTACGCGCCCACCTCGTCGGCGATCGCGCGGAACGCCGCGAAGTCGAGCTGGCGCGGGTACGCCGACCAACCGGCGATGATGACCTTGGGCTGGTGCTCGATCGCGAGGCGGCGGACCTCGTCCATGTCGACGAGCGAGGTCTGCTCGTCGACGCCGTACGCGACGACGTTGTAGAGCCGGCCCGAGAAGTTGATCTTCATGCCGTGCGTGAGGTGGCCGCCCTGGTCGAGCGCGAGGCCGAGGATGGTGTCGCCGGGGCGCGCCAGCGCGTGCAGGACCGCGGCGTTCGCGGTCGCGCCGGAGTGCGGCTGGACGTTGGCGAACTGCGCGCCGAACAGCTCCTTGGCGCGCTCGATCGCGATGTTCTCGGCGATGTCGACCTGCTCGCAGCCGCCGTAGTAGCGGCGGCCCGGGTAGCCCTCGGCGTACTTGTT
>JAEYUL010000117.1 GCA_023432565.1 Actinomycetes bacterium | reverse complement strand
GCACCGCCCGACCGGTGGGCGGCGCCGCTCGTGCCGGCGACCCCGGCGCCCGGCGTGCGACGCCGGTGCCACGGCGCCGAGCGCCCCTCGGCGCGCGTCCGGTCCCGCGCCGAGCGCAGGTCCGCCGCCGCCTGCTCCAACCGGTAGGCCAGCTCCGCCTCGATGTCCCACAGCTCGCTCATGTCGATCCCTCCCTGCGGTGCTCGTCTGCACCCTCGTCCTCGACCCTGCTGCTGAGGTGTCGCGCGGGGGATCGGGCGATCGACCAGTCCTGCCTCACGCAGCGCGTCGCCGCCCCTTCTGAGGTACCTCAGAGACGGCGCAGAGCGACGCCCGCGGAGCCGGTCAGCGCGACGGCCAGTGCCACGCCGGCTGGTCGAGCGGGCCCTCGCGCCCCGCGACGACGGTCTCGCCGTCCTCGAGCACGAGCTGCACGTCGTGCACGTCTCTGCTGGCCAGCCCGTCGCGCGCGTCCTCGCGCAGCGCGTCGGCCAGCTCCTCGGAGTGCGTCACGACGACGACCTGCGCGTCGCGAGCGGCGCGGCGCACGAGCTGGGCGAGGGCCCCGAGCACCTGCGGGTGCAGGCTGGTCTCGGGCTCGTTGAGCACGAGCAGCTCGGGTGGACGAGGGGTCAGCAGAGCGGCGACCCACAGCAGGTAGCGCAGAGTGCCGTCGGACAGCTCGGCGGCCTCCAGCGGTCGCAGGAGCGAGGCCCGGTGCAGCTCGAGCGCGAACCGGCCGTCGTGCGCCCGCACGACCGCGCGCGCCCCGGGGAACGCGCGGTCGACGTACTCGTCGATCTCGTCGCCCCGGCCCGCGTCGCGTGCGGTCTCGAGCGCCGCCGCGAGGTCGCCGCCGTCGTGGGCGAGCGCGGTCGTGCGCGTCCCGACGCGCACCTGCCGCGCGGGCGCGTCGGCGTCGGTGCGCAGGTGGTCGTAGAACCGCCAGCCGCGCAGCCGCTCGCGCATCGCGACGATCTCGGGCGCACCCGTCGGGTCGACGACCTCCGAGAGCATCGAGTCGTACGGGCGCAGCCGTCCGCCCACGGGTTGCCACGATCCCTCGTCGTCGCGCACCCGGACCGACGGTCCGCGACGTTCCGCGAGCGTCGTCGCGGGGCGCAGCACCGGTCCTGACCAGATCGTCTCGACCTTGATCTCGGGGTCCAGGAGGAACGCCGAGCCGCCGTCCTGCGGCAGGCCGAGGTCCACCGCGTAGCCCAGCTCGTCGAGGCTGGCGAACCCCAGGCGCAAGGCCACGGGTCGCGAGCGGACCGTGCCTTGCGCTCCTGCGCCACGCCGCCGCGTGCCGTGCTCCGGCCCCGCCCACAGCGTCGAGCGCAGACCACCCTCACGGGCCACCGCACCCACCGCCCCGCCGAGCGCGCACTCGGCGAGCAGCCGCAGCGCGCGGTACACGCCCGACTTGCCGGTGCCGTTCGCGCCCGTGACCACCGTCAGACGTCCCAGCGGAAGCACCAGCTCGCGCAGCGAGCGGTACCCCTCCACCGCCATGGTCTCGATCACGTGCACCCCCACGTTCCGCGTCCGACGAGCGCGGTCAGCGTCCCACGCGACGGTGACGCACTCGATCAGGCTCCGAGACGCGGCACGGCCTGCGTGGCCCGCGACGACGCTGGTGCGGACGCCTTCGAGCTCGACGAGGTGGAGCGTCCACGCTGCAACACCGTGCCGATCGCTCACTCATGACATCGCTGTCCCGATCGTGAGTGCTCTCGGCGCCGTCGCAGGCAACGGCCGCGCGTCGAGATCACGCTGACGTCGACGTGTGCGCCGTGGGATGGAAGGTGGAGTGACGAACCTCGCGCTGTCTCGGGCGGTCCGTACTGCCGCGCTCTGCGCTGTGACGTGCACCGTGCTCGTCACCGTCTTCGTCCTCACCGGGCACGGGCCCTGGACGCGGTGGGTCGCGCCCACACTGCTCATCGTGACGGCTGTGACCGTTGCCGACGTCATTCGCTCGACGCGAGCTGAGCGCGGCGCGCAGCGCGTGCCCTAGCGGCGTGCGCCGGGCGGCCGCGATCGGTCAGGATCCGAGAAGCAGCCCGCCCGCCGTGGTCCCTAGCGTGAGAGCGACGACGCAGGACCGATCCAGGAGGCGACCATGAGCACGACGTCGAAGACCGACACGTTCACCGACGACGAGCGCGCGGCGATGAAGGAGCGCGCTGCCGAGCTGCGGGCGCAGTCCGGACGCGGGGGCAACGCGGCGAAGGCCGCAGAGCTCGAGGCGCAGGTGCTCGCGAAGATCGCCGAGATGCCGGACCACGACCGCGTGATCGCCGAGCGCATCCACGCGATCGTGCGTACCGAGGCACCCGAGCTGACCCCGCGGACCTGGTACGGCATGCCTGCGTACGCCAAGGACGGCAAGGTGCTGTGCTTCTTCAAGGCTGCCGCCAAGTTCACGACCCGCTACGCGATCCTCGGCTTCGAGGAGCCCGCGGCCCTCGACGACGGGCCCATGTGGCCGACCGCCTACGCCGTGACGGAGCTCACCGACGAGGTCGAGAAGGCGATCGCGGCGCTCGTGCGCCGAGCAGTGGCCTGAGGCTGCCTGCTCGGGGCCTCAGACCCCGAGCAGCCGGCGCAGCGTGCGGGCGTTGTGCACGGCGTGGCCGCCACCGTCGTTGTTGAAGTAGACGAGCACGTCGCGCCCGTCGTCGGTCCACTCCTGGATCCGGTCGGCCCACCAACGCAGGTCGTCGTCGCTGTACGAGCCGCCGTACAGGTGATGGTGGTCGGGGCCGTGCATGCGGACGTAGACGACCGGCGCCGTGGCGCGCAGGACGCACGGCAGGTGCGCGCCGCTCATCACGCACGAGGCGGCGCCGTGCCGCTCCAGCAGGGCGAACACGGCGTCGTCCTGCCACGACGGGTGCCGCAGCTCGACCGCCACCTGCAGCCAGGGCGGCAGGCAGCCGAGGAACCAGTCGAGCCGGGCGTCGTCCCGCTCCTGGTCGGGGCGCAGCTGCACGAGCACGACCTCGCGGCGATCGCCCAGCTCGTGCCACGAGCGCGCGATCCGCCGCGCCCAGACCTCGGGCGCGTACAGCCGCTTGGCGTGCGTCAGTCCGCGCGGCGCCTTGACCGACATCGAGAAGCCCGGCGGCAGCCGACGACGCCAGCCGGCGAACGTCGCGTCCCTCGGCCACCGGTAGAAGCTCGCGTTGAGCTCGACCGTGTCGAACTCCTGGGCGTACCGCGCGAGGCGGTCCCGCGCGGGCAGGCCGGGCGGGTAGAGCACGTGCTCCCAGTGGTCGTACGACCAGCCCGACGTGCCGACGGCGATCCGCGGCACGTCAGCCGTCGACCGTACGCAGCAGGGCCGTGCGCAGGTAGCGCGCGTACCCGCCCGGTGTGCGTCCGACCGGGCGGCCGGACGTGAGCACGTCGGCGTCGTCGGACGCGACGACGAGCGCGTCGCCGCACCCGCGGATGCGCGCCACCAGGTCGACGTCCTCGTGCTCGGGCTGCAGACCGAACCCGCCCACCCGTTCGTAGACGTCCGCCCGCACGCCCAGGTTCGCCCCGTGCACGTGGCCGTTGGGCCGGCCGGGCTCACGGGTCGCCGCCCACGCGCGCAGCTGGTCGGCGGACAGGTCGTCCGGGTCGGGGCGGACGGTCCCGACGACGACGTCGGCGCCCTCGTCGGCGAGGTCGACCTGGCTGGTCAGCCAGTGCGCCGGGACCCTCGAGTCGGCGTCGGTGCACGCGATCCACGTGCGGTGCCGCGGCACGGGCGAGCCCGCGAGCCCCCGTGCGACGGCCAGCGCCCGTGCGGCACCCACCGAGCGCGCGTCGATCGTCCTGACGTCCACCGGGAACGTTCGTGCGACCGCCTCGGACCCGTCGCGGCACGCGTCGAGCACCACGACGACGCGCGCGTGCAGCCCGCGGGTGCGCGCGAGCCCGTCGACGGCCTGCACCACGGCCTGCAGGCACCGGCTCAACAGCGCCTCCTCGTCGCGGACGGGGATCGCCACCACGACGTCGAGCACCGGGGGCGCGCCGGCCCTCACGCGAGGCCCGTCCGGCGCGCGACGGAGCGTGCGTCGCGGCTCCACACGTCGAGCAGGAAGTCCTCCTCGACGTGCCGGACCAGCGTCCTCAGCCCGAGTTCGGCTGCGAGCGTGCGGTGCACGTCGTCTCCGGTCAGCGGGTACTGCGCCACCGGGTGACGCCAGTGGCACGCGACGAGGGTGCCGTCGTCGGTCAGTGCGTCGCGCAGCCGCCGGGCGGTCGTCGCGAGCTGGGGTCGGGTGAGGTAGTAGCCGACCTCGCAGAGCACGACGAGGTCGTACGGGCCGCCCGGCACGCCCTCGGCGAGGTCGTGCTGCAGGTACTGCACGGTGCCCAGGTGTGCGGTGCGCTCCTTCGCCGAGGCCAGGGCCGCGGGCGCGACGTCGGTCGCGACGAGCGCGTCGCAGCGCTGTGCCAGCTGCTCGGTGAGCATGCCGACCGAGCAGCCGATCTCCAGCGCCGCGCCGAACCGCTGCCGGGGGAGCGCGGCGAGCGTGCTCGCGCGCTTGCGGCTCTCGTACCACCGCGACGCGAGGTGCCACGGGTCAGCGCGTCGTGCATAGCTGGCGTCGAAGAACGACGCGCCGAGCGGCTGCGGCATCGGCGCGTCGGCGGCGACGAACACCTCGACGTCCCGGTCGAAGGTGCGCACGAAGTCCGGGTGCAGGACGGCGGCGTCGGCAGGGTCGGGGGACAGGGGCCGGACCTGGGTGACGTGCCGCGCCACGGCCCGGCTCTTGAGCACCACGGACCGGTCGGCGAGCGGCAACGCCCGCAGACGCTCCCACGGCACCGCGGGGTCCTCGGGCGTGCCCCAGTGCCACATCCACAGCGGGTACTCGAGCAGCTCGGCACCCAGCTCGTCGGCGAGCGCGGCGCAGATCTCCCCGACGACGCGGTGGTCCCGATGACCGTCCCCTCGCCACGGACCGACCACGAGCGCGGGCGGCTCGTCCCGCGTGAGCACGTCGCGCAGGTCGGCCGTCACGGCCGCGCGACGCTCGCGGGTCGTGCCGTCGGGGTAGCCGAGCAGCGTGACGGGCGAGCCGGGCGAGAGCAGCGCGAGCGCGTCGGTGACCTCGCCGGCCCGCCGGGACGCGAGCTCGCCGGGGGTGAGGGTGGCAGAGCCCGGGTGCGACGCGGCCCCGTCGGTCACGACCACGACGTGCGCGGGACGCCCCACGGCGGCGAGCTCGGCGAGCAGGCCGCCGGCCCCGAGCGTCTCGTCGTCGGGGTGGGCGGCGACCACGACGACGCGCCCGGCGGCGGGACGTGGCAGCGCGTGCAGCGCACGCAGCCACGGGTCCCACACCGCGGGGTCCGTCCCCGCGGCGCGTCCGTCGAACCTCACCACGGCTGACCGGGCAGGGCGATGACCGCGCGGCCGAGCGAGACGTCGTCGCGCTCGGCGTGCTGCTGACGGATGTAGACCTGAAGGTCCGCGACGCGCTTGGCGTAGCCCTCCTCCTGGGTGAGCGGGCCGGGGCCGAGCGCGTGGGCTGCCGAGCGCAGCACGTCCTCGCAGGTCCGGGCGACCACCGCGCGCACCCGCTTGGCCAGGATCCTGCCCGCCTCACGCGCGTCGTCGTCCTCGGGCCGGCGGCCGTGGTCGGTGCGGGCGCCGGAGGCGTCCACGGCTCGCGCGGCCTCCGCGAGGCTCGTGCGCGCGCTCGCGAGCCGCTCGTCGATCGCCCCGACGTGCAGCGCGAGCAGCGGGTCGTCGCCCCGCGTGCGCGCGTGCTGCAGGACACGCCGCGCCACGCCGACCGCGCCGCCGTACCAGCATGCGGCGACGCCGATCGCGCCCCACCAGAACCCCTGCCGGTCCAGGTACCAGCTGCCGCTGCGCACGAGCGTGGCAGGCACGTCACGCAGCTCGAGCGGACCGCTCGGGATCTCCTGCAGACCGCGCGAGACCCAGCCCTGGCGCGAGGCCCGGACCCCGGGCGCGGACAGGCGCACCGCGAACAGACCACGCTCGTCCCCGCCGTCGACCCGTGCGGTGACGAGCGCCCCGTCGAGCCGGTCCGCGAGCGAGCACCAGGGCTTGGTCCCGTCGAGCCGCCACGACCCGTCCGGCGCCCTGCTCGCCTCGAGCCCGGTCCCGGGCATCTCGGCCGCGTACACGCCCCACGTCGCCGCCGGCGGCAGCGGGCGCTCGTCGTCGGGCGTGCCGGCCTGGCTCAGGATCGCCCGCGCGTCCAGGTGCGGCTCGACGGCGCGCGCGACCGCGACGTCGGCCGCGGCGCACGTCGCCAACAGCTCCCACAAGCGCGTCGTGGCGCCGTTCCCGGGCACGAGGTCCGTCGGCCAGGTGCCGACCTGCGCGAGCGCCTCGTCCACCGAGCCCGGGACTGGTGGCTGCGCGTCGGGACCCGGGCTCGGGCCCAGCACGACGGGCCGGGCCTGGTCGAGGTCCGTTGGCACGGGCACGCCTCACCTCGTTCCGCCAGGACGGGTGCGCGCCGAGCGGCCCCGTCCCGCGCACTGTGGGGTTGCTGGACGAGTCGAGAGGATAGGCAGCCGAACGCGGTCGCGCTCGCCGAGGCGACGGGCTCCTCGGCGAGCGCGCGGGCCCGGCCTGTGCCGTCCCGGCGGATGGTCAGCCGGCGCCACCCGGGGCGAGCGGTCCGTACAGGGACGTCGGCTCGGCCATCTCGAGGTCGGCGGTGGCCTGGATGAGTGCCAGGAGGTCGGTGTCGAGACCTGGGGAGAACTCCTCGAACCGCTCCTCGGCGATCGTCAGCGGGGCACCGAGCGGTGCCTGCTCGCTCGCGTCGAGCTGGGTGCCGTCCCCCGACGGGGACATGCCGCGGAAGATCTTGCCTGCCTCCGACGCCGCGGTGAGGTCGAAGGAGTACTGCTTGCTCTGCAGCCCGAGGTCGACCAGCTTCTTGACCTCCGGGAACCTCTCCGCGTTCGTCTTGGGGATCGGCAGCACGGAGGCCCAGCTCACCCCGAGCGTCTCCAGCGCCCGCGCGTACGCGTTCTCGTGGGCCTGGTCCCGCACGATCAGGTACGCGATCGTGGACCGCGCGGTCTTGTTGTCGGTCATCTCGTAGATGCGGCACTTCTGCAGCCGCCCCGTGGACTCGAGCATGAGGTTGTACAGCAGGTCCAGCACCAGGTTGCCCGAGTTGTACACGTAGGACCCGCTCCACGGGTTGCCGGCCGAGTCGACGGGCAGGGCGCCCTGCGCCGCCACCAGGTAGTGGTGGATGTTGCCCTCGTCGAGCGCGAGGCGCAGCGGCGTGGCCCCGCCCTTGCCCGCAGCGTCCAGGGGGTCGGTCTGCTTGCCGTTGTAGCGCGGCGACCCGTCCAGGAGGCGCGCGATCGTCGTGCCGATCAGCTCGACGTGGCTGATCTCCTCGGTGCCGATCCCCTGCAGCAGGTCGCGGTACGGCTTACCGGCCGGGCCACGGAAGTTCATGCTCTGGAACAGGTACTGCATCATCGTGCGCATCTCGCCGAACTGGCCGCCGAGTCCTTCCTGCAGGGCGTTCGCTGCCGCCGGGTCGGGCTCGTCGGCGACGATCTCGTTGATCAGGCGCTGCACGTGCAGGTACATGGGGTCTACCTCTCGTCGTGGTTCGTGGTGTCGTCGTCCTTCGTCGTGGCCTCCTGCCCGTGCGCCAGGCGCAGAGCGCGGCCACGCCGCTCGTCCTCCTGTCTCTTGGCTTGCCTCTTCTCGCTCGCACGCGTGTCACGCGGCGGGAGCTGGATGGTGTGCTCGGCTGCGAGGCCGGCCTGCAGCTGGCGTCCGCGCTCGAGCTCGGCGTCGAGCTCGGCGCCGAGCAGCAGCGCGAGGTTCGTGATCCACAGCCACAGCAGGAAGACGATGACGCCGGCCAGCGAGCCGTACGTCGCGTCGTAGCTCGAGAAGTTCGCGACGTAGAACCCGAACCCGATCGAGGCCAGCACCCACACGACGATCGCGACGAGCGCCCCCACGCTGATCCAGCGGAACCGGGGTTGCCGGACGTTCGGCGTGGCGTGGTAGAGGACCGCGACGGCCGCGACGACGAGCGCGAGGATGACGGGCCACTTGGCGACGTCCCAGACGGCGACCGTGACGTCGCTGAGCCCGACGCTCGAGCCCACCGACCGAGCGACGTCGCCCGTCAGGACGGCGGCGGCGACGACGAGCACGGCGATGACGACCAGCAGCAGCGTGACGAGCAGGAGCACGGGGCGCAACTTCCAGACCGGGCGCCCCTCGTCGACCTCGTAGATGCGGTTCAGGCCGCGGCTGAACGCCGCGACGTACCCCGATGCCGACCACAGCGCGAGCAGCACGCCGCCGACGAGCGCGAAGCCCGCCGCGGGTGCGGCGGTGAGCCGGTCGAGGATCGGCTGCACGGTCTCGACCGCGTCGGCGGGTCCCACGTCGTCGACGACCTGCAGGACCTGCTCGACGGTGCTGCGCGGGTCCGCGAGCAGCCCCAGCAGCGAGACGATCGCGAGCAGCGCCGGGGCGATGGCCAGCACCGCGTAGTACGTGAGCGCAGCCGCCAGGTCCGTGCACTGGTCGTGCATGAGCTCGCGCAGGGTCGTGCGGGCGACGTACCGCCACGACGGCCGGGTCAGGTCGTCGGGCGAGTCCGGCTTGCGCGCGTCGTCGGGTGCGGGCGCGTCCTGCTTGTCGGTGCTGGCTGTCCCGTCCGTGCCGAGGCTCGGGTCGGTGCCGGCGGTGCTCTTCTTCGCGCGCCTCGTCATCCGACCTCCGCGGGCCGTGGTCGCTGCGGCGGCCGCGGCTCCCGCCGTCGCCTGGACGTGGCCGCACAGGGCCGTCTCAGGGAGGCAGGTGCGACGCTCGGCGCACCGGTGATCACGCTGTCGGCGGCGCGCGCGTCCACGCTGCGCGCCGGTCCTGTGTCCGGCGACGTGTCCTGTCCCGGGCGGCGGTCTGCCGCTCGACGTGGTCGACCGGCACCTCGGACGCTAGGCCCGCAGGCGCTCGCCCGCCACTGGAGCCCACTGCGGCGGGAGTCCGCCGCGGGCGCCCGGGCGTCCTTCCTCTCGGCGTGCTACGCCCGCTGGCGGAACGTGTCGGCCTCCTCGGGAGCCCGGCCCGCGACCCCTTCCACGACCCGCGACGCGACGTCGCGGACCTTGACCTTGCGATGCTGCGACGCGCTGCGCAGCATCGCCATGGCCTCCTGCGGGGTGCACCGGTTCTGGGCCATCAGCACACCGATCGCCTGGTCGATCACGGCCCGCGAGGCGAGCGCAGCCCGCAGGTCGGCGTTGAGCTCGGCCTGGTCCGCGCTGCGCAGGAACAACGCGACGGTCCGCGCGAGCTCGTCGGCGTAGAGCTCGGCCACCCGCATCGCGGCCTCGTCCCAGGCGTGCGTGACCTGCGCGTACAGGTTGAGCGCGAGGCGCACGCCCGGCCGCACCGTCCGGGGGAGCGCAGCCGCCGAGGCGAACCCCGCGTGACGAGCGGCCTCGCGCCAGGCGGGCCACCGTTCGTCCCGCCCGAGGTCCGGGACGCTGATGATCTGCTCGCGGTCGATGGCGGTCAGGCACGGGCCTTCGTCGGTCGCGTACTCGACCTCGTCGCACGCCCCCGCCCGCGGGTCGCTCGCCGCGACGAGGGTCGGGCGCCCGTCGCGACGCAGGGTGACGGTCGCGGCGGTCGCCGGCCCCAGGTGACGGGCCGCTGCCGCGGCGACTGCCTCGACGAGCTCCGCGACGCCCGCGGTGTCCAGCAGAAGGTCGTGCAGCTCGGTGATCGCCTCGAACGGGTCGGCTCCGTCCACACCCGGCTCCCGGTCTCGTTGCCCTCGTCCACGACCGGCCCGTCCCTCTTGACCGGCGTTCCGACCGTACGCCGCGCGCCCGCACGTCGCGCGCGCTGCCCACCGGCAGTCCGGTCGGTCGTGCGCGGCCGCGCTCGCGCGCCTGTCGGTCCTGGCCGTTGGTCCCCGACCGGCGCAGGACCGCGAGGTGCGCTCGCCGCGGCCGCAGTCCGGGTCGGTGGCCGGAGGGACGATGGCGGCACCGCCGCGGGCGTGGGGCCGGCGGCTCGACGCACGGGGCAACCATGGAGTACAGGCTGGAGCTGGTCATCCTCCCGGTCAGCGACGTCGACCGGGCCAAGGCGTTCTACGCCGACCAGGTGGGGTTCGTCGTCGACCACGACCACCGGGTGAGCGACGAGCTGCGGTTCGTCCAGCTCACCCCGCCGGGGTCGGCGTGCTCGATCGCGATCGGCGAAGGCATCACGGACGCGACGCCCGGGTCGGTCCAGGGGATGCCAGTGGTCGTCGACGACGCCGACGCGGTGTACGACTTCCTCGTCGACCACGGGGTCGACGCGACACCGGTCGTTGACCTCGACTGGGGGCGGTTCACCTGGTTCGCGGATCCCGACGGGAACAGGTGGGCAGTCCAGCAGGCGCTGCCACGCCAGCCAGCCGCGCCCGCAATGCAATCGCCGAACCTGCGCGGGCTCGATGACTCGCACCGCTTGGGACGGCCTCGGGATCGGAACCACGCTGGGAGCGGACGACGGGAATCGAACCCGCGTAGCCAGTTTGGAAGACTGGGGCTCTACCATTGAGCTACGTCCGCACAGGCCGCGAAGGCGCGGCCGGCGACGTCAGGGTACCGGCTCGGGCGCGGTGCCCCGAATCCGGTCGACGACCGGGGAGCCGCCCGGCCTCAGGGTGATTCGTGCGCGCTCCGGCCAGTGACGTACCATCGAGGGTCGCCCGTGCGCGCCGAGAGCCATCCGAGCCCGACGCCGCGCAGCGCCCTCGCAGCCGCCGGGAACGGCGAACCATTCCGATCAGTTGGAGAGCATCGAAGTGAAGAGCGCCGTCGAGACCCTGGAGCCGACGAAGGTCAAGCTGACCGTCGAGGTGACGTACGACGAGCTCCGTCCGAGCATCGCGCACGCGTACGAGCACATCGCCGAGCAGGTGACCGTCCCGGGCTTCCGCAAGGGCAAGGTGCCGCCGCGCATCATCGACCAGCGCGTGGGGCGTCCCGCGGTCATCGAGCACGCCGTGAACGAGGGTCTGGGCGGCTTCTACGCCGAGGCGGTCCGCGAGAACAAGCTGCGCCCGATGGGTCAGCCCGAGGTCGAGGTCACCAAGGTCCCCGGGCTGGTCGCCGGCGAGGAGGAGGGGGAGCTGCACTTCTCCGCCGAGGTCGAGGTGCGCCCCGAGATCACGCTGCCGACGCTGTCCGAGATCGCGCTCGAGGTCGAGGGCGTCGAGGTCACCGACGAGGACGTCGAGGGTCGGCTGGACGCGCTGCGTGAGCGGTTCGGCACACTGGTGGGCATCGACGCGCCCGCCGCGGCCGGCAACTTCGTCGTGGTGGACCTCGTGGCCAAGATCGGCGACGAGGAGGTCGACTCGGTCTCGGGCGTCAGCTACCAGATCGGCTCGGGCAACATGCTCGAGGGCCTGGACGAGGCGCTGACCGGCCTGTCGGCCGGCGAGACCACGACGTTCGAGACCGAGCTGGCGGGCGGCGAGCACGCGGGGGAGAAGGCCCTGGTGACCGTCACGGCCACCACGGTCAAGGAGCGTCAGCTCCCCGACGCCGACGACGACTTCGCGCAGCTCGCCTCGGAGTTCGACACGCTGGACGAGCTCAAGGAGGACCTGCGTGAGCAGGTCGCGCGCACGAAGGTCTCGAACCAGGCCGTGCAGGCCCGTGACCTGCTCGTGGAGAAGCTCGTCGCGGACACCGAGATCCCCGTGCCGTCCGGGGTCGTCGAGGCCGAGGTGCACCGTCACCTGGAGTCCGAGGGCCGTCTCGAGGACGACGAGCACCGCGCCGAGGTGACCGAGCAGGCGCAGACCGCGCTGCGCAACCAGATCCTGCTCGACACGCTCGCCGAGCAGCTCGAGGTCAAGGTCTCGCAGCAGGAGCTCGTCGAGTACCTCGTGCAGGCCTCGCGCCAGTACGGCATGGACCCGAACACCTTCATCAAGACGCTCGACGAGGGCGGCCAGATCCCGGCGATGGTCGCCGAGGTCGCGCGCTCCAAGTCCATCGCCGTCGCGCTGCGCCAGGTCACCATCACGGACCCGTCGGGTGCGGCCGTCGACCTGTCGGACTTCATCGGCTCCGACGAGGAGGACGCGGCGGACTCGCAGGACGACGCTGCGGCCGCCGCCGCGGTGGCCGACGCCGCCATCGAGTCGAACGCCTGACGGCCCACGCCTGACACCGGGCGCCCGTCGCGGGCGCACGGCACGCGTGCACCGCACGCCTGACGCACGCAGGGCCCCGTCACCGCACCGGTGACGGGGCCCTCGTCGTGCCGTCGCGCGCGTCACGCGGGTCCTCGTGCTGCGCCGTCAGCGAAAACAGGCCTGGCGCGGGCCGGACGAGCACGGTCCGGGCGTTAGTGTCACCACGACGCAAGGACCCCGCTCAGATCAAGGAGCCTTCGTGAACGACTACCCGGCCATCGCCCGGTCCGAGTCCGCCGGACTCGGGCTGAACGACCACATCTACAACCGGCTGCTGCGTGAGCGGATCATCTGGCTCGGCTCCGAGGTGCGCGACGAGAACGCCAACGCGATCTGCGCGCAGATGATGCTGCTCGCCGCGGAGGACCCGGACAAGGACATCTGGCTGTACATCAACTCGCCCGGTGGCTCGATCACCGCGGGCATGGCGATCTACGACACCATGCAGTACATCAAGCCGGACGTCGCCACGATCGCGATGGGCATGGCGGCCTCGATGGGCCAGTTCCTGCTCTCCTCGGGCGCGAAGGGCAAGCGGTACGCGACGCCGCACGCGCGGGTCATGATGCACCAGCCCTCGGGCGGCATCGGCGGCACGGCGACCGACGTGCGCATCAACGCCCAGCTCATCCTGCACATGAAGACGGTGCTGGCGGAGCTGACGGCGGCGCAGACGGGCAAGACGGTCGAGCAGATCAACTCCGACGCGGACCGCGACCGCTGGTTCACCGCACCCGAGGCCCTCGAGTACGGCTTCATCGACCACGTCGTCGAGGCCGCGAGCTCGGTGACGGGCCGCGGCGGCACCGCCTGAGCTGCTGACCTGCGCCGTGGCGCGTCGACCTTTGAGACCTCGAGGAGAACCAGTGAGCACCGAGTCCCAGTTCATCGCCCGCGCGGGCGCGCTCGCGGGCGGCTTCGGTCGTCCCGCCGCGGCCGCGCCCTCCGCCCGTTACGTGCTGCCGCAGTTCGAGGAGCGCACGGCCTACGGCTTCAAGCGCCAGGACCCGTACACCAAGCTGTTCGAGGACCGCATCATCTTCCTCGGCGTGCAGGTGGAC
>JAEYUL010000123.1 GCA_023432565.1 Actinomycetes bacterium | reverse complement strand
TGTGAGCACGGTGCCGCCCCGCTTCCACGTTAGAGGGGGTCGATGCCATGGGGCGCGGCCGTCAGAAGGCTAAGCAGACGAAGGTGGCGCGGGAGCTGAAGTACTTCAGCCCGGACACCAACTACCGCGCGCTCGAGCAGGAGCTGTCGCGGCACGTCGACCCCATCGAGCGCCGGAGCGTTGCCGCGGTCGACACGGACGACGAGCCTGACGACGACTTCGCTCGCCGGTGGCTCGACGACGAACGCTGAGCTGAGACCGCCGACGCGACGGTCGTCAGCTGATCGAGTCCGCTGACGACCGTCGTCGACGCATCTCCCTGTCGACGCATCCGCCAGGCCAGGCGGCGCAGTCTGCGCGAGCCACGCCACGGATGCACCGGGCGCGGCGCCGCGCGCACCGCCTGAGTCGAAACCCGCCGGGTCCGTCCGTGCACGGCGGGCCGGCACGTCACGTGGTGCGGTACTTGCCCGTCAGACGCACGGCACCGCCCGCGACGCCCTTGGTGCCGGAGACGAACCCCGGTGCGCCCGGCACGTCCCGCGACGGGTCAAGGTCACGCACCCTGCCCAGCTCCCACGCCGTCAGCCCGAGCTCGGCCGCGTGCGCGAGCACGCCGTCGACCTCGTCGGCGGCGACCACGGCGACCATCCCGACGCCCAGGTTGAGGGTGCCCTCGAGGTCGGCCCACGGGACCTGACCCAGACCCTGGACCAGGGAGAACACCGCCGGCAGGGTCCACGCACCGCGGTCGACGTCGGCGACGAGGCCGCCCGGCAGGATGCGCGCGACGTTCGCGGCCAGTCCCCCGCCCGTGACGTGGCTGAACGCGTGCACGCCCGCCGTGCCCGCGCGCCGGGCGATCGCAAGGCAGTCGGCGGCGTAGACGCGCGTCGGCTCGAGCAGCTCCTCGCCCAGCGTGCGGCCGAGCTCGTCGACGTGCCGCTCGAGGCCCCACCCCGCCTGGCGGACGACCGCACGCACGAGCGAGTAGCCGTTCGAGTGCAGGCCGCTCGAGGCGAACGCGACGAGCACGTCGCCCGCGCGCACCCGCTCCGGCCCGAGCAGCTCGTCGGCCTCGACGACACCCGTCGCGGCGCCCGCCACGTCGTACTCGTCGGGTGCGAGCAGGCCCGGGTGCTCGGCCGTCTCACCGCCGACGAGCGCGGTGCCCGCCACCTGGCACGCCTGCGCGATGCCGCGCACGACGTCGGCGATCCGCTCGGGCACGACCCGTCCGGTCGCGATGTAGTCGGTCATGAACAGCGGCTCGGCGCCGACCACGACGATGTCGTCGACGACCATGCCGACCAGGTCGAAGCCGATGGTGTGGTGCACGTCGAGCGCCTGCGCGATCGCGACCTTCGTGCCGACGCCGTCGGTCGACGTCGCGAGCAGCGGGTGACGGTAGCGGGTGAGGAAGCTCGCGTCGTACAGACCGGCGAAGCCGCCGACGCCGCCCAGGACCCGAGCGCCGTGCGTCGCCCGCACGGCGTCCTTCATGAGCTCGACCGCCTTGTCCCCCGCCTCGGTGTCGACGCCTGCTGCGGCGTACGTGATCGGCGCGGGCGTGGCGTCGGGTTGGGTGGTCACGGTGGCTCCAGGGGTTCGGCTCTGCCGGGCGTGGGCGCCACGGCGCAGGGTCGGTGCGTCGGCTGGGTGCGTGGGCTCAGGGGCGATCGAGCGCCGCAGCGGCGCCGCCGCCCGGCAGGATCGAGACGAGCCCGTCCTCGGGTGCTCCGAGAGGCAGCTCGTTCTGCTCGAGCAGGTTCTTGCCGAGCCGGTCGGCGGGCGGCAGCTCGATGGGGTAGCGCCCGGAGAAGCACGCGGTGCACAGCTGGCTCGCGGGCTGCTCGGTGGCCTCGATGAGCGCCTCCTCCGAGATGTAGCCCAGGGAGTCCGCCCCGAGGGAGGCGGCGATCTCGTCGGACGACAGCCCGTTGGCGATGAGCTCGGCGCGGCTCGCGAAGTCGATGCCGTAGAAGCACGGCCACTTCACGGGCGGCGAGGAGATGCGCACGTGCACCTCGGCGGCGCCGGCCTCCCGCAGCATCCGCACGAGCGCGCGCTGAGTGTTGCCGCGCACGATCGAGTCGTCCACGACGACCAGCCGCTTGCCGCGGATGACCTCGCGAAGCGGGTTGAGCTTGAGCCGGATGCCCAGCTGGCGCAGCGTCTGCGACGGCTGGATGAAGGTGCGGCCCACGTACGCGTTCTTCGTCAGGCCCTGCCCGAACGGGATCCCGGACTGCTGGGCGTACCCCACGGCCGCGGGCGTGCCCGACTCGGGGACCGGGATGACCAGGTCGGCCTCGACGGGGTGCTCGACGGCGAGCCGGCGCCCCATCTCGACGCGCGCCGCGTGCACCGAGCGACCCGCGATCGTCGTGTCGGGACGAGCGAGGTAGACGTACTCGAAGACGCAGCCCGCACGTTCGGCGCTCGCGAACCGCGTCGAGCGCAGGCCGTCGGCGTCGATCGCGATGAACTCCCCCGGCTCCACCTCGCGCACGAAGCTCGCACCGACGATGTCGAGCGCGGGGGTCTCCGAGGCGACGACCCAGCCCCGCTCGAGCCGGCCGAGGACGAGCGGACGCACGCCCTGCGGGTCGCGCGCCGCGTACAGCGTGCGCTCGTCCATGAACACGAGCGAGAACGCACCGCGCAGCCGCGGCAGGACCTCCAGCGCGGTGGACTCGAGCGTGTGGTCCGGGTCCCCGGCGAGCAGCGCCGTGATGAGCGCCGTGTCGGTCGTGTTGCCCCGGGCCAGCTCGCCGCGGCGCTGGCTGCCGTACCGTTCGGCGACGAGCTCGACGAGCTCGGCCGTGTTGGTCAGGTTGCCGTTGTGGCCGAGGGCGACGGTGCCGGCGGCCGTCGGGCCGAGAGTCGGCTGCGCGTTCTCCCAGTTGCTCGCGCCGGTGGTCGAGTAGCGCGCGTGCCCGATGGCGATGTGCCCCTGCAGGGCGTTCAGGGCCGTCTCGTCGAAGACCTGCGAGACCAGGCCCATGTCCTTGTACACCAGGAGCTGCGAGCCATTGCTCGTCGCGATGCCCGCCGACTCCTGGCCGCGGTGCTGCAGCGCGTACAGCCCGAAGTAGGTGAGCTTGGCGACCTCCTCGCCCGGAGCCCAGACACCGAAGACGCCGCAGGCGTCCTGGGGGCCTTTCTCGTCCGGGAGGAGGTCGTGGTTCAGTC
>JAEYUL010000101.1 GCA_023432565.1 Actinomycetes bacterium | reverse complement strand
CGGTCAACCGACGCCTCGACGTCTGGGGCGACGCCCTCATCGTCTAGCGGCCTAGGACCCCGCCCTTTCACGGCGGTAGCACGGGTTCGAATCCCGTTGGGGGTACGAGAACGTGCAGTGGAAGATGTGAGAAGCAAGGTCTCATCACGAGGCCCCGTAGCGCAGTTGGTTAGCGCGCCGCCCTGTCACGGCGGAGGTCGCGGGTTCAAGTCCCGTCGGGGTCGCTCGACAATGCCGGTCCTTGTGGCCGGCATCGTCGTTGGAGGAAGCTCCACGGCTCTGTAGCTCAGTTGGTAGAGCGTTCGACTGAAAATCGAAAGGTCACCGGATCGACGCCGGTCGGAGCCACCGTACGAGACCCGCCAGGGAGCAGCCTGGCGGGTCTCGTCGTCTTCGGACGCGACACCGCAGATCAGAGCGATCAGGTGCGGGTCCGCGCGGGCTGGCGCTGACTAGGCTGGGAAGCACAGTCGCCCCTGGAGGACCCGTGAGCACCGACCGCGGTACGGAACGCCGCCGATTCCTCGACCGCCTCACCGAGCCGATCGCCGAGCGCGCGCGCGAGAAGCTGGGGCAGGCGGAGGACAAGGTCCGCTCGTCGATCCAGGCCGAGATCGACGCGGTGAGCGCGAGCGTGCGCGCCCGTGCCGTGCAGGTGCGCCCGTCGGCGATCGCGTTCGCGAGCGCCGCGCTGCTCACCTTCTTCGGGCTCGCCCTGTTCATCACCGCGGCCGTGCTCGGCCTCGCGCACGTCGTCGAGCCGTGGCTCGCAGCCCTGCTCGTCGGCACCGCGCTCCTGCTGCTGGCCGCCGGGTTCGCGGCGTGGGGACGCAGCCACCTGCCGCCGTCCCCCGCCCCGCGCGTCACAGCCCTCCGGGAGCCCACGCACCCCGCCGAGGAGCTCGTCCACCCCTGGGACAACTGAGGGCGACGAGTCTCGCCGCGCGGCACGCACGGGACCCGACCACACTGGGTGCAGCGCCGTAGGACCTGGCAGGACGACGAAAGGCAGCACCGATGACGACGACCGGGCCGAGCCAGCGTTCGCTCGGGCAGCTGGTGAGCGACCTGAGCGAGCAGACCTCGCGTCTGGTGCGCGCCGAGATCGCGCTCGCCAAGACCGAGATGACCGAGCGCGCGAAGGTCCTGGGCGCCGGATCGGGGATGCTCGTCGCGGCGGGGGTGCTCGCGCTCTACCTCCTCGCCGCGATCCTGACCACGCTGATCATCGTCCTGGACCTGTGGATGCCGTTGTGGCTCGCGGCACTCATCGTGACGCTGCTGCTCCTGGCGGTCGTGGCGATCCTCGCACTGCTGGGCGTCAAAGCGCTCAAGAAGGCCTCCCCGCCGTCCCCGCAGGCCGCCATCGCGAGCGTCCGCGACGACGTCGAGGCACTCAAGCCCTCCGGGTCGACAGCACCGGATGGCGCACCGTGATCGCGCACGCCCCCACCCCGACCCGCACCCCCGGCACGCAGGGAGCAGCCCGATGACCGACGAGAAGCCCTCGCCCGAGGTCCCGTTCACGACCCCGTCGATGCAGGCGATCGAGGCGGAGATCGCGGTGCTGCGTCGCGAGCTCGCCGGCACGGTGGACGACCTCACGGCACGCCTCGCGCCGCGAGCGCAGGCGGAGGCGGCGGTCGCAGCCGCACGCCGGATCGCAGCGGACGCCACGAGCCCCGACGCCAGCCCGCAGGACCGTGCGCACGCGCGTCGCGTCCTGATCGGCACGGCGGTGGCCACGGCCTTCGTGGTGACCGTCGTCGCGGTCCGGATCGCACGCCGCGACCACTGAGCGGCGTCCCGGGACGGCGCGCCGGGGACGACGGCACGCACAGGCCCCGGGACGCATCGTCCCGGGGCCGATGTGTGCGCACTCGTCCCGAGGGGGACCGGCCGCCCGTCGCAGCAGGCGGAGCCTCGTCTGCGCGCCGCGACGGGCAGGCGGCGGACGGCGGGCGTGCGGCGGCCGACGCCCGGGGGCCGGTCAGCCGGTCGCGCGCTGCTGAGGGATGCCGTCGGTCGCGCGCTGCTGAGGGATGCCGTGGAGCAACGCCTGCACCTCGGACTCGAGGTAACGACGGTGCCCACCGAGGGTGCGGATCGACGAGAGCTTGCCGGCCTTGGCCCACCGGGTCACGGTCTTCGGGTCGACTCGGAACAGTGTGGCAACCTCGGACGGGGTGAGCAGGTTGTCGGCGGCTGGGGGCTTGACTGTCATCGGGGGTGCCTCCTGGCGTGCGGGTGGAGCCGGGCCTCCCCTACCCGACGACCACCGAAGTGGTTGTGCAGTCGGCACGACTCGAGACCTCTCGGGTGCCGGAGCCGTGGCCATTAGCAGATGCGACCCCGGCACGTCTCACGTTCCGGGACACGATTGCGTTGCGAAAGGGTACAACCCGGTTCTGTGAACCGACGACTCCGCTGGTGGCGGAGCACCCAGCAAGCCTAAACCGGACTTTTCACCCTCGCGCGCCAGGCGCGACCAGAGGACACTCGGCGGCCGGGGAGCGGGGGCAGGCGCGGAGGCGTCGGCGAGCCGTCGGCGCAGCGCGCCGAAGGCGCCGCCACCCACCCCCGGCGCACCGGCACACACCGCGGGCGAGGCGCGAACCGGGCGGAGTCGGACAGCGCGGGACGGACCTCGTGCGAGAGTCGTGCGCCCTGGGTGAACGTGACGCGAGTCGCCCGGTCGCGAGTGGCCGGAATAACGCGATTCCATGTAGCGTTGCCGAACGAACAGACGATTCAGCACCCCGGGGCCGCACGTGTGAGCACGGTGCCGCCCCGCTTCCACGTTAGAGGGGGTCGATGCCATGGGGCGCGGCCGTCAGAAGGCTAAGCAGACGAAGGTGGCGCGGGAGCTGAAGTACTTCAGCCCG
>JAEYUL010000081.1 GCA_023432565.1 Actinomycetes bacterium | reverse complement strand
CGGGGGGGGCAACCCGGGGCGCGCCGCCGGGGTGGCCGACCGGCGCCGTCGGGCGGACCCGCCCACGTGACGCGGGGGCTCAGACGACGGCGCCGTCGTCGTCCTGCCGGTCGCGGCGCGTCGGCATGCGCCAGACGAGCACCGCGACACCGAGCACGAAGACCACGCACGCGGCCTGGATGAGAGCGGCGGGCGCCTGCGGCCACACGATGAGGACGACGAGCAGCAGCAGCGGCACGCCCGCCGCGCCGAACCACGCCATGGTGAGCAACGGGTCACCACCGAGCACCGGGCCAGGGTCGGGCGCGACGAAGCTCTCCTGCTCGTCGACGTCGGCCTCGGCGTCGTCGTACTGCGAGGTGCCGTCCCAGTCGCGACCCGTGGCGGAGGCGAGCGGGTCGGTGGGCTCGCCGGCGTCCGGCTGGGCCGGGCGCACGACCCGCGTGCGGTCGCGGAACGGTGAGTCCACGCCGGGGGCGACGGGGAAGTCCAGTCCCTCGGACGCGACCGCGTCGCCGGCGGAGTCCACGTCGTCGAGCTCCGCGACGATGCGGGCCCACCGTTCGTCGTCGACCGGTTCGTCGGGTCGCTCGGAGCGAGGAGCCATGAGAGCACTCTAGAGTCGGACCTGCGGTCCCGACGGTCCGCGGCGGCCGAACGGCCGTCCAGGCGGTCCGGGCCGTCGACGGTGCAGGAAGGTGACCCCTTGTTCTACTGGTTGATGAAGCGGATCTTCGTGGGTCCGTTGCTGCACCTCGTCTACCGCCCGTGGATCCGCGGGGCGCAGAACGTACCTGCGGAGGGGGCGGCGATCCTCGCGAGCAACCACCTGGCCGTCATCGACTCGTTCTTCCTGCCCCTCATGCTCGACCGCGAGCTCGTGTTCATCGGCAAGCAGGAGTACTTCACCGGTCGCGGCCTCAAGGGTCGGCTGACCGCGGGGTTCATGCGCGGTGTCGGGACGATCCCGGTCGACCGTGGTGGCGGCAAGGCGAGCGAGGCCGCGCTGCGCACGGGCCTGCGGCGGCTCGAGCAGGGAGACCTGTTCGGCATCTACCCGGAGGGCACCCGTAGTCCTGACGGGCGGCTCTACCGCGGCAAGACCGGCATCGCACGTCTTGCCCTCGAGTCGGGCGCCCCGGTGATCCCGGTCGCGATGATCGGCACGAACATCGCCCAGCCGGTCGGCAAGCGGATCCCGAAGATCATGCGGATCGGCATGGTCATCGGCGAGCCCATGGACTTCTCGCGCTACAAGGGCATGGAGAACGACCGCTTCATCCTGCGGTCGGTGACCGACGAGATCATGTACGCGATCATGAGCCTGTCCGGTCAGGAGTACGTCGACGTGTACGCGGCCACGCAGAAGGCGCGCATCGCCGCGGGGGTCGACGAGTCGCAGCCCGCGGCCGAGGAGCCGCGTGCGGCCGCCCCCGGCGGCCGTCCGGCACCCGACGTCCAGGTTCCGGTACCGCCTCAGGACGACGCCGAGCCGTCAGTAGGATGACGGAGTCGGCCGCCTCGCGCGGGCGTCGTCGCCGGGACGCCAGGTCCCGCGACCAGCGCCGCTGAAGGTCCTGGCCGTCTGTGCAGAACGCGACCTAGGGTCGCCAGCGTCCCAGCAGGGAGCCCCTGCAGCTCTACGGAAGGTGTTTGTCATGTCGGTCCGTCGCGTCGCCCTCCTCACCGCGGGTGGCTTCGCCCCGTGCCTGTCGTCCGCCGTCGGTGGGCTCATCGAGCGCTACACGGAGATCGCTCCGGACGTCGAGATCATCGCCTACGAGCACGGGTACTACGGGCTGCTGCGCGGGGACAAGATCGTCGTCGACGCCGAGACGCGCAAGCACGCCGGCATCCTGCACCGCTTCGGCGGCTCGCCCATCGGCAACTCGCGCGTGAAGCTGACGAACGCCAAGGACTGCGTCAAGCGCGGTCTCGTCGCCGAGGGCCAGGACCCGCTGCAGGTCGCGGCCGAGCAGCTCAAGGCCGACGGCGTGGACGTGCTGCACACGATCGGCGGCGACGACACCAACACGACTGCCGCCGACCTGGCTGCCTACCTCGCGGAGAACGACTACGGCCTGACGGTCGTCGGCCTGCCGAAGACCATCGACAACGACGTGGTGCCGATCCGTCAGTCGCTCGGCGCCTGGACGGCTGCCGAGGAGGCTGCGGGCTTCGCCGTGAACATCATCGGCGAGCACCGTTCGGGGCCCCGCATGCTGATCGTGCACGAGGTCATGGGCCGGCACTGCGGCTGGCTCACGGCCGCCGCGGCGGTCGAGTACCGCAAGTGGCTCGATCAGCAGGAGTGGGTGCCGGGCATCGGCCTCAAGCGTGAGCGGTGGGACATCCACGCCGTCTTCGTGCCCGAGCTGGCGATCGACATCGACGCCGAGGCCGAGCGGCTCAAGGCGATCATGGACACGCAGGGCAACGTCAACATCTTCCTGTCGGAGGGTGCGGGCATGCACGAGATCGTCGACCAGCTCACGGCCGCCGGCACCCCGCCGGAGCGCGACCCGTTCGGGCACGTCAAGCTGGACACGATCAACCCCGGCCAGTGGTTCGCCAAGCAGTTCGCGGAGAAGCTCGGCGCCGAGAAGACGATGGTCCAGAAGTCCGGCTACTACTCGCGCGCCGCCGCGGCGAACGCCGAGGACCTGCGCCTGATCAAGTCCATGACGGACCTCGCGGTCGAGTGCGCGCTGCGCGGCGAGTCCGGCGTGATCGGGCACGACGAGGAGCGCGGTGACGTGCTGCGTGCGATCGAGTTCCCCCGCATCGCCGGCGGCAAGGCCTTCGACGTGACGCAGCCGTGGTTCGGCGAGCTGCTGGCCGACATCGGTCAGCCCCTCGTCCCGGCGAGTCACTCGTGAGCGTCGAGCCCGACCCGTCCGTCGTCGCGGGTCTCGACGCCTGGCGTGAGCTCCCGGCGGGCCAGCAGCCCGCCTGGCCGGACCAGGAGGCGCTGGCCCGCGTGACCGACAGGCTCGCGGCGCTGCCTCCGCTCGTGTTCGCCGGTGAGGCGGACGCGCTGCGTGCGCAGCTCGCCGCCGCGGGCCGGGGGGAGGCGTTCCTGCTGCAGGGCGGGGACTGCGCCGAGACGTTCGCGCAGGCCACGGCGGACAACATCCGGAACAAGATCAAGACGATCCTCCAGATGGCCGTCGTCCTCACGTACGGCGCGAGCCTGCCGGTGATCAAGATGGGCCGGATGGCGGGGCAGTACGCCAAGCCGCGCTCGTCCGACACCGAGACGCGTGACGGGGTCACGTTGCCGGCGTTCCGCGGCGACATCATCAACGGCTTCGACTTCACGCCGGAGGCACGCACGCCGGACCCTCTCCGGCTGCTCGAGGCGTACCACACCTCGGCGTCCACGCTGAACCTCATCCGGGCGTTCACCACCGGCGGTTTCGCGTCGCTGCTGCGCGTCCACGAGTGGAACCGGGGCTTCACGACGAACCCCGCGTACAAGCGCTACGAGGAGATCGCGGCCGAGATCGACCGCGCGATCCGGTTCATGGCCGCGTGCGGCGCGGACTTCGACGCCCTGCGCACCGTCGACTTCTACTCGTCGCACGAAGGGCTCCTGCTCGACTACGAGCGTCCGCTGACGCGCATCGACAGCCGCACCGGCCTGCCGTACGACTGCTCGGCGCACTTCGTCTGGATCGGCGAGCGGACCCGCGAGCTCAGCGGGGCGCACATCGACTACTTCTCGCGGGTGCAGAACCCCATCGGTGTCAAGCTCGGCCCGACGTCGACGGGCGACGACGCGCTCGCGCTCATCGACAGGCTCAACCCGACGGGGGAGCCGGGGCGTCTGACGTTCGTCACGCGCATGGGCGCGGGCAAGATCCGTGACCACCTGCCGCAGCTCGTCGAGAAGGTCGCCGCGGATGGTCGTCCTGTGACGTGGGTCTGCGACCCGATGCACGGCAACGGGATCACGTCGGCGACCGGGTACAAGACGCGGCGCTTCAGCGACGTGATGGACGAGGTCGCAGGGTTCTTCGAGGTGCACCGCGAGCTCGGGACGGTGCCTGGCGGGCTGCACATCGAGCTCACGGGCGACGACGTCACCGAGGTGCTCGGCGGCTCGGAGGAGATCGACGACGAGCGGCTCGCCGAGCGGTACGAGACGCTCGTCGACCCGCGCCTGAACCACCAGCAGTCGCTCGAGCTGGCGTTCCAGGTGGTGGAGCTCCTGCGCGCCTCCTGAGCGATGCTCGACCGAGCGATGCTCGGCCACGGGGTCGGACCGCTGCGGCGGACCGGCCCCGTCGTCGGTGCGTCAGGTGATCGTCAGGACGATCGTCGTGCCCTTGGGCTGCTTGCTCCCGCCCCCGGGCTCCTGGCCCACGACGAAACCGAGGCCGAAGTACGTCGCGGCGTGCACGACCTTCACCTTGAAGCCTGCGGCCTGCAGCGTCTCGGTCGCCGAGCCCACGCCGTTGCGCATGACGCTCGGGACCTCGAAGAGCTCGGGACCCTTCGAGACCACCAGAGTGACCGTGTCGCCGCGGTGGCCGGCGGTCCCGTCCTCGGGGCTCTGCCGGATCACGACGCCGGCCTTGACGTCGTCGCTGAACTCCTCGGTCGTCTTGACCTTGAGGCCGAGGTCGTCGAGCTGGGACTTCGCGTCCTCGAGCGACGCGCCGACGACGGAGACGACGGTCACGGGGGCGGGGCCCTTCGACACCGTGAGCGTGACGACCGAGTGGCGCACGACCTGCGCTCCGGCCTTGGCCGGGTCGCCGTCCGGCAGCTCGGCCGACAGCACGATCCCGAGCCCGGCATCGTCGTCGTAGGCCGCTGCGGCGTACTCGACCTCGAGGTCCGCGGCGCGCAGTGCGGCCTCGGCGTCCGCCTGCAGCACGCCCACCACGCCCTCGGGCACCGCGACGTAGTCCGGGCCCTTCGACACGGTGATCTCGACGGTGCCGTCCTTGCGCACACGCTCGCCCGGAGCCGGGTCCGAGGTCACGACGAGGCCCTTCGGCACGTCGGTCGAGAAGTCGGACGTCGTGCTGGCGTCGAGGCCCACGGCGTCGAGTGCGGCCTTCGCGGCCTCCGCGCTCGTGCCCGAGATCGCCGGGACGGTGGTGTAGGCACCCGGACCGGCCACGACGTACCACCAGCCCGCACCCGACGTGACCAGGACGACGAGCGCGATGAGCGCGATCGCGACGAGTCGGCGCCGCCGGGGCGAACGTGCACCGGTCGGGTCGGGCTCGGGCGGCGCGGCGGGGACCGCGGAGACGCCGAGGCCGATCGGCAGAGCCACCGTCGAGCCGCGCGGCACGTCCTGGAGGCGAACCGTCGCACCGGCCCCGTCGTCGTCGGCGTCCGGCACGTCGTCGGCCGCCGACCGCGGTGCGTCGGGCAACGAGGTCGCCTGCGGGTCGGTCGCGGTCGGGAGCAGGATCGTCGGCGCCACGTCGGCGCGCCGGGTGAGCAGCTCGGCGTCGAGCTCCGCACGCACGCGTCGCAGCAGTGTCGCGGCTGCGGCGGCGTCGGTCGGCCGGTCGTCCGGCTCACGCGCGGCGAGCGCCCTGACCAGGTCGTCGATCTCGACGGGGAGCCAGTCCACCGCGTCCGACGGAGCGGGCACGTCGCTGTTCACGTGCTGGAAGGCGACCTGGATCGGCGTCTCGCCGACGAAGGGCTGCCGCCCGGTGAGCATCTCGTACAGCAGGATCCCGCACGCGTACACGTCCGTGCGGGCGTCGCTCGCTCCGCGCACCACGAGCTCGGGAGCGAGGTAGGCGACCGTGCCCAGCACCGTCCCCGTCGTCGTGGAGGTGACCTCCGTGACGGCGCGAGCCAGGCCGAAGTCGGCGAGCTTGATGCGCCCGTCCGTCGCGAGCAGCACGTTCTCGGGCTTGATGTCACGGTGCACCAGCGCGGTGCGGTGCGCGGCGGCGAGCGCGTCGAGCACCGACTCGGCGATCCGCAGCGACTCCTCGACGCTCAACGCACCCTGCTCGGCGAGGCGGCGGCGCAGGTTGGCCCCGTCGACGTACTCCATCGTCAGGTAGCTGGTCTCGCCGTCGACACCCTGGTCGTAGACCGAGACGAGGCCCGGGTGCGTCAGCCGGGCGGCGGCGCGCGCCTCGCGGCGGAACCGCGCGATGAAGTCGGCGCCCGACGTCCCCTCCGCGAGGTGGGCGTGCATGACCTTGAGGGCGACGTCGCGGTCGAGACGTCGGTCGACCGCGAGGTACACGGTGGCCATGCCGCCACGGGCGATGCGGGAGACGATCTCGTACCTGCCGTCGACCAGGCGGCCGACGAGCGGATCGGTGACGGTGCTTCCCACGCGGCGAGTCTACGTTCGAGGCGTGCCGGGGCCCGGGATTGCGGCCCTCGTCACGTCGGCGTGGTCGCGTGGACCTGACGGCCCCGCGGGCGGTTGCTGGCCTGGGGGATCGCCGGGCACGTCAGCGAAATCGCGTCATGAGGGTCTGGACGTTGGCGACGTAGCGGCGCGTGTCGGCGAACATGCCGTACCGACGCACCGACGCCGCACCCTGGTAGTAGCCCGCGATGGCGCTCGGAAGGTCGGGCGAGGTCCGTACGAGGGCGCGCAGGATGACGACGCCCGCGGTCACGTTGTCGTCGGGGTCCAGCAGGTCGAGCTCACGGCCGACGATGCTCGAGGCCCAGTCGCCGGACGAGGGGATGACCTGCATCGTGCCGATCGCGTTGGCAGGTGAGACCGCGGTGTGGTTGAACCCCGACTCCTGGAACGCGATGGCCTGCGCGAGCGCCGGGTCCAAGCCGTAGCCGCGCGCGGTCGCGGCGACCTTGGCCTGCATGGTCGCCTTCGACGGCACGCCGGCCGCGAGCAGCGCGCGCTTGTTGGCGTTCGCTGCGTCCACCACGTCGCGTGCGTAGGTCCGGCCTTCGAAGGTGTCGCCGACGAGCCCGCGTGCGGGGGTCGAGGTGCCCTTCGCGAGCGTGAGCTGCTGGCCGACCCTGATGGTCGCGCGGTGGTCGAGGCCGTTCGCGGTGCTGATCGCCTTGACGGTCGTGCCGTGCCGTGCGGCGATGGCCGAGACCGTGTCTCCGGCGCGCACCGTGTAGGTGGCGGCCGGGCGTGCGGGAGCGGGCGTGGACCTGGCCGACGACGAGCCGCGACCGGGGATCGTCAGCTTCTGGCCGGCCAGGATCAAGCCGTCGGCGCGCAGGCCGTTGGCCTCGATGACGGCCTTGACGGTCGTGCCGGCGCGGGCCGCGATGCCGGAGACCGTCTCACCGGCACGCACGGTGTGCGACCTGGTCGCGGCCTTGACGGGCGCGCTGCTCGTGCGGCCGGACGCGGACGGGATCCTCAGGACCTGGCCCGCCTGGATGCGCGAGGCGTCCGCGAGCGCGTTGACCCGCGCGATCGACGCGACCGAGGCGCCGGTGCGCGCCGCGATGTGGCTCACGGTGTCGCCCGGCCGGACCGTGTAGGAGTCGTCGGCGTGCGCGGCGGGGGAGACGGACACGGAGACCGCGGCGAGAGCCAAGGTCGCGCCCGCTCCGCTCGCGGCTCGCCGGACGTTGTCGCGGCGTGCTGTCGCCGTGCTGGTGGCCATGGGTCCCCCTCGTGGCGTGACGTGAGTCAAGCAGTGTGACTGGTGTGACTGATGTGACAGAAGTGAACTTAGCAACCGGTCGCGCATGTGGGAACCCCGGCCACCCGCCTGGCGGGCTCCCGGCGCATCGGCTGCCGCGTGCGCCCTTCCGCTCTGCGTAGGCTGAGCCCGTGAGCACGACACCCGAACCCACGCCCTGTGCCGTCGACGCCCTCGTGGACTCCTGGCTGACCCTGCCGGACGTCGCCGAGCGCGTCGGGCTCGACGTCGGCAAGGTCCGGCGGCTGCTCCAGGAGCGCAAGCTGGTGGGTGTGCGTCGCGGCGAGCCGCGCGTGCTGTCGGTGCCCGAGCGGTTCCTCGTGCGCGGCCAGCAGGACCAGGCGGCGACGGGCGAGTGGGCCGCGCTGCCCTGGCTCCAGGGCACGCTGACCGTGCTGGCGGACGCGGGGTTCTCCGACGAGGAGGCCATCGTCTGGCTGTTCACGCCGGACGACTCCCTGCCGGGCACACCGATCGACGCCCTGCGTGCCGGGCAGAAGACCGAGGTCCGGCGCCGGGCGCAGGCCGAGCTGTAGCCGCCGGCGCGGCGGGCCGCCGTCAGAGCACGGCGGTCGGGCGTCAGCGGTCAGCCGTCAGCCTCTGCGGTCAGGCGTGGCGGTCCACGGCCGCGTGCGCGAGCCGCACCAGCACGTCGCCCGCGGGCTCGGGCCACGAGCCCGCGGCCAGGCTCTCCAGGGCCCTGCCCGCCAGCTCGTCGATCAAGGCCTCCACCTCCTCGACGGCGCCCGTCGAGCGGATCGCCTCACCGAGAAGGGTGATCTCCTCGTCGGTCAGCGTGCGGTCCCCGAGGCTCGTGCGCAGCAGGTCGGCGGTGGCTGCGTCGCCGCCCTCGAGGGCCCGCAGGAGCGCCCGGGCGACGAGCACCGTGCGCTTGCCCTCGCGCAGGTCGTCACCCGCGGGCTTGCCGGTGGCGCTCGGGTCCCCGAAGACGCCCAGCACGTCGTCGCGCAGCTGGAACGCCTCGCCGAGCGGCAGGCCGAGCGCGCGCACCGACGCGAGGTCGCTGTCGTCGGCGTCGGCGAGCGCGGCCCCGAGCGCGAGCGGGTGCTCGACGCTGTAGCGCGCGGACTTGGCCCGGATGACCTCGCGGGCCCGCTCCTCGTCCAGTGCCGGGTCGACGCCCCACGGCTGGGCCTGTGCGAGCACGTCGAGGTACTGGCCCACGGTGACCTCGGTCCGCATGAGGTCGAACACGGCGCGCGCCCGGCGCACGCGCGTGAGGGGAGCCTCGGCCAGCGCGGCGGCGAACACCTCCTCGCTCGCGACGAGCGCCAGGTCGCCGAGAAGGATCGCCGCCGACGCACCGAACCGTTCGGCGTCGCCCTGCAGCCCGAGCTCGCCGTGCATCGCGGCGAACGCGCGGTGCGCGGCCGGCTTGCCGCGGCGCGTGTCGGAGTCGTCCATCACGTCGTCGTGGAAGAGGGCGGCAGCCTGGAAGAGCTCGAGCGCGGCGCCGACCCGCAGCACGGCCGACGCCTCGGGCGTACCCGGCTGCCCGCCGTGCGCGCGCCAGGACCACCAGCAGAAGGCCGCGCGCAGCCGCTTGCCGCCCGAGAGCATGGCCTCGACCGCGTCGGCCAGCCGGCCGGCGTCCGAGCCGGCCGCGCCGAGCTGGTCCCGCAGGTGCGCGACGTGCTCGGCGAGCACGCGGTCCACACCGGCGCGCACGCCCTCGAGGTCCACGAGCGAGTGCGCGGAGAGGTCGGTGCCGGCGGCGGGCCGGTGCAGCGTGCTCATCCCGGCAGCCTAGGTGACCGCGACGCGGCCCCCGAGCGTGAGCGTCCGGACCCCGTCGCGGTCGAGCACGGCCACCGTGACGACCTCGCCCGTCGCGCGCACGAACGTCGCCTGCGCGGCCACCCGCGCGGGCGGTGACGCGACAGGGGACTGCGCGAACCCCGCCCCGGTGAGCGCGGTGGCCAGGCTGTTCATGAGGTCCTGCGCCGACTGCGTGGTGCGCAGGTTGAGGGAGATCTCGGTGAACGCGCCGTCGGCGCTGGGCTGCACGGACGAGACGAGGATGTCGGCGTCGCCGGGCAGCGGGACGAGGTCGGTCGGGAAGCCGTCGGCCAGCTCGCCGACCGAGGCGTGCTCGTCGTCGAGTGGCTCGAACGTCGGGTCGGGAGTGGGTGTCGCGCTCAGCAGGGGGTGGTCGCTCGCCGCGAGCGTGTCGAGCCGGGCGGGCGCGGAGCTCGAGCACCCGGCCAGGGCCAGCGCCGCCACGACTGCGAGCGTCGCGCCACGGGCGCGGCGAACCGTGCGGCGGGCGACGCAGGGCAGCGGGGGACGGGCGAGCACCGCGCCAGCCTAGTCCGGTGCCACCCGACCCCAGCCCGAGCCGCAGGCGCGCACTCCACAGTCCGCTGCGGCCGGCCGGTGCGCGGGGTCACCGGTGCGGTGGGGTGCGGACATGACGGCCACCACGATGCTGCGAGTCAACGAACCCCGCGAGATCATCTCCCTGCTCCCGTACCGGCTCGGCTTCCGGCCGCGGGACAGCGCGGTCGCGGTGAGCCTGCGCGCACCGCGCGGCCGCGTCGGGGTGGTCATGCGCGTCGACCTGGCGGCCCTCGGGGACCCGGAGGCCGGCAGCCAGGTGGCGCGCGCGATGGTCGCGGCCATGGGCCGCGACGGCGCCCGCAGCACCGTGCTGGTGGCCTACACCGAGCGCGACCCGCGTGCGGGGACCTCGCCGGGCGTCGAGCCGGGCCTCGAGCCGGACGGCGCGCTGGTCGCCCGCGCGGTCACGCACTACCGCGACGCCGCCGAGGCGTCCCTCGGATCCGTGCCGGTCTGGGTGGTGACGTCGGCCGGCTACCTGGCGTACGACTGCGCGCGGTCGTGCTGTCCGCCGGGCGGCCGGCCGCTACGCGAGCTGGAGTCGACGCAGGTCTCGGCGCGGATGGTGCTCGAGGGCGCCAGCATCGCCGGATCGCGGGACGACCTCGTGCGGATCCCCTCCGCGGACGCCCAGCGACGGCGCGTGGTGGCCCGCACGAGGCGCCGCTGGCACGAGCGCCGTGTCGAGGCCCTCGCTGACGGGCAGGACGCGCTCGAGCGCTGGCGGCTCGACTCCGTCGCCGCGTGGCGCGCGGCCGTGGACCTCGTGGCCGGGCGCGCGCCGGTCGGCGCACCGGCGCCGTGGGGGCGCCTCGAGGCGGGTCTGGAGGACCGGCGGGTGCGGGACGCGGTGCTCGCGTCGTTCGTGCCGGGCGTGGGTGACCTGGCCGAGCGCAGCGTGCGCGGCCTGAGGCCGTCGCCAGGCATCGACGAGGCGATGGCGCAGGTCTCCGCGCGGATCATGGGCTCGGAGGCGGGCATCCCGGCGCCCGAGGGTGTGGTCCGGCTCTATGAGGAGACGCTCGAGGCACTCGTCGCCCACGGGCGACGTCGGGCGCAGGCGCCCGCGCTGTCCTTGCTCGCACTCCTGGCCTGGTGGCGTGGTGACGGGGCACGCGCGCAGATCCTGCTCGACCGTGCCCTGCAGGACGACCCCGAGTACCGGTTGGCCGTCCTGCTCGACTCGGCGCTGGCCGCCGGGCTCGGCCCGGGATGGGCGCGCCGGCGCGAGCCCGTGGACGACGAGGACGACGCGCCCGGAGGCGCGCTCGAGCCGACCGCCGGGTGACACCCCTGGGCCGACTCACGTCGTCGCAGGTGGAGTCGAGGCCCGGGCGGCGGTACGGTCCAGGCACGGGCATCGAGAGGAGCTCAGCATGGGCATCGTCGTCGGCTACCTGGCGACTCCGGAAGGGCGTGCGGCACTGGAGGCCGCGGTCCAGGAGGCCGGGGTCCGGGGCCGCGATGTCGTCGTGGTGGTCAGCGCACGCCCCGACGAGCCCGAGGACCGTCGTGCCGAGATCGAGGCCGAGCTCGCGCAGGTCGCGGCCGACCTCACCGCGCGCGGGGTCGCGCACGAGATCCGCCTGCTCTCGGGCGGTGACATCGCCGACGACCTGCTGGTGACCGCGGACGAGGTCTCTGCCGAGCTCGTCGTGATCGGACTGCGGAGGCGCAGCCCGGTCGGCAAGCTGATCCTCGGCGCTAACGCGCAACGTGTGCTGTTCGACGCCCCCTGCCCCGTCCTGACGGTCAAGCCGAGCGCCTGAGCATCCCGGCGCAGCCGCCCGACGGCCAGGCGGGTCCCGTAGCCGCGGGCGGCGCGGCGCCAGAGGGCGGGCGGTGCGGCCGCGCAGACTCGTCGCCGCGATCGGGAATCGTCACGGTCGCTCGTGCGTTGGAGCATGCGGACGTCCCGGCGCCGCCACCCGACCGGCCACGTGAGAGGACGCCATCCCCGTCAGGGCGCGCGATTTCTCGCGTGAGACGAGTCGACGCGGTTCGACGCCCGGGCTGCACTCGTGTGCGCCGCAGGGCTCGTCGGCGCGTCCGGCTCGGTACAATATCCGTCTACCACCCGGCTCCATCTCCGGTGTCGTGCTGCCGAAAGGTCGTTCGTGACGTCCCAGACCCCGCATCCCGCGCTTCCGCGCGAGTTCGAGCACCCCGCGCTCCAGGACCTCGTGGTCCGGGGCCGCACCCACGGCTCGGTCGGTGCCGCTGAGGTCCGTGCAGCGTGCGAGCAGGCCGGCGTCGAGGACGCCAAGCGCCTCAAGGCCGTGGTCCGCGGTCTCGCCACGGCCGGAGTCAGCGTGAGCGACGCCGCTCCGGCGCGTGTCGCCGCGGCCACGAGCGCCAAGACGAGGACCACCGCCAAGGCTGCGGTCACGACCGCGGCCAAGCCCGCCCGGGCCACGAAGGCGAAGTCGGCCGCTGCCGAGGGTGAGGCCGCGCCTGCCGCGAAGACGGCGAAGGCAGCCGGCAAGCCGGCCGCCAAGTCCGCGACGAAGGCGACGGGCGCCAAGGTCGAGGTCGACGAGGACGAGGTCCCCACCGACGGCGAGGACATCGAGATCGAGGACGTCGACGTCACGGAGCTCGACGACGTCACCGCGGTCGAGGCTGACGGCGACACGGAGGCCGAGCCCGGCGACGCGGAGGCCGACTCCGGCGACGAGGAGACCGAGGGCGAGGCCAAGCCCGCCGCGGCCGCTCGAGAGGACACCGAGGACTCCGGCTTCGTCTACTCCGACGCGGACGACGACGACGCACCGGCCCAGCAGGTCGTCACCGCCGGTGCGACCGCCGACCCGGTCAAGGACTACCTCAAGCAGATCGGCAAGGTCGCGCTCCTCAACGCCGAGCAGGAGGTCGAGCTCGCCAAGCGCATCGAGGCCGGCCTGTTCGCCGAGGAGCGGCTCAACTCGGGCATGGCCCTCGAGCCCAAGGCGCGCCGTGAGCTCGAGTGGATCGCGCAGGACGGTCGGCGCGCGAAGAACCACCTGCTGGAGGCGAACCTGCGCCTGGTCGTGTCCCTCGCCAAGCGCTACACGGGTCGCGGCATGCTGTTCCTGGACCTGATCCAGGAGGGCAACCTCGGCCTGATCCGCGCGGTCGAGAAGTTCGACTACACCAAGGGCTACAAGTTCTCGACGTACGCGACGTGGTGGATCCGTCAGGCGATCACCCGTGCCATGGCCGACCAGGCGCGCACCATCCGCATCCCGGTGCACATGGTCGAGGTCATCAACAAGCTCGCGCGCGTGCAGCGCCAGATGCTCCAGGACCTGGGCCGCGAGCCCACGCCGGAGGAGCTGGCCAAGGAGCTCGACATGACTCCCGAGAAGGTCGTCGAGGTCCAGAAGTACGGTCGTGAGCCCATCTCGCTGCACACGCCCCTCGGCGAGGACGGCGACAGCGAGTTCGGTGACCTGATCGAGGACTCCGAGGCCGTCGTGCCCGCCGACGCCGTGAGCTTCACGCTGCTGCAGGAGCAGCTGCACCAGGTGCTCGACACGCTCAGCGAGCGTGAGGCGGGCGTCGTCTCGATGCGCTTCGGTCTCACCGACGGCCAGCCCAAGACGCTCGACGAGATCGGCAAGGTCTACGGCGTGACGCGTGAGCGCATCCGGCAGATCGAGTCCAAGACGATGTCGAAGCTGCGCCACCCGTCGCGCTCGCAGGTCCTGCGCGACTACCTGGACTGACCGACGCGCACGAGAGCCCTCGCCCCTGGCACGACAGGGCGCGAGGGCTCGTGCGCGTGGTGGCCCGCACTCCTGCTGGCGCGGCGCTCGCACCACGGAGATGTGTGCGCGACTGGCGGGCATGACGAGACGAGGCCCGGACCGTCACGGTCCGGGCCTCGTCGTCGAGGAGCGGGTCTCAGCGCATCGCGCCGGCGCCGTGCTCCTCGAGGAGTCGGTCGGTCTCGTCGTGCACGTGCGTCGCGAGCTCGGCGAACTTCGGGGCGTGCTCGCGAGCGTGGTGCGCGCAGAAGAGGAGCTCGCCCACGGGGAGCACCACGCGGACGTAGGCCTGTGCGCCGCAGCGGTCGCAGCGGTCGGCTGCGGTGAGCGGTTCGGTCGTCGTCGCTGTCACATCTCCATACAACCATCCGCCCGGCGGATCCATCCCCTCAGGAGGGCCCGGTTCGCTCACCGCGTACGCAAACGTCACACGATCGTGATGAACGCCACACACAAGGGACCTTTGTCGCACCGCCGCAGAGCCCGCCACGGCTCGCTGCTCGTCAGGCGGCTGCGGGCGCCGACGGCATGGCAGCCGGGTCATGGCGGTGCCCCCGACTACCATCGCACGCGTGACGACGACCTCCTCCCGCTCGGCCTACACCGCCCGGCACCTGTCGGTCCTCGAGGGACTCGAGGCCGTGCGCAAGCGACCCGGGATGTACATCGGGACCACCGACAGCCGCGGTCTCATGCACTGCCTCTGGGAGATCATCGACAACTCGGTCGACGAGGCGCTTGCCGGCCACGGCGACCGGATCGAGGTCGTCCTGCACGCCGACAGCTCCGTCGAGGTCCGCGACAACGCGCGCGGCATCCCGGTGGACGTCGAGCCCAAGACCGGGCTGACGGGCGTCGAGGTCGTGTTCACCAAGCTGCACGCGGGGGGCAAGTTCGGCGGCGGCTCGTACGGCGCGTCGGGCGGCCTGCACGGGGTCGGCGCGTCCGTCGTGAACGCGCTGTCGGCGCGCCTGGACGTCGAGGTCGACCGGGACGGCAAGACCCACCGCATGACCTTCCACCGTGGTGAGCCCGGCACGTTCGACGACAGCGCCGGCCGCACCCCGGAGTCGCCCTTCGTGCCGTTCGTCTCCGGCTCGGAGCTCGCGGTCGTCGGCAAGGTGGCCCGTGCGCGCACGGGCACGCGTGTGCGGTACTGGGCGGACCGCCAGATCTTCCCCAAGACCGCGGTCTTCGCGTACGACGAGCTCGTCACGCGCGCCCGCCAGACCAGCTTCCTGGTCCCGGGACTGACGATCGTCGTGCGCGACGAGCGCGGCTTGGCGGGGACGCCGGGGGAGCACGGTCCGCACGAGGAGACGTTCTGCCACACCGGCGGCGTCGTCGACTTCGTCGACCACCTGTCGCCAGACCCCGCCGTGACGGACACGTGGCACCTGACGGGGACGGGCACGTTCACCGAGACCGTGCCCGTGCTCGACGAGAAGGGACACATGACGCCCCGCGAGGTCGAGCGGGCGTGCGACGTCGAGATCGCGGTGCGCTGGGGGACCGGGTACGACACCGAGCTGCGCACCTTCGTCAACATCGTCTCGACGCCCAAGGGAGGCACGCACCAGGCGGGCTTCGAGGCCGGGTTGCTCAAGACGCTGCGCAAGCAGGTCGACGCGAACGCGCGTCGACTCAAGATCAGCGCGAAGGACGCGGCGACCGAGCGCATCGACAAGGAGGACGTGCTCGCGGGCATGACGGCGGTGCTGACGGTCCGCCTCGCCGAGCCGCAGTTCGAGGGCCAGACCAAGGAGGTCCTCGGCACGGGTCCCGTGCGAGGCATCGTCGCGAAGGTCGTCGAGAAGGAGCTGACCGCGCTGTTCGCCTCCAGCAAGCGCGAGCACAAGGCCCACACCGCGGCGCTGCTCGACAAGGTCGTCGGGGAGATGCGCGCCCGGCTGTCGGCACGCAAGCAGAAGGAGATCTCGCGCCGCAAGAACGCGCTCGAGTCGTCCTCGCTGCCGGCCAAGCTCGCCGACTGCCGGATCGACGACGTCGCCCGCAGCGAGCTGTTCATCGTGGAGGGAGACTCGGCGCTCGGCACGGCCAAGCTCGCGCGCTCGTCGGACTTCCAGGCGCTGCTGCCGATCCGCGGCAAGATCCTCAACGTCCAGAAGGCGTCCGTCACGGACATGCTGAAGAACGCCGAGTGCGCGGCGATCATCCAGGTGATCGGCGCGGGGTCCGGCCGCACGTTCGATCTCGAGGCGGCCCGCTACGGCAAGATCGTGCTGATGACGGACGCCGACGTCGACGGTGCGCACATCCGCACGCTGCTGCTGACGTTGTTCTTCCGGTACATGCGCCCCCTGGTCGAAGAGGGCCGCGTCTACGCGGCCGTCCCGCCGCTGCACCGGATCGAGCTCACCGGTGTACGTGGCGATGCTGACAAGTACGTCTACACGTACTCCGAGGCCGAGCTCGCGGCCACGCTCAAGAAGCTCGACAAGGCAGGCAAGCGCTACAAGGACGACATCCAGCGCTACAAGGGCCTCGGTGAGATGGACGCCGACCAGCTCGCGGAGACGACGATGGACCCCCGCTTCCGGACGCTGCGGCGCGTGACCGTCCAGGCAGCGCAGCGCGCCGAGGAGGTCTTCGAGCTGCTCATGGGCTCCGACGTCGCGCCACGCAAGGACTTCATCGTCGCGGGTGCCAGCGAGCTGGACCGCAGTCGCATCGACGTCTGACTCCGCACGGCTGGGCGACGACGGGCGAAAACGTCTGGCGCGCCCGGTGCGGACGACGCAGGCTGTGACCCATGCCAGCCTCTGAACCGAGCCCGGTCGCCGCCGGCGAGCCGGCTGCCGCGCCGTCCTCGAGGGCGGCAGCCACGACAGTGCGGTCCACGACCGTGCGACCGATCGCGCAGCGGGCTCAGCCGCCGGCGCAGGTCCGGCTGCCCGCCGGTGACCTGGGCCTCGCGTGGCGACCGCTGACCCCCGCGGACGTGGCGGACCTGACCCGCCTGCTGTCCCGGGTCGAGGAGGCGGACGGTGAGCCCTTCCGCACCTCGCAGGAGGAGGTCGCCGAGAAGTTCGACGGCGACTGGAAGGACGCGGCGCGGGACACGCTCGGGGGCGTCGACGACGCGGGCGTCCTGCGGGTCTGGGCGCAGGTGACGCAGCCTCCCGGCGACACGAACGTGGTCCGGACTTTCCTCGAGGGCGGTGTCGATCCCCAGTGGCGTGGGCGCGGGATCGGACGGGCCGTGCTGGCCTGGCAGCAGGACCGCGCGCGGCAGATGCTCGCGGCCTCGGGCAAGGACGTCCCGGGGCGTATCGGGGCCTACGCGTCGGAGCAGGCCACCGCGTCGGTCGCGCTGCTGCGGGCGGCGGGGATGTCACCGATCCGGGTGTACTCCGACCTGCGCCGGCCGCTGGACGGCCATCTGCCGCAGGTCCCGGCGCCGGCGGGCGTGCGTGTCGTGCCGTGGACCGAGGAGCGCGACGACGACGTGCGGCTCGCGCACAACGAGGCGTTCGCGTCGCACTGGGGCAGCGAGCCGCAGACGGCCGAGGCGTGGCGCAGCGGGCGCAGCCACTTCGCGCCGCGGTGGAGCCTGCTCGCGCTCGACGAGGTCACGGACGAGGTGGCGGGCTACCTGCTGGCGGGACGCTACGAGCAGGACTGGCAGATCGCGGGGTACACCTCGGGCTACGTGGACCTGCTCGGCGTCCGGCCCGCGTGGCGGCGTCGGGGCATCGCGCCCGCGCTGCTCGCGGCGGTCATGGCCCGCCTGAGCGCGGACGGCATGCAGTACGCGGAGATCGGGGTGGACACCGAGAACCTCTCGGGCGCGCTGGGCCTGTACACCTCGCTCGGGTTCACGCCGTTCTACCGCTCGACGCTGTACACGATCGAGCTCTGAGCCTGCGCCGGGCTCGCCACCACGGGCGTGCGTCGCTTCCCCGGCGGGTCAGCCGATAGCATCGCGGCCGCGGACGACGAGGTCCGCCACGCGCTGCCGGTGGACCGGCGGGAAGGACGCCCGATGCGCTGGTCGCCTGCGCTGCTGCGGTGGTCGGTCGGGTACGGGGTGGTCGTGTGCGTGCACCTCGGTGCCCTCCTCGCGGGCGCCTCGCAGCTCGCGGACGTCACCCAGTGCCTGCTCATGCCGGCGCTCGCAGGCGCGCTGTGGACCGCGACGCGCTGGCCTCGAGGTCACGTCGTGACGTGGAGCCTGGCTGCGCTCGTCGCCTCGTTCCTCGGTGACGCGACGCCCCGGCTGCTGGGCGGAGACGCCGCCTTCCTCGCCATGGTCGGGTGCTTCCTGCTCGCTCAGATCGCCTACGTCGTCGCATTCTCGCCACGCGCCGCACGCAGCGTCGTGCGTACGCGCCCGGCGTGGCTCGTCGTCTACGGCGTCGTGCTGATCGGCCTGATCGCGACGTGCGCGCCGCACGCCGAGACCCTGCTCGTCCCGGTGGCCGTGTACGGCGGCGTGCTCACGGCCATGGCCGTGCTCGCGACGGGTCTGGGGCCGCTCGGGGCCGCGGGCGGCGCGGTGTTCCTCGTCTCCGACGCCCTCATCGCGCTCGGCCGGTTCGTCCCCGGCTGGGACCTGCCGGGGCAGGACGTCTGGGTCATGCTGACCTACACCGTGGGGCAGGCGCTCCTTGTGGCGGCCGTGGCCGTCGACAACCGCACGCGGCGAGCGCGCCGGAGCACGCCCGTCGCGCGCGTGCAGGTGGTCAAGCGCGACAACGTCGTGGCGCTCGTCGCCGTCCGCCGTCTCCAGGCCTAGCCGATCGCGTGCACCGGCGCGTGCAGCGCGGTGCCGGACATGTCGCGCCGGGGGTCCAGCGCGGGCAGGTCCACGGGCTGACCCGCCGAGCCGCACGCCCAGGCGGGCGCCGGACCGACCCACGCCAGGATCAGCGCGTCCTCGCCCTTGAGGAACCGGTGCGAGCGCACGCCGCCGGTCGCCCGCCCCTTGCCGGGGAAGACGTCGAAGGGCGAGACCTTCGCCGAGCCGGCCTGAGTACCCGGCAGTGCGGACGACGAGCCTGAGATCGTCACGACGACGGTGTCCGCGAGGCGTGCGGCGGGCACGCCCGCGAACGCCACGACGCGCTGGCCCGCCGCGAGCTTGATGCCCGCCATGCCTCCTGCCGCGCGGCCCTGCGGGCGCACCTGGGCGGCGCCGAAGTGCAGCAGCGAGGAGTCCGACGAGACGAGGACGAGCTCGTCGTCGTCGTCGACCTGAGTCGCGCCGACCACCTCGTCGCCGTCCTTGAGCGAGACGACCTCCCACGCGTCACGGTTGCCCGGCACGTCGCCCGCGGTGACCCGCTTGACCACGCCCGCGGCCGTCGCCAGGGCGAGCGTCGGGGCGTCGGGTGCGAGGGAGGCCAGCGCCACGACCCGCTCTCCGGACTCGAGCGCGACGACCTCGCCGAGCGGTACTCCGCCGCCGAGCGACGGAGCGCCGTGCGTGGGCGGCAGGGCGGGCAGATCCAGCACCGACACGCGCACCATGCGCCCGCGCGACGTGACGGCCCCGATGTCCGCGCGGGCCGTCGTCGCGACCGCCGACGTCAGGACGTCGTGCTTCGCGCGACGCGTCTCGGACGTCCGCTCGACCGGCTCGTCGGTGGCGGTACGGGCGAGCAGGCCCGTTCCCGACAGGAGCGCCCAGCAGGGCGTGTCGGCGATCTCGAGCGTGACCGCGGCGGCACGCGACGATCCCTTGCCGGCGGGTGCGCCCGTCACCGCGGAACCGCCCGCCGACTCGAGCAGGATCGTGCGCCGCGCGGTGCCGTACGTCGCCGCGACCTCGGCCATCTCGTCCGACACCAGCGTGCGCAGCCGGTGGTCGTCGGCGAGCACCGCCCGCAGCTCGTCGATCTCGGCCTCGAGCTGCTCCTTCTCTCGCTCGAGCTCGAGGCGCGAGAACTTCGTCAGGCGTCGCAGCCGGAGCTCGAGGATGTACTCGGCCTGCGGCTCGGACAGGTCGAAGACCGTGCGCAGCCGCGCGCGGGCGGCCTCGGCGTCGTCGGACGTGCGGATGACCTGGATGACCTCGTCGATGTCGAGGATCGCGACGAGCAGACCCTCCACGAGGTGCAGGCGCTCGAGACGCTTGTCGAGCCGGTGCTGCGAGCGCCGGCGCACCACCGACAGACGGTGGTCCACCCAGACGACGAGCAGGTCGCGCAGCCCGAGCGTGCGGGGCTGGCCGCCGACGAGCGCGACGTTGTTGATCGAGAACGAGTCCTCGAGCGGTGTCGCCCGGTACAGCTGCTCGAGGACGGCCTCCGGGTCGAAGCCGGACTTCACCTCGATCACGAGACGCAGCCCGTGCGCGCGGTCCGTGAGGTCGACCGCGTCGGCGATCCCGGAGAGCTTCTTGGACTGCACGCCCTCCTTGATCTTCTCGATGACCTTCTCCGGGCCCACGGTGTACGGCAGCTCGGTGACGACGATGCCCTTGCGGCGTGGTGTGACGTTCTCGACACGTGCCGTGGCGCGGGTGCGGAACTGTCCCCGGCCCGTGCGGTAGGCGTCGCGCACGCCGTCCAGGCCGACGATCTTGCCGCCGGTCGGCAGGTCCGGGCCCGGTACGAACCGCATGAGGTCCTCGAGCGTCGCGTCCGGGTGCTGCACCAGGTGCCGCGCGGCCGCGACGACCTCGACCAGGTTGTGCGGCGCCATGTTGGTGGCCATGCCGACCGCGATGCCGGCGGCGCCGTTGACGAGCAGGTTCGGGATCGCCGCGGGCAGC
>JAEYUL010000043.1 GCA_023432565.1 Actinomycetes bacterium | reverse complement strand
CCGAAGCTGCGGGCGGTGTCGCGCGCGACGGTGTCGACGTCGGCGATGCCGTACATCACCTGGATGAGCACCTGCCAGAACGGCGCGTAGACCACCACGATGAGGGCGGCCTCACGCGAGAGCCCCTGGAGCAGGACGGCGAGGGGGATGATCGCGACCGACGGGATCGGCCGCAGGAACTCGATCGTCGTGTGCGTCGCGCGGCGCAGGAACGGCACCAGCCCGATGACGGTGCCGATGACCAGGGCCGCGGAGACCGAGATGGCCAGCCCGATCGCCCAGGTCAGCACCGTGTCGCCGAGCACCGACCAGAGCTTGGCGGTACCGAGCTCGGTGACCAGGCGTGCGAGCGTCGTCGTGAACGGCGGCACGGAGTCCTGGTCGACGACGCCGGTCCGGGCGACGACCTCCCAGGTGGCCCCGAAGCCCACGACGCCGAGGAAGCCCAGCAGGGCCTTGCGTCGCCGGCGGGCCGCGCTGCCGGGCCGGTGCCCGGGCGGTCGTCCGGCCGATGGCGCGGCGGGGGGCCCCGGGGGGGGCGCCCGGCCCCCCCCCCACGACGACCCGACGCCGTCAGACGGCCGTCGCCTCGGCGAGATCGCCGCGGCGGGCGTGACGCGGCCCGCGGCGGTCCCGGCTGTGATGGCGGGCGGGGGTCTGCCCGGTCAGCGCGTGGTGCCGAGCTGGGCGGCCGCCGAGACGTCGTTGAGGACGATCGCGTCGATGAGCTGACGGCACCACGCCAGGACCTCGCGGCCGTGCAGCGGCTTGCCGCCGATCCGCGCGGTCGTCGGGAAGGGCACGAGCACGGTGCGCAGCGCGGGCTTGAGGACCGAGCCCGGGTACAGGCGCTTGAGGCGCAGCTGCGCGGACTCGGGCAGCTCGAGCGGCGCGAACCGCACGAACTTGCCCTGGGCCGTGATGTCGGACAGCCCCGCGCGGCGCGCATGGTGCCGGAACTGGGCCACCTCGAACAGGTTGTCGACCGCCTCGGGCACCGGTCCGTACCGGTCGACGAGCTCGGCGCGCACCTCGCGCAGCGCGGCCTCGTCGGTAGCGACCGCCAGCTTGCGGTACGCCTCGAGGCGCAGCCGCTCGTGCGCGATGTAGTCGTGCGGGATGTGCGCGTCGACCGGCAGCTCGATCGTGACGTCCGGCAGCTCCTCGGGGACGTCGTCGCGGAACGCCGCGACGGCCTCGCCGACCATCCGGATGTACAGGTCGAAGCCCACACCCTCGATGTGGCCCGACTGCTCGCCGCCGAGCAGGTTGCCCGCACCGCGGATCTCGAGGTCCTTCATCGCCACGGCCATGCCCGCGCCCAGGTCGGTGTTGGCGGCGATCGTCTGCAGCCGGTCGTGCGCGGTCTCGGTGAGCGGCTTCTCCGGCGGGTACAGGAAGTAGGCGTACGCCCGCTCCCGGCCACGGCCCACCCGGCCGCGCAGCTGGTGCAGCTGGGACAGCCCCAGCAGGTCCGCGCGCTCGAGGATGAGCGTGTTCGCGTTGGAGATGTCCAGGCCGGTCTCGACGATCGTCGTGCAGACCAGGACGTCGAACCGCTTCTCCCAGAAGTCGACGATCACCTGCTCGAGCTGGTGCTCGTTCATCTTCCCGTGCGCGACGGCGATGCGGGCCTCGGGCACGAGCTCGTTGAGACGCGACGCCGTGCGTTCGATCGACTCGACGCGGTTGTGGACGTAGAAGACCTGACCCTCGCGCAGCAGCTCACGACGGATCGCCGCAGAGATCTGCTTCTCCTCGTACGCGCCGACGAACGTCAGCACCGGGTGCCGCTCCTCGGGCGGGGTCGCGAGCGTGGACATCTCCCGGATGCCGGTCACGGCCATCTCGAGCGTGCGCGGGATCGGCGTGGCGGACATCGCCAGGACGTCCACGTTCGTGCGCAGCGCCTTGAGCGTCTCCTTGTGCTCGACGCCGAACCGCTGCTCCTCGTCGATCACGACGAGCCCGAGGTCCTTGAACCGCACCTCGCCCGTGATGAGCCGGTGGGTGCCGATCACCACGTCGACCGAGCCGTCGGCGAGCCCGTCGACGATCGCCTTGCTCTCCTTGGCGGTCTGGAACCGCGACAACGCCTTGACCGTGACGGGGAAGGCCGAGTAGCGCTCCGTGAACGTGTCGAGGTGCTGCTGGACGAGCAGCGTCGTCGGGACGAGGACCGCGACCTGCTTGCCGTCCTGCACGGCCTTGAACGCGGCGCGCACCGCGATCTCCGTCTTGCCGTAGCCGACGTCGCCGCACACCAGCCGGTCCATCGGGATCGGCTTCTCCATGTCGGCCTTGACCTCGTCGATCGTCGCCGCCTGGTCCGGCGTCTCGACGTACGCGAACGCGTCCTCGAGCTCGCGCTGCCACGGGGTGTCCGGGCCGAAGGCGTGCCCCGCCGTGGCCATGCGGGCCGAGTACAGGCGGATGAGCTCGGAGGCGATCTCCTTGACCGCCTTGCGCGCCCGGCCCTTGGTCTTGGCCCAGTCGGAGCCACCCATGCGGTTCAGGCTCGGCGCCTCGCCGCCCACGTACTTCGTCACCTGGTCGAGCTGGTCCGTCGGCACGTACAGCCGGTCCCCCGGCTGCCCGCGCTTGGACGACGCGTACTCGATCACCAGGTACTCGCGCGTCGCCGCGGCGGCACCCGAGCCGATGGTCCGCTGGACCAGGTCGACGAACCGGCCCACGCCGTGCTGCTCGTGCACGACGAAGTCGCCGGCCCGCAGCGCGAGCGGGTCGACGACGTTGCGCCGGCGGCTCGGCATCCTGCGCATGTCGCGCGTCGAGGACCCCGCCCGCCCCGTCAGGTCGGACTCGGAGAACACCGCGAGGTGAATCGGCTCCGCGACGAACCCCGGGCCCACCGGCGCGGGCACGACGAGCACCACGCCACCCTCGGGCTCGGCGTCGATCGCGCCGACGAGCCGCGCGGGGCAGTCCGCTGCCTTGAGCTGCTCGACCATGCGCTGCGCGGGGCCGTGCCCCTCGGTCGCGAGCACGAGCCGCCACCCGGACTGCTGCAGGGCACGCACGTCGGCCACGGCGCGCGCCACCTCGCCGCGGTACCGCTCGACGTCGCGTGCCCCCACGACGAGCGTCTCCACGCCGTCGCTGTCGCGCACCGGGGCATCCGCGTGCGCGTCGTCGGCCCCCGCGTCGAGCGTGAAGCCGGACAGCGTCCACCAGCCCAGACCCCGCACCGCCGCGAGCGCCCGGACGTCGGCGAAGGTCGCGAACGACGCCGCCGACAGGTCGAGCGGCGTCGCGGCACCCGCCGCGGCCGACGTCCACGCCGCCTCGAGGAACTCCTGCGTGGTCGCGACCAGGTCGTGCGCGCGGCGCCGGATCCGCTCCGGGTCGACCAGCACCATCAGCGCGTCGTCGGGGACGAGGTCGAGCACGGGGACCATGCGGTCGACGAGCACGGGTGCCAACGACTCCATGCCCTCGACAGCGATCCCGGCCGCGAGCCTGTCGAGCATGTCGATCGCGCCGGGGAGCTGCGTGACGAGCGTCGCCGCACGCTCGCGCACCGCCTCGGTCAGCAGGATCTCGCGGCACGGGGGCGCCCACAGCCCGTGCTCGGCGATCTCGAGCGAACGCTGGTCCGCGACCGAGAACCAGCGGATCTCCTCGACGTCCTCACCCCACAGCTCGATGCGCAGCGGGTGCGACTCGGTGGGCGGGAACACGTCCAGGATGCCGCCACGCACCGCGAACTCGCCGCGCTTCTCGACCATGTCCACGCGGCTGTACGCGGCGTCGACGAGCCGCTGCGTGAGGTCCTCGAGGTCGACCCGGTCCCCGACGGCGACCTCGACCGGCCGCAGCTCGCCGAGCCCCTCGACCACCGGCTGCAGCAGCGCCCGGACGGGGACGACGAGCACGCGGATCGGTCCGCTCGGCCCCGGCTCGGGCGCCGGGTGCGCGAGCCGGCGGAACACCGCCAGCCGCCGCGCGACCGTGTCCGCACGCGGTGAGAGCCGCTCGTGCGGGAGCGTCTCCCACGCGGGCAGCACCGCGACGTCGTCGTCCGGCAGGTAGCAGCGCAGCGCGGAGGCGAGCTCGTCGGCGTCGCGGCCCGTCGCGGTGGTCACGACGAGCGGACGCCCCTGGGTGTGACCGCCGGCCCCGGCGAGCGCCGCGAGCAGCGGCGGCCGCACGCCCGCAGGCCCCACGACGTCGACCGCACCGCGTGCGGGCAGCGCCTCGAGCGCGGCAGCGGCAGCCGGGTCGGCGAGCAGGGCTGGCAGGAGTCCGGTCAGGTCCATCGAGTCAGGAGACCTCTCGCAGGGTCGGCGGCCGGGGGAACCCGTCCGCGTGAGGTTCGCGTCGCACACGTGCGACCAGGCAGCACCAAGACCCCGGGTCCGGCGGGACACGGGGGGCGGCAACGAGTCTACGAGCGCGGGCCGACACGTCGCGCCCGGCCCCCGCGCGCCGGGAGCGCCCCGGCGGCCGATGTCACGGGCCCGCAGGACCGATCGGGCGAACAGTGGGTGAAACGTCCGGTTCATCCTGGCGTGTCCGTTACGTCCCGGTGAGAATCGCAGGGCCACGGCGGCGCACCCGTGCACGCCATGACCCGCGAAGGAGACCGCCACATGGACACCGAGGACCGCCTGGACGTCGTCGTGGTCGGGCTGGGGTACGTCGGCCTGACGCTCGGCGTCGCGCTCGCCCGCAGGGGCGTGCGCGTGCACGGCGTCGAGCGGCGCCTCGACGTGGTCGAGCTCACGAACAAGGGGATCCCCCACTTCTCGGAGGTCGGACTCGCGCCTGCGCTCGCAGCCGCCGTGGACGGCGGGCGCTTCCGGGCGTCCCAGACCACCGCCGACATCCCGCCCGCGGCGTACTACGTCCTGACGGTGGGCACTCCCCTGCTCGCCGGAACCCGTGAGCCACGGCTCGACATGATCGAGGCGGCGACCCGCGAGGTCGCCGAGCACATGCCCGACGACGCGACCGTGATCCTGCGCTCGACCGTCCGGGTGGGCACCACGCGGGACGTGGTGCGCCCGATCCTCGAGGCCTCGGGCCGACGCTTCAAGCTCGCGATGTGCCCCGAGCGCACGCTCGAGGGCGACGCGCTGCGCGAGCTCACGCTGCTCCCGCAGATCGTCGGCGGCATGGACCCGGCCGCCGCAGGCTCCGCCGCCGCGCTGTTCAGCCGTCTGACGAACACGATCGTGCGCGTCTCGGACCCCGAGACCGCCGAGATGATCAAGCTCGTGGACAACACCTCACGAGACGTCCGCTTCGCGTTCGCGAACGAGGTCGCCCGCGCGTGCGACGCCATCGGCGTGAACGCCAACGAGGTCATCCGCTTCGGCAAGCTCGGGTACTCCCGCACCGACGTCGCACTGCCGGGGCTCGTCGGCGGCCCGTGCCTGGAGAAGGACCCTCACATCCTCGCCGCGTCGCTCGACGCCTACGGCGTCGACCTGGAGATCACCCGCGCGGCCCGCGCCGTGAACGAGCGGCAGCCGGCCGAGACCATCGATGCCGTCCTGGCCGAGCTCGACCGCCGCAAGCCCGGCCCCTACACCGTGGTCGTCGCGGGGCTGGCCTTCAAGGGACGACCCGAGACCGACGACCTGCGGGGCTCGATGTCGCTCCCCGTGCTCGAACGCCTGCGGGCGAGCGGACGGTGCGGGACGATCCGTCTGTACGACCCCGTCGTCGAGCCGGAGGTGCTGCGCACCCTGGGCGACGTCGAGGTGCACGACACCCTCGGCGAGGCGTGCACGGGCGCCGACCTGCTCGTCGTGGCCAACAACCACCCGGCGTTCTCGTCGATCGACCTGGAGCGCACCCTCATGACGATGTCCGACAACGGCTTCGTGTTCGACTACTGGAACAACCTCGCCGACCGCCCCGCGGACATCCTGACCGGCTCGTACTTCACCGTCGGCAACCTCGCGGGGAAGTTCTGATGGCGCGGGTCGCCGTCACCGGCGCGGCCGGGTTCATCGGCGCCTACCTGGTGCGTGAGCTGCTCGAACGCGGGCACGAGGTCCTCGCGATCGACAACCTCCTGCGCGGCAGGGCGTCGCGGCTCGACGACGTGCTCGAGGAGATCACCCTCGTCGGCGTCGACGTGCGGGACGCGCCCGCGCTGACCGATGCGCTCACGGGCACCGACGCGGTCTTCCACCTCGCCGCGATCAACGGCACCGAGAACTTCTACACCCGTCCGCGCCTCGTGCTCGACGTCGGGGTGCGTGGCGCCCTGGCCGTCACGGAGGCGTGCATCGCCGCAGGAGTTCCGGACCTCGTCGTCGCGTCGTCGGCCGAGGTCTACCAGACGCCCGCGCTGGTCCCGACGCCGGAGACCGTGCCCATGGTGATCCCCGACTCCCTGAACCCTCGGTACTCCTACGGTGGGTCCAAGCTCGTCTCGGAGCTCATCGCGTTCAACTACGGGCGCGACGAGCTGGAGAAGGTCCAGGTGTTCCGGCCGCACAACGTCTATGGCCCCGACATGGGCTGGAAGCACGTGATCCCGCAGCTCGTGGCGAAGGCCAAGGCAGCGCTCGAGGACGGCACCAGCCGCATCGAGCTGCAGGGCGACGGCTCCGAGACGCGCGCGTTCTGCCATGTCGACGACATCGTCGCGGGCATCCTGACGATGTGGCAGCACGGCGAGACGATGAGCGTCTACCACGTGGGGTCGATGCACGAGGTCACGATCGCCGAGCTCACCAGGACCGTCGCGCACGCGGTCGGGCTGGACGACGTCGAGCTCGTCGCAGGGCCGGCCCCCGTGGGCGGCACGCCGCGGCGGTGCCCTGACACGGCCAAGCTCCAGGCGCTCGGCTTCGAGCCGGTGGTCGACCTGGCCACGGGTATCAAGCAGACCGCCGACTGGTACCTGGCCCACCCGCGTCCGCAGGACGCCAACGAGCTCTTGTAGCGGGACGCGGGGCCGCGGCCGACCGCGCGCGGGCTGGGGCGAGGTCAGATCGCGGTCGCCGCGCGCTCACCCTCGAGCAGCGCGAGCGCGCGGCGCAACGCGGTGCTCGACGTGTGCGCCGTGTACGGGAAGTAGACGACCTCGACACCGACCTCGGCGAAGCGCCGCTCCAGCTCGACACCCTTGGGCGTCCCCCGCCAGTCGTCGCCCTTGAAGAACACGTCGAAGTGCAGCTGCTTCCACGTCTCGAGCTTGTCCGGCACCGTCTCGGCGTGGACCTGGTCGACGTAGGCGATGTGCGCGACGATCTCCATGCGTTCCGCGAGCGGCACCACGGGGGCGCGACCCTTGGTGAGCAGAAGCATCTCGTCCGAGACGACGCCGGCGATCAGGTGGTCGCAGTGCTGGCGGGCGTGGCGCAGGATGTTCAGGTGGCCGACGTGGAAGAGGTCGTACGCACCTGCGGCGTAACCCACGCGCATGGTCACCCCCCCCGTTCGTCACCTCCGCGACACCTCGTCGCCACCCACACACTAGACGTCCGCAATGTCGGAATCATCCGTCTTGGCCCGACTTTCACCCGGACAGCTTCTGCCGCGCCCACCAGGGCCGTCCGTAGGGTGTCCGTTATGCCCGAGCCGCTCAGTGCCCCGTACCCGCTGGACCGCGCAGCGCGGATCTACGTCGCCGGCCATCGCGGCCTCGTCGGCTCCGCGGTCTGGCGCGCGCTCGAGGCCCGTGGATGCACGGACCTCGTGGGCGCGACGTCCGCCGAGCTCGACCTGCGCGACCGGGCTGCCGTCGAGGCGTTCTTCGACCGGGCACGCCCGGCGGTGGTCGTCGACGCCGCGGCGCGCGTCGGCGGGATCCTGGCGAACGCGACGTACCCGGCGGACTTCCTGTCGGACAACCTGCGCATCCAGGTGAACCTCATGGACGCGGCTGTCCGCACGGGTGTGCAGCGTTTCCTGTTCCTCGGCTCCACCTGCATCTACCCGCGGCTCGCGCCGCAGCCCATCACCGAGGACTCCCTGCTCACGGGCCCGCTCGAGGAGACCAACGACGCGTACGCGATCGCCAAGATCTCCGGGGTCCTGCAGGTGCAGGCCATCCGCCGCCAGCACGGCCTGCCGTACGTCTCGGCGATGCCGACGAACCTGTACGGCCCGGGCGACAACTTCTCGCCGACCGGCTCGCACGTCCTCCCGGCGATGGTGCGCCGCTTCCACGAGGCAGTGCGCGACGGCGCGCGCGAGGTGGTCTGCTGGGGCACGGGCACGCCGCGCCGGGAGTTCCTGCACAGCGACGACGTCGCCTCCGCCGTGCTGTTCCTGCTGGAGCACTACGACGACCCGGTCCCGATCAACATCGGCGTGGGCGAGGACGTCAGCATCCGCGAGCTCGCCGAGACCGTGGCCGACGTGGTCGGTTACGACGGGACCATCACGTGGGACACGACGAAGCCCGACGGCACCCCGCGCAAGCTCCTGTCCGTCGACCGGATCAACTCCCTCGGCTGGAAGGCCTCGATCTCGCTGCGGGACGGGCTCGCGTCCACCTACCGGTGGTACCTGCAGAACGAGGACCGGTTGCGCGGATGACGAGGCGCAGGCTGGCCGGCTTCACCGGCGTGGGCTACGACAAGGGCCGCCCCGCACCCGTGCAGGCGCTGTGGCTGCTCGTCAGCGGGCTGGTCGTCACCCGGTGGTGGTGCCCCGTGAGCCTGCGCGTGGCGATCCTGCGCGCGTTCGGCGCGACGATCGGCACCGGCTGCGTGATCCGGCACGACGTGCATGTGCACTGGCCGTGGAAGCTCACGGTCGGGGACCACACCTGGATCGGTGAGGGAGCGCACCTGCTCGACCTCGAGCCGATCACCATCGGCTCGGACGTCTGCCTCTCGCAGCAGGTCCTGCTCTGCACGGGCAGCCACGACCGCCGCTCACCGACCTTCGAGTTCGACAACGCCCCGATCGTCGTCGAGGACGGCGCCTGGGTCGCGGCGCGCGCGACGGTGCTGCGCGGCGTGACGATCGGCGCGGACGCCGTCGTCGGCGCCACCGCACTCGTGACGCGCGACGTCCCCGCCGGTGCGGTCGTCCTGGCACCCTCGGCACGGCAGCCCGAGCCGGCCTCATGACGCTGCGGATCCTGTCGGTCGTCACACTCTTCTCCCCCGACGGCACCTACGGCGGCCCCACGCGCGTCGCGCTGCACCACGCGTCCGCACTGCGCGCCGCGGGTCACCATGTCGAGCTCGTCGGCGGTGCCGCGGGCTTCGCGGAGCTGCCGACGCACGTCGACGGGCAGCGCGTGCGGCTGTTCCCCGTGCGCCGGGTGGTGCCGGGCACAGGCTTCGCGGGCCTGAGCAGCCCGGGCCTGCAGCGTTGGCTGCGCTCCGCGGTGCGCAGCGCGGACGTGGTGCACATCCACCTGGCGCGCGACCTCGTCACGCTGCCGGCCGCCCGGCTCGCCCAGCGGGCAGGGGTGCGCTACGTGCTGCAGACGCACGGCATGATCGACCCGAGCTCGCACCCGCTCGCCCGGCCGCTCGACGCCCGCTGGACCCGGCCGGTCCTGCGTGACGCAGCAGCCGTGCTGCACCTGACCGACCGCGAGCGTGACGACGTCCTCGCCGTCGCCGGCGTCGACCTGCCGCTGGTCCCCCTGGTCAACGCCGTCCCGATCCCGCCGGCGGTCGATCCCGCGCTGCCGCGCGAGGTGCTGTACCTGGCCCGGCTCGCGCCCCGCAAGCGGCCCGGGATGTTCGTCGAGGCGGCGCAGCGCCTGGCGCGCCGGTTCCCCGACGCGAGGTTCACGCTCGTCGGGCCTGACGAGGGCGAGGGCAGCCACGTCCGCGCCCTGCTGGACCGCGACGACGCCGACGGCCGGATCGCCTGGGTGGGTCCCCTCCCGCTGGACGAGGCTGCGACGCGCGCCGCGGCGGCGAGCGTCTCCGTGCTGCCGAGCGTCGACGAGCCCTTCCCGATGTCCGTCATCGAGGCGATGGCCGCGGGTGTGCCGGTGGTCGTGACCGACACGTGCGGACTCGCAGGTCGCATCCGACGCCACGGGGCGGGCGTGGTCGTCGGGCCGAGCCTGGACGAGCTCACCACGGGCGTCGCCCGGCTGCTCGACTCACCCGACGAGGCACGCGCCGCCGGCCTGGCGGGCCGCGAGCTGTGCCGTGCCGAGCTCTCGATGGACGCGGTGCGGGACGAGCTCGAGCGCGTCTACGTCGGCGAGGTCGGGGCGTCGCCCGCCGCGCGCTCGTCGGCCTGAGTCGCGCTGGAGCCGCTGCGCGCGACCGTGCCCGGTGGGGCGGTCGCGCGCTTCGAGCGGCGCACGTACAGCACGCACGCGACGGCGACCGCCAGGGTGCCGGTGGCCTGCAGCAGCGACCCGCGCAGCAGGATGACCATGTAGACCGGGAACACCGCACCGACGATCGCCCAGAGCTGGCCGCCCCCCAGCAGTGCCCGCACGATCCGCAGGTCGAGGCGCCCGAGCGCGATGCCGAGCCCGACGAAGCCCAGCACCAGCAGTGCGATACCGCCGTTGACCAGCAGCTCCGCCCACAGGGGCGCCGAGAGGTTGGTGAACGAGTAGCCGCGGTAGTCGGCGAGCAAGATGCCGGTGTCCACGGGCTTGTCCGGCCAGGACCCGCGCGGCACCCAGAACAGCACGACGCCCAGCGCCTGGCGCAACGGACGCACGAGGCCGTCGCCGACGTAGGACAGCGCGTTGCCGATCTGCCAGAACGCGTCGTAGTCGGCGTTGGCCAGGTACTCGCCGAAGAAGCCGTTGCGGGTGGTGTTGACCCGGTCGGTGCGGAACGCGTCGGCGATCGGGAAGACGAACAGGAAGGCCGCGACCGTCCCGGCCATCGTCAGGCGCGCGCGGTGTCTCGTGCCGACCGCACCGACGAGGACCACGAGTGCGAACGCCACCGTCCCGAAGTCGTAGCGCGCCGACGAGATCGGGTTCACCACCACCAGGAGCACCGCGACGGTGGGCACGAGCAGCGGCAGGTACCGCGCCGACGAGGGACCGAGCACGCGCGTGACCCACACCCGCAGGTAGACGCCTGCTGCGATCAGCAGGGGGTAGGAGCCAGCGCCCGCGAGCATCGATCGCAGCGCGACGTCGGGCATGCGCTGCGAGCGGATGTCGTACGCGGCGTAGCGGCTGAGGAAGAGGGTCGAGGGCCCGATCTTCATGATGTAGTACCCCGCGGCGAGGATGCCCACCACGGTCAGCACCACCGCGCGGCCGGGCACGACGTCGAGGCGTACGGCCTTCGGTGCCACGCCCGGGGGACGCCGCAGATGGCGTGCGACGAACCGACCGGCCTCGTAGCACAGCACCCCGGTCCAGACGGTCGTGGCGATCCGGCTGTCGAGCACGGGGTCCATGCCCGGCGTCGTCGTCGAGACCTGGTCGGCGCGGATCTGCGCGGTCGGGGCCAGGCCCAGGAAGATGTAGACGAACAGCCAGAACACGAAGTCGAAGAGCGCAGGGCGCCCGTCGGCGACCCGGTGGGCGATCCTGATCCCCGCCCAGACCATCAACGCGAGCGTGAGCCCCCACGCGCCGCTTCGCCCCGCGTCCTCGACCTGTTGCAGCAGCAGCACCGGCACCAGCCCGCACAGCACGGCCGCAACCACGAGGAACACGGCCCACCGGGCGGGGAGCCCTGGCGCCCGGGAGGGGTCGGCGGTCTGCGCGACACCCGGACCGCTGGTGGCGGCGACGGACACCTCAGGACCCGAGCAGCCGCAGGACGAAGTCGCGGTACCGGTCCTGCGCGGCCTGCGCCGACCACAGCCGCTCCCCCATGCGCCGCCCCGCGGCGACGAGCTCGGCGCTGCGCGCGCCGTCGGCCGCGACACGGCGGACCGCCTCGTCGAGAGCCGCGGCGTCACCCGCGGGGACGAGCTCGGCTGCGCCGTGCTCGAGCAGGAGCGTGTGCGTGATCCCGCCAGGCTCGACCGCGGCGACGACCGGGCGGCCCGCCGCGACGTAGGACGTGAGCTTGCTGGGCAGGCTCATCTCGCGCACGCCCTGGCGCTCCGAGAGCACCAGCACGTCCGCCGCGGCCAGCGCCACCGGGTAGGTGGCGTCGTCGACGGGCGGGTGCATCGTCAACGCGGCGACGCCCTCGGCCTGCGCCTCGAGCGCAGTGCGCTGGTTGCCGTCACCGAGCAGGCAGTACCGGGTGCCCGGCGCGGTCAGCCGCGCGGCGGCAGCGACCGTCTCCAGGCCCTGCTTCATGCCCATGTTCCCGGTGTGCAGCGCGAGGACCTCGCCGTCGTCCCATCCGAGCACCGCGCGCGCCTCGTGGCGCGTGAGCGAGCTCGGCTCGATGTGCGTGAAGTTCGGCAGGTCCACGACCCGTCCGGCCTCGACGCCCTGCTCGACGAGCCGCTCGCCGAACCGCGGGGCGATCACGCCCACGAGGTCGGCACGACGCAGCGCGGCGAGCTCACCCGCACCGATCAGGGCACCGGCCAGCCGCCCGGTCGTGCCGGACTCGGCCGCACCCGCGCCGGTGATGTCCTGCACGACCACAGCGAGCGGCGCCCCGCGGCGGCCGAGCAGGCCGGCGCCCAGACCCGCGAGGGACGGCGTGACGGCGACGATCGCGTCAGCGGGGGTGCGGCGCACGACCGACAGCGCACCGCGCAGGAAGGAGGCTTCCATCCGGGCCCGCCCGACGAGGTCCGCCCTCGGCGGGACGTGGTGCCGCACGCGGACCACGGGCACGCCGTCGACGTCCTCGCGCCACCGCCGGCCCTCCAGGTACCGCTCGTCCGTGACACGCCACTGCGGGTAGTGCGGGACGCCTGTGACGACACGCACCTGCGCTCCGCCCGCGAGCAGGGCGCGCGCGAGGGCCGTGGTGTACGGCGCGATCCCGGTGGACTCGGGGGCGTAGTTGATGCCCACGACGCACACGCTCGCTCCGACCAGGCCCGCGGTCGGCGACGACGCCGTGCTCACGTCCGGCGCAGGGGCAGTGTCGTCGAGGGTCACCATGTCCCCGAGGCTAGGCCCTGACCGGGTGCGCAACAGGGTGAAATCGGACGTCGACGTGCCACTTTCGCGCTCTCGTGAGTTCTCATTGTGAGGGGACTGCACCCGGGCGCGTGCTGTCCGATGTGTGAAGATGGCACCGAGTTGTCGGCGGGTTCGCCGACGCGGCGACGCGGCGGGTCAGCACCGCGCGCGCTCCACCACCGGCCAGCGAGAGGAGAGCAGGTGCGGTTCAGCGACTACGTCGCCATCGCTCGTGCCCACTGGCTCGGGCTCGCGTCGTTCGTCACCGTCGGGATCCTGGTCGCAGCCCTCGCCGGTCTCCTCGCCACACCCACCTACACGGCACGAGCCGAGCTCGTCGTCGTCGCCGACACGGGCAGCACGAACGACCTCGCACAAGGGTCCGACTACACCCAGAAGCAGGTCCGGACCTACAGCGAGCTGGCGACCCGGCCCATCGTCGTCGAGCCGGCCATCGAGCAGCTCGGGCTGGACGTCACGCCGGGGGTGGTGGCCCGTCAGCTGTCCGTCACCAGCCTGCTGGGCACGAACGTCATCTCGATCACCGCCACGGACCCGTCGCCCCAGGGTGCGGCGAACCTCGCCAACGCGATCGCCAAGAACCTCACCGCCGCTGTGAGCGGGCTGGTCCCCGAGCAGGAGAACGGCGAGAAGACGGTGCGGCTGGAGTCGATCCGCAGCGCCGTTCCCCCGGCTGCGCCGTCCTCGCCGAACGTGCCGCTGTGGATCATCCTGGGCGCGATCGGCGGGCTCGCGGCCGGCGCCTGCGCGCTGGCCCTGCGCGAGACTCTCGACACCAAGGTGCGCGACGCCGGGTCCCTGGAGCGCCTCACGGGCGCGCCGCTCATCGGGTCGATCAGCCTGGACCGCCGGGCGGGCTCGCCGCTGCTCGGGCCCGGCACGTCCGCCACGCAGCGGGCCGAGGAGTACCGCCAGCTCCGCACCAACATCTCGTTCCTCGCGGCGGGCGCGGACCGTCGGCTGTTCGTCGTGACGTCCAGCGTCCCCGGCGAGGGCAAGAGCACGACCGCGGCCAACCTCGCGTCGACTCTCGCAGCGGCCGGGCACCGCGTGTGCCTCGTCGAGGCGGACCTGCGACGACCCACGCTCGGGGTGATGCTCGGGCTCGAAGGCGCCGTCGGGCTCTCGACCGTGCTCATCGGCCGCGCGACGATCGCGGACATCGTGCAGCCGTACGGACCGGACGGGCTCGACGTGGTGCTCGCCGGGCGCAGGCCGCCGAACCCGAGCGAGCTGCTGTCCTCGCCGCGCATGGCCGCCGTGCTCGACCAGCTCGCGCAGGAGTACGAGTTCACGATCCTCGACTGCCCTCCGCTGCTGCCCGTCACGGACGCCCTGCTCGTCGCGCACACGTGTGGGGGTGCGGTGCTCGTCACGGGGATGGGCATCGCCCGACGCCCCGACGTGGCGCGTGCGGTCACCGCACTCTCGGCCGCTCACGTGCCCGTGATCGGCGCGGTCGCCAACCGTGTGCGGGGGACGTCGTCGTCGCGCTACGGCTACGACCACACGATCGACCCCGAGCCCTCCCCCGCCGAGGGTGGACGGCACGCCTCGGGGACTGACGAGGCACCCCCGAACCGCCCCGGCGCCGCGGACGCACCCGTGTGGCCCGGCCTCCTCGATCCTCGTGCGACGCAGCCCGAGACGCTCGAGCCTGCCGACGCGCAGCACGTGCCTCACGGCCCGGCCGCGGCCGCAGACCAGGACCCGGAACAGGGCGACGAGCAAGGCCGGGACCCCGTGACGGACCGGGACCGGGACCGGGACCGGGACCGGGACCAGGACCACGACCAGGAGCGTGACCAAGGACAGGACCAGGGACGTGACCCCGGGGTCGCGCAACCCGACGCGCTCACCACCGAGGCGGCGACCGAGACGCCGGTCACGGGCGGCGACGCGCGACCGGAGACCGTGCACCACGTCCCCGGTGACCGCGACCCCGGACGTCCGCTCGAGGTCGTGATCCCGCCCGCGCGGCGCCCGTCCCCGCGTGACGAGGGCCCCCACACCGACGACTCGTCGCAGGTCGTGGCACCGCAGTACCTGGCCGCCGGCGGGAAGCCGTAGCCGCGGGCATGGCCTCCGTCGGCTCCCACCCCACCCGACGCCGCGACATCAACGGGCTGCGCGCGGTCGCCGTGCTCCTCGTCGTCGTCACCCACACCCTCGGGGTGCCGACCGGCGGCTACCTGGGCGTCGACGTGTTCTTCGTGCTGTCAGGCTTCCTCATCACGGGGATCATGCTCAAGGAGTACGACCGCACCGGACGGGTGAGCTTCGCGGAGTTCTACCGCCGCCGTGCGCGCCGCATCCTGCCCGCGGCCGTCCTGGTCATCGCCGTCACGATCGCGACGGCGCAGGTGCTGTTCCTCGCGAACCGGGCCGACCAGGTCGCGGCGGACGGTCTGTGGTCGCTCGCGTTCCTGGCGAACTGGCACTTCGCCCTCGAGGGCGCGGACTACTTCGACGCCACCGGCCCCGTCAGCCCGTTCCAGCACTACTGGTCGCTCGGGGTCGAGGAGCAGTTCTACGTCGTCTGGCCCCTGCTCGTCGTGCTCTGCCTGCTGCTCGCGCGCCGCTTCCGCGGTGGGCGGGTCCCCGTCGTCGGGATCGTCGTCGCGGCCGCGACGGTCGGCTCGTTCTGGTGGGCGCTGCACCAGACAGCTGCGGTCCCGACCGTCGCGTACTTCTCGACGTTCACGCGCGCCTGGGAGCTCGGGATCGGCGCCCTCCTCGCGGTCGTCGCCGAACGCCTGGCCCGCGTCCAAGGGCGGGCGTGGCGCGTCGCCCTGGCATGGTGCGGCCTGGCGGCCCTCGGGATCGGCGCGTTCCGGCTGACCGAGCACTCCCCCGTGCCCGGCCCGTGGGCGGCGGTTCCCGTGCTCGGCACGGTCGCGGTCGTCGCAGCCGGGACCGGGGTGCAGCAGCCTCCGCGACTCGCAGGCATCCTGTCGAACCCCGTGGCGCAGTACATCGGGCTGATCTCGTTCTCGCTCTACCTGTGGCACTGGCCGGTCGTGGTGTACCTGCAGTCAGTCATGGCGCCCGGCGTCGCCCGCTCGCTCACCGCCGTCGTCGTGGCGATCGCGCTGTCGGTGCTCTCGTTCCACCTGGTCGAGGACCCGGTCCGGCGCTCGTCGTGGCTGGAGCCGAAGAGCCGCAAGCGCCTGGCACCACGGTCCGAGCCCCTGGTGGGGCGACGCGCCGCGGTGGCCTGCCTGGCCAGCCTCGTGCTGCTCGCGGGGATCACGTCGGGGTACGCGGTTCTGCGCAGCCCGAGCGCCCCCGCGGTGGCCGCGCTCGAGGTCGATGGCGTCGCCGACCCCGTCACGGACGTCGACCCCGCCAGCCCCGAGGGCAAGCTCTCCGCAGGCGTCCGTGCCGCCCTGCAGTCGTCCACCTGGCCCGCCCTGCAGCCGTCGCTCGACTCGCTCGGCGAGGGCGCCCTGGTGGCGCCCTGGTCGAAGGACAAGTGCCTCGACGTCAGGACCGACGACGACGTCGCACGGTGCAGCTACGGCGACGACGCCGGCACACAGCTCGCGGTCGTGGTCGGCGACTCCGTCGCCACCAGCTACGTCCCTGGCATCAGCGATGCGCTCGGCCCGCAGGGCTGGCGTGTCCAGCCCCTCACCCTGCAGGCATGCCCGGCGGCCCAGGTCCAGGTCAACGACTTCCAGGGCGCGCTGTGGACGCCGTGCGTCCCGCACCGCGACTGGGTGCTCGAGAAGGTCGCCGCGCTCAAGCCCGCCCTGGTGGTCGTCGCGAGCGCCGAGGACTCGATCGACCGGCTCGTCAGCGGAGCCAAGGACCAGGCGGCCTACGACGAGTGGCGGGACGGGATGACCCAGACCCTCACCCGGCTGCGCGCCCTCGCCCCTCAGGTCGTGGTGCTGGGGGCACCGCCCGCGGGCCAGGACCCGCGCACGTGCGCGACGGCCCGGTCGACGCCGGCCGACTGCCTCTCGAAGATGCACAAGCGCTGGTGGTCGATCCGCGCCGCCGAGCAGGCCGCCGTCGAGGCGGCCGGGAGTGCCGAGGAAGGCGTTCGCTACGTCGACGTTCACACCTGGTTCTGCTCCGAGAATGGCTACTGCCCGGCTTTCATCGGGAGCACGCCCGTACGGGCGGACCCGAACCACCTGACGGACGCGTTCTCGCACCAGCTCGCGGGGGTGCTGGCCGGTGCCCTGCTGCCGACGCCCGCGGCGCCCGCAGCCGACGAGCAGGCCGCCGGCACCTGACCGGCGTCCGTCGGCGGCAGCGGCCGTGGCGACGAGCAGGCCGACCGGACCTCGGTCGTGGGGCGTCGACGGCAGCGACCGCGGCGCACGTCCACACCGCGATGGCCGGCCGCGGTGCTCGACGCCGGGCGATCGCGTCGGGGGCGACTGCCCGCACGTGGGCGACCCGAGGCGCCGGGCGGCGGACGGGTCAGCTGGTCGCGGGGACCCAGAGACGGCAGCCGTCGGACGTGATCGCCGCGGCGCCGCTGCTGACCTCCAGGGACACGGCCTGGCCGGCCGCGACGTCCTTCGCGTCGGCAGCACCCTCGGCCAGCACGGCATCGTCGGCGCCGCGCACCGTCCAGGTGCAGGAGGCCGACGGTGCAGGCGCCGTGTAGCGACCCACCGCGACCTCGCCCGACCCCGTGCCGACCGTGAGCGTGCCGTCGGAGAACCCGTTCAGCGCCGCGACCAGGTGCCCGGTCAGGTCCGGGCACAGCAACGGGACCGCTGCCTCCACGTCGGCCAGCTCACCGCCCGTGACCGCCTTGGCGAGGGCCTCGTCGTCCACCTGGGACAGGAACGCCACACGGTCGCAGGCGCTGAGCCCCGCCTCGACGACGGACGGCGCGTAGACGTCCGTCCCCGGCGCGACGATCGCGACGTACTGGGCCTGCGCGTCGGCGTCGGGCTCCGGCAGCGGCACCGGTGTCACCGTGGGCACCGGCCCGGCCTCGGCGGTCTCGGCGCCGGGCAGCGTGGACTGCGCGGTCGGCCCGGCACCGGACGTCGCACCCGCCGTCGACGAGGCGCCGGGGTCCTGCTGGCCCGTGCATCCGACCAGCAGGACCACAGCGGCGACGACGGTGACCACGCGCCTCATGGCGCCGCCGTGAACGTCAAGGTCAGCACCGGGCGGTACGAGGCCACGTTGACCTCACGCGACCAGAACCAGATGTTGTCGGTGCTCGTGCTCGTCACCCCGATGCTGCGCGTCGACCCGAAGGTCCCCGCGAACGCCGACGGCGACAGCGTCACGCCGTAGGTCGTGCTCGGCTGGGAGCCGCCGGCGAGCGTGCCCACCACGGTGCTCGAGAGCGCAGGCCGCGACGCGTAGAGCGTCGAGGTCTCGTTCCAGCCGTTGTCGGCCCAGACCAGGTCGTACGGGTCGACGGACCCCGCACTCGCGGAGGTCGTGGTGCGCAACGTGAGGGTGGCCGACGAGAGCGTCGTGCCGGTCGGGACGGCCGGGATGTCGAACTTCAGGTACGACACCACCAGCGGGTTGCCGCTGCGGGCCGAGAGCTGGTTCGTCGTCCCGTACTGCGTGGTCGGGGCGCCCTGGTTGACCATCGTGTCCGCCGTGGGGCTCAGCGTGACGGTGACGGGCTCCGCCGGTGGCGGCACCACGGTGGCGGTGGCCTGCGCGGCGGGTTCGCTGGTGTTGCCCGCCGCGTCGGACGCGACGACCACGTAGTAGTACGTCCCGGGGTCGACCGACGTGTTCGAGTAGGACGTGCCGGTCACGTCGGCGAGGTGCGTGCCCGACGACGGAGTGAAGCCCGGAGTCGTCGAGCGGTGCACCGCGTAGCCCGTCACGCCGCGGTCGTCGGTCGAGGCCGTCCACGACAGGGCCACGGTGCTGCCCGTGACGTGGGCAGTCAGGTCGGTCGGCGCGCTGGGCGCCTGCGTGTCCGGGCCGAGCACCTCGGCCGTGGCCTGCTCGCTCGGCTCGCCGACGTTGCCCGCCGCGTCGGACGCGGTGACCACGTAGTAGTACGTGCCCGGTTCGAGCTCACCGTCCTCGTAGGACGTCTGGGTGACGTCCGCGACCTTCGTCGCGGACGAGGGGGTGAAGCCGGCAGCCGTCGAACGGTGCACCGTGTACCCGCTCACGGCGCGGTCGTCGGTGGCGGCCGTCCACGACAGCGCGACGCCCGTCTCGCCGGCCGTGGCCGTCAGGTCGGCGGGTGCCGACGGCGCCGTGACGTCCGGCCCGACGACCACCACCGAGGCCTGCTCGCTCGGCGGGCTGACGTTGCCGGCGGCGTCGCGGGCCGTGACCACGTAGTAGTACGTGTCGGCAGCCAGGTCGGTGTCGGCGTACGAGGTGCCGGTGACGTCGGCCACGAGCGTGGCCGGTGTCGGGGTGAAGCCCTCCGTGGTCGACCGGTGAACGGCGTACCCGGTCACCGCGGTGTCGTCGGTCGCCGCTGTCCAGGACAGGTCGACGTCCGTCTCCCCGTTCGCCGTCGCCGTCAGCCCGGTGGGCGCGGTGGGCGGCACGGCGTCGGGCGGCGTCGCGCCGGTGCCGAGCGCGTAGTGCAGCCCGACCTGGCCCTGGGTGAGGACGGTCGAGTACACCGCTGCCTCGTCGATCCGGCCCGAGAAGAACGGCCACGTCGAACCCCAGGTGACGTCGCCGCCGACCTTCCAGTAGCCCGCGTAGCTCTGCGCGCCGGTCTGCGGGTCGGTGCCGACGAGGATCCCGTCGACGTACAGGCTCATCCCGGTGGTCGACGACTGCGTCGCGACGACGTGGTGCCACTCACCGTTGTTGTAGGCCTGCGGCGTGGTGATCGTGCTCGCCGAACCCGTCCACACCCCGAAGACGAGCTTGCCGTCGTCCTGCATGTAGACGTGGCGGTCGTAGTTGGACGACAACGCGGTCGCGTTGTCACCGAAGCCGATCAGCTTGCCGCCGCGCGTGGTCGAGGTCTGGAACCAGAGCTCGAGGGAGTAGTCGCTCGGGTTGCTGAACTGCACGCTGCTGGCCAGGTCGGCGCCGTTGCTGTTGCCCGACCCGTTCGGGTTGAACTGCACGGCCCGCTGCGAGCCGCCGGGCACGAACCCCGCCACCCCCTGCTGGACGCGGTTCGTCGTCGTGTACGTACCGGTCACGCCGTACCGGCCCGCGTCCTGGGCGGCGCCCGAGGTCTCGTCGAACCGCCAGTAGAGGTCCGGGTCGAGCGAGTACACCGCGGCGCCGTACGCGTCGGCCGGCGCAGGCTGGACGGCAGCCGTGCGGCCGGACGCCTCGTAGTGCGCCAGCACCTGCGACCCGGACAGCACGGTCGGGTAGACCGCGGTCTCGTCGATCTGGCCCGCGAAGTAGTCGCTCGACGGACGAGACGGCCAGCCGCTGAGGTTGTCGCCACCCACGCGCCAGGAGCCCCGGTAGGCCTGCGCGACGGAGTTCGCGTTCTTGCCGACCCGGATGCCGTCGACGTACAGCGCCATGCCGCCCGGCCCCTGGTTCGCGACCACGTGGTGCCACTGACCGTCGTTGTAGGCCGCCGCAGACTGGATGGTCGAGGCCGAGCCGGTCCACGTCCCGAAGATCAGACGACCCGCGTTCGTCATGTAGACGTGCCGGTCGTAGCTGCCGGACGAGCGCGTGGCGTTGCTGCCCGTGTTGGGGAGGCCGTTGCCGAAGCCGATGATCTTGCCACCGCGCGTCGTCGTGGTCTTGAACCACGTCTCGACGGAGTAGACCGACGGTGCCGCGGCCGTCTGCTCGTCGTACGCGTAGCTCGTCGAGCCGTCGAACGTCATCGCGTAGCCGGTGTCGTCGAGCGCCGCGTTCGCCTCGCCGCGGTAGGTCACGGCGTTCATGTAGTTGACCTGCGCGGAGCCCGGGCCGCTGTTCGTCCCGTAGCGGCCGGAGGCCTCGTCGTAACGCCAGTAGGTCTGCGCGCCGTCACCGAGGACGGCGCTCGCGTACGGCTGGTCGCTGCTGCGGACCTGCACGGACGCGGCAGGCGACTGCGAGCTCGTGTTCGTGCCGTCGCTCGCCGTCACGCGGTAGGTGTAGGTCGTGCCGGGGTTCACGCTCGTGTCGAGGAAGGAGACCTGCGGGCGCACCCACCAGCGCGAGTCGCCCTCGATCGTCGCGAGCGGCGTCGACGAGCCGTTCCGGTACACCCGGTAGGTGAGGCGGCCGTCGTCGCTGTCGAACGACGAGCGCCACGAGACGCGGACCTGGCCCGCCTTCAGCGACTCCGCGCGCACGGTGGGCGTCACGGGAGCGCCGGTGTCCGGACCGCTCGCGAACCGGGTGATCGACTGCTGCGGCTGGCCGTTGACGAGCGTGAACTCCCCGCCCACCCAGAGGTACTCGGTGCTGCCCGACGCGGCGACCGCGAGCGAGCGCGGGCCGATCTTCTCGCCCAGACCGTCGTTGAGCTGGGGACGCCACGCGAGCATCTCGTCGGTGTCCACCCGGTTCGCGGTCAGGTACACGCGCAGCCCGTCCGTGAACTCCCCGCGGTTGTTGGCCTCGCAGTCGTGGTGGTGGTTCGCCTCGTACACGATCTCGTCGTGCACCAGGAGCGCCTGGGTGGCCCCCAGGCACAGGTCACGCCAGCGCTGGTCGAAGGTGCCGTAGTCGATCGCGAACGAGCCGTCGAAAACGCCACCGCCGGTGCCCTCGGCACCCACGTAGTACCCGGTGTCGTCAGCGGTGATGCCCTTGATGACGGACGTGTTCGGGATGAACGGTGCGGGGTAGTTGCGCACGTTCGCCCCGGTCGTCGCGTCGACGACCGCGAATCCGTGGCTGTCCTGGCCGTTGACCGTGAAGAAGTCGCCCCCGATCGCGACCGTGGACCCGTCCCTGCCGGCGGACACCGCCCACCCGCGCAGCTCGGTGTCCGCGACGAACGGCAGCAGCGCGCCGGTGCTCGCCGACACCGCGGCGAAGCTCAGCCGCTGAGCGCCCGCGACGCTCTGGAAGTCGCCCGCCAGGTAGACCGTGTCGTCAGTGGCCGAGATCGAGCGCACCGTCGAGCTGATGAGCTGGGGCCGGAAGGTGGTCTTGACCGTGCAGGTCGCGACGTCCAGGGCGGCCACGCGCAGTGCGGTCACCCCGCCGACGGCCGAGAAGTTCCCGCCGATGTACAGCGTCCTGCCGTCGGGCGAGAGAGTCAGTGCACGCACCGTCGCGGCGTTCGAGCCGAAGGTCACCTGGGGGCGGCACGACCCGGGCTGACCGGTCGCGGCGTTGTAGCTCGTGAAGTTGGCCACCGTGATCGGCGTGCCGGACGTCCCGTCCGGGGGGCGCACCTGCGAGAAGGTGCCGCCGGCGAAGACCGTCGACCCGACGCCCGCCGTGGCCCACACCGTGCCGTTCGCCTGCCACGTGGGCAGGTTGTCCGCGGTGAAGCCGAGGCCGCCGCTCAGCGCGCTCGCGGACGGGGCTACTGCTGCGGGCACGACGACCGCGACCATGAGTGTCGCCACCGCGCCTGCCAGGATGCTGGTGAACTTGCGCATCGGTCCTCGATCCCTCGTCGCACGCACTGACGCCCACGAAACGTCCAAAGGGTAGGACGGAAAACCGGACGAATGACGCATACGGGTGCGAAATCACCCGCTGCGAGGCGTTCGGGCATCCTCACGGGTGAAGATGGGGCGAACTGTTGCATTCCGGGCAACTGACACGGCACGTTTACCAGCGTGGGCACCCTGGGCACCGTCATCTCCGAGCTCGCCCGGTCGCAGAAGTCGGCCGTCGGCGTCTCGCTCTACTCGCGGTGGGTGAACCGCCCTCTGGGCCGACCGCTGGCCGCCGTGGCCGTGCGTCTGGGCGTCTCGGCCGACGGCGTGACCGCAGCGAGCGCCGCAGTGAGCGGCCTGGCTCTCGTCGCGCTGTGCACGTGGCCCCCGTCGTTCGCCCTCGGAGTCGTCGTGGCGCTCCTGCTCGTGCTCGGGTTCGCACTGGACTCCGCCGACGGCCAGGTGGCGCGCTACACCGGGACGGGCTCCGCCGCCGGCGAGTGGCTGGACCACGTGGTCGACGCCGGCAAGCACGTCGCGGTCCACGGCGCCGTGCTGATCGCGTGGTTCCGGTTCGAGCTCGTCCCCTCCGACCGGTGGCTGCTCGTGCCGCTCGCCTATCAGCTGGTCGCGGTCGTGGTGTTCGCGGCCGGCACGCTCGAGCCGCTGCTGCGGCGCGCATCCGGGACGCCCGCACCCCGCACGCCGTCGACGGTCCGCGCGCTCGCCCTGCTGCCCGCAGACTTCGGGATCCTGGCCGGGGCCTTCCTCCTGTGGGGCGCACCGGCCGCCTTCCGCGTCGTGTACACCGCACTGCTGGTGCTCACGACGCTCGTCGGCGCGGCGCTCCTCGTGCGATGGTCGCGCGCCCTGCGCGCGCGTCAGGGTTCACCCGCCAGCGCCCCGTGACGCGCGACTACCATGAGGCCGACCGGGCAGATCGGGACTTTCCGGGCATGGATCCCGTGCCCGACGGTCGGTTCCTGACGGACGAGGAGACACAGATGCCGGCAGAGCCGACGACGCGTGCGGTTGCACGCGCCTCGGTCGCGCCTCTCGTCGGCTTCGGCCTGTCGATGGCCGTGCTCGCGGTCGTCGCGCTGTGGTCGATCCCCGAGATGATTCATGCGAGCGGGCCTGCGGCCTGGGGAGCGATCGCGACCGGTCAGGCCGTCGGCATGGTGTCCGCAGTGGTGCTGTACCTGGGCTGGGGGGTGTCCGGCCCGGCCGACGTCGCCCGCGCAGGCAGCGCCGAGCGGTGGCGACGCTACGTCGAGTCCTTGCGCGCCCGGGGAGCCCTGGCCGCACCGGTGCTGCTCGCGACCGCGGGGGTCGCGGCGCTCGTCGCCCGTCACCACACCTGGCTCGCCGTGCTCGCCGCCTGCTGCGCCGCCACGATCGGACTCACCGCCGCCTGGTACTTCGTCGGGACCGTGGCCCCGTACCGACTCTTCGTGTACGAGACGCTGCCCCGCGCTGCCGGCACGCTGCTCGGCATCCTCGCGATGCGCGCCGGCTCCGGGGCCGAGGCGGGACTGCTGGGACAGCTCGCAGGCATGGTCGCGGGCGTGGCCGCCTGCTCGCTGTGGATCCGGCACGTCACCCGGCTGCCGGCCGCCGCGCGTCAGCCCATCAGGCCCGTCGGCACGGTCCTGCGCGAGCAGGGGGCAGGCGTCACGACCTCCGCTCTCGGCGCGGCGTACACCGCCGTGCCCGTGGTGATCGTGGGGCTCACGGTTCCCTCGGCCCTGGCGAGCTTTGCGCTGCTCGACAAGCTGCAGAAGCAGGCATACGTCGCACTGCAGCCCGTGCAGAGCGTCCTGCAGGGCTGGGTACCCCGCGCCCCCGCCGGCGGGATGCACCTGCGCGTGCGGCGTGCGCTTGCCGTCGCCGCGTGCGCGGGCGTCCTGATCGCCGCCGTCGTCGCGCTGACCACCCCGTGGCTCGTGCAGTGGCTCGGCGCCGGACACGTCGAGACCGCCGCCGTGTCCGCGGTGCTGGTCGGGCTGCTGGTCGCGACCAACCTCTTCGAGTCGGCGGTCTCACGCGCTGCCCTGGTACCGCTCGGCCGGATCCGCACCGTCGCCCGACTGACCGCGCTCGGCGCACTCGTCGGACTTCTGCTGGTGCCCGTCGGTGCGCACCTCTGGGGCACTCCCGGGGCCCTGCTCGCGGTACTCGTCGGGCTCCTCGTCCGCGTCGTCGGTGGGTTGCTCGTGATCAGGTCGACGCCCGAACCCGTCCGGCTGGCCGAGCACGACGACCCGACGACCACGCAGCGCGCCACGCAACCCACCGAGCAGCCAGTCGCGGAGGTCTCGACATGAGCAGGATCAGGGACGTCGCCGTCGCACTGGCGTGGCTGCTGCCGTCCGGCGCCGTGAAGCGGGCGGTGCTGCGGCCCTTCGGGCACGTGCTCGCCGCCGACGCCGTCGCTCGCCCGAACCTCGTCTGGCGGGTGGACCGTGTCGAGCTCGCCGCGGGAGCGCGCATCGGCCGGTTCAACGGCCTCAAGCAGCTGCGCCTGGTGTCCCTGGGCGAGGGCGCCAGCCTGGGCAACTACAACACCGTCTCGACGGCCCCGGCGTACCGCCGCTACTTCCCCGACGGGTCGCACCTGACGCTCGCTCCCCGCAGCGGCATCACGAGCCGGCACACGTTCGACTGCTCGGGCGGCATCACGCTCGACGAGCTCGCGCTCGTGGCCGGTCGCGACTCGCTGTTCCTCACGCACTCCCTCGACCTCAAGCGCGACGCGCAGACCACGGCACCCATCGTCGTGGGCGCTCGGACGTTCGTCTCGACCCGCTGCACGGTGCTCGGAGGTGCGCGTGTGCCGTCCCGCTCCGTCGTGGCGGCCGGCGCCGTGGTGACGCGGGCACGCGACGACCAGGACCCGGGTCTGTACGGCGGGGTCCCCGCACGACGGATCGGCGACGTCGACGGTGCGTGGTTCGAGCGCTCGACCGGGAGCACGCGGCGGCTCTACCTGCCCGCCACGGACGAGACCGTCGAGCGCGCGTTCTAGGGCCGCGGCCGCTCCCGGACGTCAGGCCCCGAAGGCCAGCAGCCGGACCTCAGTCACGGCTCGAGGCCGCCACGTACTGCAGGTCCTGGACGAGCGGGCTCGCCGTGACCTTGTCATCCGTCGCCGCCGACGCGATCGGCATCCCCGAGCGCTCCGCCACGACACTCACGCTGCCGAGGCCGAGCGGGAACGTCTGGGCCGACACTCCCGCAGGAGCCGTGTACGTGGACGTCTTGGTACCGATCTTGACGGTGACCTGGGCCGGTGCGGTCAGGAAGGTCTGGACCTCGACGGTGTCGCGCGGCTTGGTCGACGTGGTGCCGCCGGACATCAGCCGCATCAGGGTGTGCGACAGCTGCGGGTCGGCGTCGACGGGCTGCTTGCGGTGCGTGACGTAGACGGCGTCGCCGGTCACCGCAGGAGCCTTCCCCGTCTTGAACTGCGTCTGGTAGTAGCCGCTGACGTCGAGGAACGCGGTGCCGTGCTCGACGGACGGCGCGAAGACCGTGTTCTCGCTGTAGTCGTTCCAGGCGACGAGCTGCACCATGTCGGCACCGTCGGCGATCGCCCGCTCCCACGAGGCGCGCAGCGTCTCGAGGTTCGCGGCCTCCTGGTAGTAGGCCTGGTTCGGCCGCTCGTCCTGCACGGAGACCGGTGCGAGCCACTTGTCGCCCAGCGCGTGAGCCTTGGCGGCGAGGTTCGCGCCGGCCTCGATGTTGCCCGGGTTGCGCGTGCCCCACACCCCCTGCGCGTAGGAGATAGGCGAGAACTCCTTGAGGTTCTCGTCGGAGGCGTTGAGGAAGGTCGGCAGGAACGCGGCGTCGATCCCGTAGCTCGACTTCAGCCTGCTCAGCACGCTCTTCCACCAGTCGGCTGACTGCGCCTCGGCCTTGAACGCCGAGATGACAGGGCGCCCGTCGCTCAGGCGGTAGGCCGCCGGCTTCTTGAGGAACTCGGCGTACTTCGCCGCGATGGTGGCCACGCTCGACGAGCCGGCGGACGTCGTCATGTCGAGCTGCGGGATGACGACGAAGCCTCGGCCGTCGGCCTTGGCCGCGTCGGCGAGCCGCAGCGCGCGCTCCCAGTGGAAGTTCTCGAGGTTCAGCAGGTCGACGATGAAGCCGTCGATGCCCGCGTCGGCCGCCTGGCCGACCTCGGTCTTCATGTCGGCGAGCTGCCAGTCCCCGGACAACGGCGCGCGCGGGAGCGGACGGTCGCGCAGGAAGCCGCCGTACGAGCGATGGGCCCCGCCCTCACCGTCGGGCGTCAGGTAGTTCACCGCGTAGTAGTCGCTGGAGGGCGTCTTGTTGTCGATCGAGATAGGGAACGGCGTGAAGTAGTGCGCGAACACCTTCGCGTCGCCGGTCGGGGCGAGCTTGTACGGCAGCCCGTCCTGGCCTCCGGGTGCCGGGTTCGACGGCGGCGCGGCCGTGCGGGTCGGCGTCGGCGTGGGCGTGGGCTTGACCGTCGGGCTCGCCGTCGGCGCGGGGGTGGGCGACGGGCTCTTCGTGGGAGCGACGGTCGGGGACGGGGTCGCGGTCCGGGTGGCCGTCGCGCTGGCGGACGCGGTGGGCGACGCCGTGGGCGCGCCGACGGTGTAGGTCACCGTGAGCTTGGGTGCCTTGGCGCCGCTCTTGTCGAAGTTGACGCCGGCCGCGAGGACCTCGTAGAGCACCTCGAACGACGACGCCTTGCCGACCGTGACGCCACCGGTGGCGAGCGACACCGTGGTCACCGCGCCCGCCTTGGCCGTGCCATGAGCGTTCAGGACGCCTCCGCTCGCCACGGGACGGTTGGCGCCCGTGATCGTCGCGGCGGACCATCCCGGCGCGACCTTGCGCACGGCGAGGCCGGGCTTGGTCGTCGCCGTCGAGCGCACGGACATGGCGAGCGTCGCGCCGGTCACCGTCGCACCGGCGGGGATCCTGGACGTGTCGAACGTCAGGTAGGTCCGGTAGACCGCCGAGGTCGCGACGAGCACGTCGTACTTGCCGTACTTCGTCGTCGGCGCGGTCGACGAGGTGAAGCTCGCCTGGGTGGGCGTGAGCGTGACCTTGGTGGTCGTCGCTGCGGTTGCCGACTCCGGCCGGGCGCCGAGCACCAACGCCAGCGCGACGGCCAGCAGGGCTGCGAGCACGACTCGCAGACGAACCCGGGGCGCTGGGGCGGCGTGGCGCCCGGCAACCGACAATGCACTCATGCGAAGACATGATGGGTGCAATCGGGGCGTTCGTCGTAACCCGATCGTGACTATTTGGACAGGTGTGATGGACGTCACATCGTTGCCGACGACGACCACCCTTCTGAGCAGCACACTTGCCGCGAGAAACCACTAACACCTTGCTACAGTTCCGCCCCCCTTCCCGGCCAGCCCCTGCGTGCTCCGCACCGCCATCGCGCGGCTGCCCTCCGCGAGGCGCAGCTCGACCTCGAGCGTCGAGGCCTCACCGGGCGCCAGGGTCACCGTGACCGCCACCGCCTCGCGTCCACGGTCCTGGACCGTCCTGGCCCCGACCACCGACTCGGACGTGCCGTCGACCAGCCGGACCTCCGCGATCTGCGCACCCAGCGGGCTGTACACCAGCACCTGCGTGGTGATCGACCCGGCCGGGGTCCCGTGGCGGCCAGCACCGGTCACGTACGACGGCAGGGTCGTCGACGCCTCGAGCGGGGCGCGGGAGGTCAGAGTCGTCCGCACGACACCCGTCGCACCCGCCGAGCACGTGAGCGCCCCCGAGACGTCGACGTCGAGGTAGTAGTCCATCTTCGAGACCGTCGCGTCGTTGAGGAACACGCCCGCAGCTCCTTCGGCGGCGGCATCCGGGGCGAGCAGGAACGAGCCGTCGAACGGTGTCCCCGCCAGCAGGTCCGTCACCACGTCGTCCGAGGTCCACAGGCGGATCCGCCCGTCGCCCGACCCCTCCCGCAGAGCCTCGAGCATCGCCCGTCCGTCCGCGACGCCCCCCAGTGCGGCAGCGGCGACGGTCGCCGCGACCTGACCGAAGTACTCGTCGGTCGCCGCCGGGTCCGGGTAGCGCACGTACGCGTCCGACAGGAGGTCCCCCACCACGGACCCCGCGTCGAGCGTCGTGCCGTCCGGCAGCTGCAACGGGCCCGTCGCGCGCAGGACCGCGGCGAGGACGACAGGGTCGATCGTCACGACGCCGTCCACCTGCCCGCCGGTGCTCCGGGCCCACAGCGCCGAGGCGAGCTCGGCGGTGCGCGCGAAGTCCGGGCTCGCGGTGACGCTCTGCATGAAGCGGCCCGGCGCGTCCCCGAGCAGCGCACGCTCGGCGTCGGTCAGCTCGACGACGGGCTCGCGGGGCTGCACGAGGTCACGGGCCGCACGCTGGTCCTGCACGACCACCTCGCCGTCATCGGTGGAGACCTCCAGGACCGAGCCGACGATGCCACCCGCGCTGCGCAGCTCGGCGGGATTGAGCACCAGCACGAGGTACGTGCGCGGCCCTTGCGCCCCCAGCAGTCGTGGCACCACCTCGAGCGCGCGGCTCGCCCCACCGAGCTGTGCCGCCAGGTCCGTGAGCCGGGCCGACGCCGGTTCGATCCTGTCGCGCAGCAGCGGCCACAGGTCGTCGGTGGGTACCGCCGCGAGACCCTGCGCCGCAGCGTCCACACTCACCGACGCTCGCTCCACCAGCGGCGCGGCGTCCGTCAACGGCCCCAGATCGAGCCTGCCCGCCGTCGGGACCAGGACCGTCGGGTCGATCTGAGCGCCTGCGGCCACGAGAGCGGGAACGGCGTCCGTGGTGACCTCGCGCAGCGACTCGGTCGTCACCGTGACGGCATCGAGCTGGCGCCCCACGACGGGCAGGTGCGCAGCGGCGCGCCAGACCGGGTCGTGCGCGGCGTCGTACGCCCGCTGCGCTGCCGATGCCATGGGCGTGGCGGCAGCCGCGAGCGGGCCCAGGTCACCGTCGCGGACCCCGGTCGTCACCGCACCGACGTGCGCGTCGACGCTCCGCAGAGCACCCGCCACCTGTGTCCCGAGGTAGACGAGCCACCCGGCGGCCGCGATCACGGCGAGCAGCACCACGAGCACCGCCCCGACCAGGACGCGCTTGCGTCGGGCACGGGTCACCGGCGCGTCCGGAAGATCGTCGAGCAGGTCGCCGGCTTCCGTGCTCGTCCCGTCCGGCTCGGCGACGGGCACGCGCGGAACCGCCATCGTCAGTAGGCCCCGGCCCCACGCAGCACGGCCCGACCGGTCTTCCACAGGATGAGCATGTCCATGCTGACCGACCAGTTGTCGACGTACCGCAGGTCGAGCTGCACCGACTCCTCCCAGTCGAGGTCGGAACGCCCGCTCACCTGCCACAGACCCGTCAGGCCCGGCTTGACGTGCAGCCGCCGGTGGACGCTGTCGTGGTAGCCGGCCACCTCGGACTCGAGCGGCGGCCGCGGGCCGACGATCGACATGTCACCCCGCACGACGTTCCACAGCTGCGGGAGCTCGTCGATCGAGAACCGGCGCAGCACCCGCCCGACGCGGGTCACCCGCGGGTCCCGCCGCATCTTGAACAGCACCTCGTTGCCCTCGGACAGCGCCTCGAGCTCGGCGCGACGCTCGTCGGCGTCCACGTACATGGTGCGCAGCTTGTAGATCGTGAACGGCTCACCGTCGATGCCCACCCGCGTCTGGCGGTAGAACGCGGGGCCGCGCGAGTCGAGTCGGATCGCCAGCACGCTGACCAGCACGACGGGCAGCGCGACGACACTCGCGACGAGCGAGACGACGAGGTCGAGCACCGACTTGCCGATGAGCCGACGGCGCGGCTGGTCCACCTGGACCTCGAGCAGCGACAACCCCGCGGTGGGCCTGACCGACAGTCGCGGACCGGCGACCTCGACGAGGTCCGGCGCCACGACGAGGTGCGCGCCGGCCCGCCCGAGCGCCCACGACAGGCGTCGCAACGCGTCGCCGTGCACGGAGGAACCCGTCACGACGACGACCTCGGCCGCCCGGTCGGCGACGACCTGCACGACATCCGCGATCGCCCCGACCACCGGGGCACCCTCGACGAGGTCGGCGTCGTCGACGGACGGCAGACACACGCCGTCGACGCGATAGCCGTGGTACGCCGCCAGGGACAGGTCCCGCACGACGCGGCCCGCCGACTGCTGGTCGCCCACGACGATCGTGCCCATCATGGCCTCGCCGGACGAGCGCTGGCGGTGCAGCCGCATCCGCATGGCGTACCGCTGCAGACCGGCCAGCACGACGACCGCCGGCACGCCCACCAGCACCACCTCACGCGGGGCGTCCAGGCCGGTGAAGTACGCGACCGCCATCAGCACGACGCCGAGCGACAGCGCGGCCCGGCCGAGCGCTTGGAACTCCGTCGGCCCGTCGCCCAGGACGTTGCGCTGGTAGCCGCGGAACGCGCCCACGGCTGCGACGAACAGCGGGGCCCCGAGCACGGTGAGCAGCACCGACCGCGACGTCGGGTCGACCATGACGGCCAACGCCGAGCCGACGAGCGACACCGCGACGATGTCGCTCGCGATCGCGAGCAGCGCGTATCGCACGCCCATCCGCTGCCAGAGGACCCGCCGCGCGCTCGCCGAGTTGAAGATGGTCTCGCGGACGACGAACGGCTCGGTGGACGCCCAGGACCGTCGGGGCTCGACCGCGCGTCCACGCCGGTCGGGCAGCCCGGGACCGGCGGTCGGAGCCCTTCCCACGGTGAGCGTCATCAGCAGTTCTCCCCTGTCGGCACCCCTGCGACGTCCCGCACGACGTCCCAGCAACAGAAGGAGGCTATGCGCCGGTTTGCGCGCAGTCAGCCGTCTTTGTCCGATTTCACCCGGTTCCTGCCGGGAGTCCACCCATCGGGTGGTCGGGCCCTCAGCCCTTCGTGTGGAACCGCTGCTGCGCAGCCTCGAGGCCCTCGAGCACGACCGCCTCGACGGCGTCGGCCGCGTGGTCCAGCAGCCACGGCAGGTCCTTGACCTCGGTCGTGGAGAAGTTCTTGAGCACGAAGTCGGCGGGGTCCTGCCGACCCGGCGGCCGCCCGATGCCGACCCGGACACGCACGTAGTCCTTGGTCCCGAGCGCCTTGGTGGTGTCCCGCAGGCCGTTGTGGCCGCCCTCGCCGCCGCCGCGCTTGAGCCGCACCTCGGCGAACGGGATGTCGAGCTCGTCGTGCACCATGACCACACGCTCGGGCTCGACGCCGTAGTACTTCGCGAGCGCGGCCACGGGGCCGCCCGAGACGTTCATGTACGTCGTGGGCTTGGCGAGCACGACCCGAGGGCCGGGGGCGCCTCCGGGAAGCACACCGAGCCTCGTCTCGGCGACCGCGGCCTGCGGGCGGCGGGACAGCAGCCCGCTCGCGCGCGCGCCGAACGTCGCGCCGGTGCGGCGCGCGAGCTCGTCGAGCACCATCTGGCCGACGTTGTGCCGGTTCCCCGCGTACTGCGGTCCGGGGTTGCCGAGGCCCACGACGAGCCAGGGTCCGTCGGTCACGGTTGGTCCTCCAGGGGGAGCGTTACGGGTCCGGACGCGCGGACGCCCGGTACCGCGAGTGACGGTACCGGGCGCCGGCGTCGATCAGGCGAGGCGGCTCAGGCCTCGTCGTCGCCCTCGGCGTCCTCGCCGAGGTCCTCGGCCGAGGCGCGGGGCGTCGAGATCGCGACGATCGCCACCTCGGGGTCGCCCGCGAGCGTCGTGCCGGCGGGGAGCGTGACGTCGCCGGCCTTGATGATCGTGCCGTCGGCCAGGCCCTCGATGTCGACCTCGACCGACTCGGGCAGGCGCGTGGCCTCGGCCTCGAGCGACAGCGTCTGGGTCTCGACGACGTGGATGGTGCCCGGGGCCGACTCGCCGACGACCGTGACGGGGATCTCGACGAGGACCTTCTCGCCGCGCTTCACGATGAGCAGGTCGACGTGCTCGATGATGTTGCGGACCGGCTCGCGCTGGACGTCCTTGGCGAGCGCGAGGACCGGCTTGCCGTCGATCTGGATCTCGAAGAGCGCGTTGGCGTGCTTGACGGCGAGCATCGTCTCGTGGCCCGGCAGGGCGACGTGGACCGGCTCGGTGCCGTGCCCGTACAGGACGGCGGGGATCTGGCCGGCGCGGCGCAGGCGGCGCGCGGCACCCTTGCCGAACTCGGTGCGGGCGGTGGCGGCGAGCTTGACCTCGGACACGATGACTCCAGTGGTGCTGGGCGCACGGTGGCGCACGGACTGACGAAGACTGGCGTTGGGCCGGCGGCCCCGGGACGGGGCGCGAGGCCGGTCGCAGCCTCGACGCGGGGCGCAGGACGGGCGTCACGCACACGCGGAGGCGCTCGCCCAGTCGATCACGGACTCGACGGCCGGTGGGTGGTGCTCAACCGTCCGACGTCCCTCGCCGAGGCAACCCGAAGATCTTACAGGGTGCGCACGGCTCGCCCCAACCCGCTGACCCGAGCGCCCCGACACCAGCCCGGGGGTCGGGGCGGCCGGCAGGGCTCAGGCGTTGCCGTCGAACAGGCTGGTCACCGAGCCGTCGTCGAACACCTCGCGGATGGCGCGGGCGATCAGCGGTGCGATCGACAGCACGGTGAGCTGCTCGAAGCGCTTCTCGTCCTCGACGGGCAGCGTGTCCGTGATGACGACCTCACGCACGCCGCACGCGCTGAGCCGGCCCACCGCGGGCTCGGACAGGATGCCGTGCGTCGCGGCGATGATGACGTCCTTCGCGCCCGCCTCGTTGAGCACGCGCACGGCCTCCGCGATCGTCCCGCCGGTGTCGATCAGGTCGTCGACGAGCACGCACGAGCGGCCCTCGACGTCACCGACGACGCGGTTGGCCACGGACTTGTTCGCGGTGCGCACGTCGCGCGTCTTGTGCACGAACGCGAGCGGGCACCCGCCGAGCTTGGCGGCCCACTGCTCGGCGACACGGATGCGACCCGCGTCGGGCGAGACGACGGTGACGTTCGTGAGGTCGACGCGCGAGCGCACGTAGTCCACCAGGATCGGCATGGCCCACAGGTGGTCCACCGGGCCGTCGAAGAAGCCCTGGATCTGAGAGGTGTGCAGGTCGACCGACATGATGCGGTCGGCACCGGCCGTCTTGAACATGTCGGCCAGCAGGCGGGCCGAGATGGGCTCGCGGCCGCGGCTCTTCTTGTCCTGCCGGGCGTACCCGTAGAACGGTGCGACGACCGTGATCGTCTTGGCCGAGGCGCGCTTGAGCGCGTCGACCATGAGCAGCTGCTCCATGATCCACTTGTTGATCACGGGCGAGGCGTGCGACTGCAGCACGAACGCGTCAGCGCCGCGCACGGACTCCCCGAACCGCGTGTAGATCTCGCCGTTGGCGAAGTCGTAGGCGGTCGTCGGGACCAGCTCGATGCCGAGCTCGTCGGCGACGGCCTCGGCGAGCTCGGTGTGCGCACGGCCCGAGACGACGACCAGTCGCTTCTCGCCGTCGTGGGAGATGATCCCGGTCATCGCGTGTGCGTCCCCTCGGTGCCGTTCTCGGAGTCGTGTGCCGGGTCCGGCAGGTGCGCGGGCTGGTCGGGCAGCGTCGGCGGCGGCGTGATCGGCACGCCGCGGGCCGCGGTCGCGGCGCGCTCGCGCTCGGCACGCGCCTGCGGGGACAGGTCGTCGTCGCCGGCGGGGCCGTTCACCTTCGCGGCGGCCTCGGCGGCGGGGGTGCCCGCGCGCGAGCGCTGCACCCAGCCCTCGATGTTGCGCTGCGAGCCCTGGCTCACCCCGAGCGCGCCCGCGGGCACGTCGCGCCGGATCACCGAGCCGGCGCCGGTGTAGGCGCCGTCGCCGATGGTGACGGGCGCGACGAACATGTTGTCGGCGCCGGTGCGCGCGTGCGAGCCGATCGTCGTGCGGTGCTTGTGCACGCCGTCGTAGTTGACGGTCACGGACGCGGCGCCCACGTTCGAGTGCTCGCCGATCGTCGCGTCGCCGATGTACGACAGGTGCGGGACCTTCGAGCCCTCGCCGATCTGCGCGTTCTTGGTCTCGACGAACGTGCCGATCTTGCCCTTGCGGCCGAGCACGGTGCCGGGCCGCAGGTACGCGAACGGTCCCACGCTCGCCTTCTCGCCGATCACCGCGAGGCTGCCGTGCGTGCGCGAGACGGTCGCACCCGCACCGACCTCCACGTCCGTCAGCGTGGTGTCCGGACCGACGGTCGCGCCCTCGCGGACCACCGTCGCGCCGTGCAGCTGCGTGCCGGGCAGGAGGGTCACGTCGCGCTCGAGCTCGACGTCCACGTCGACCCACGTCGTGGCCGGGTCGACGACGGTCACGCCCTCGCGCATCCAGTCCTCGAGCAGGCGGCGGTTGTACTCCGCGGCGAGCGCCGCGAGCTGGACGCGGTCGTTGACGCCCTCGACCGTGTACGGGTCGTCGGTGCGCAGCGCGCGCACGTGCCCGCCGTCCGCGCGCGCGATCGCCAGCACGTCGGTGAGGTACACCTCGCCCTGGGCGTTGTCGCGGCCGAGCCGGCCGAGCGCGCTGCGCAGCACGGCCGCGTCGAACACGTAGATCGAGGAGTTGATCTCGCGGATCTCGCGCTCGGCGTCCGTGGCGTCCTTGTGCTCGACGACCCGCAGCACGTCCCCCGTGCCGGGCTCGCGCACCACGCGGCCGTAGCCGGTGGCGTCCTCGAGCTCGGTGGTGAGCACCGTGACCGCGTTGCCGTCGGCGTGGTGGGCGGCGAGGAGCTCCTCCAGCGTGCCGGCGTCGAGCAGCGGGACGTCACCGGCGACGACGACGACCGCACCCTCGAGCAGCACGCCTGACGCCGATCCCGGGGCCCCCGGCCGGTCGAGCGCGACCACCGCGCCGGCCTGCGCGGCCGCGTCGAGCGTCGTCATCGCGACCTGGACGGCGCGGCCCGTGCCGGGGATCGCGTCCTGGTCGGCGATCAGTGCGTCGGGCGCGATCTGCGCGACGTGCGCCGCGACCTTCTCGCGCTCGTGCCGCACGACGACGACCACGCGGGCCGGGTCGAGTGCCTGAGCGGTCGCCAGCGCGTGCCCGAGCATGCTCCGGCCGGCCAGGGTGTGCAGGACCTTGGGTGTCGCCGAGCGCATCCGCGTTCCTTCGCCTGCGGCGAGGACGATGACGGCGGCAGGGCGGGGGGTGGTCACCTGTGGGTGCTCCTCGCGGGGTGTGCCCGACGAGCCGGGCGGCGGAACCGTGCGCGCTCGCCACTCTACCGCCGTGGCCCCGTCTGCCCGGACGGTCCCGGCGCGCGATGGGGAAGGTGTGACCAAGCACCCACCCGCGCCGGGCGGCGGCGCAGCGTCAGGCGCCCCGTCCGAGCGTCCAGCGCCGGGCGAGCCGTCGGGCGGCCAGGGCGCCGGCGACGACCGTCGCGCCGAACCCGACGAGGAGCAGCGCGACCAGGTCGAGCTCCGGCCCCTCGCGCAGCGGGTGGTCCGCCAGGGCGACGAGGGCCGTGCTGGCGTTCGCCCATGCGAGGACCACGGCCGTCACCAGCATCCCGACGAGGCCGACGACCGCGCGTCGCGTGCGTGCCTCGAGCGCGCCGCCCGCCGCGGCCGGCACCATCATCACCGAGAAGACGATCGCGATCCCGAGCGTCCCGATCACCGAGAAACCGGTGTCGGAGCCGACGGCCTGCGCCACGAACCGCATCAGCAGCCGGGCGACGAGCGCGGTCGCGAAGCCGACGACGAACGCCGTCCCGACCGTGACGCCCAGGACGCGACCCCAGCCCGGCCGACGAGCGGCTTCGGCGCCGTCGCGACTCGTCCCCCCGAGCCCCGTCGGGTCCGTCGACGCGTCGTCGGCGACGGCGGCGTCCACGGAGTGCGGGCCGGTGGTCGTCGGCCCGGAACTCGTCGGACCGGTGGTCGTCGGCCCGGAACTCGTCGGACCGGTGCTCGTCGGCCCGGTACTCGTCGGACCGGTGCTCGTCGGACCGGTGCTCGCCGGGCCGGTGCTCGTCGTGGTCGTCGGGCCGGTGCTCGCCGGGCCGGTGGTCGTCGGGTCGCTGGTCATGGTCGCCTCGTCACGGGTCATGCCGAAGCATGAGTCGCACGGCGCGCTCCACGGACGTCCCCCGCGACACATCACTCCTTCGTGTGCACCCGCGCGCGCCGGTCCCGGCTCGACGCGCCCTCGTGCCGGTGTCGCCCGGGCTGCGTGCGAGCTGCGCCGTGCCCGCTGCGGCCCGCTCGGCGCGGCGTCGCGCTCCAGACCTCCTCGGATCTGCGACCGCTCGTGCGCAGGCTCCGCCCCCAGGATTCGAACCTGGACCGCGAGGCTCCAAAGGCCTGCGTGCTGCCGTTACACCAGGGCGGATCGTCGGTCGCCGCGCGCCCGACGGCAGCCCAGTCTGCCAGGCCGGCTCTCGTCGTCCGGCAACGACGAGACCAGCGGCTCGCCACGACGTCGACGCCGCGGCGCGGGCCGCAGTCCGGCGCGGGCCCGCAGTCCGGCGCCGGCCCGGTGGTCCGGCGCGAGCCCGTCCGGCCAGAGCGCCGAGCTCGCGGCAAGTGCCGAGGTCGCGGCGCCGCGCGGGGCCGGCGAGAGCGTCGGGGATACGGCGAGGTCACGGCATGATGGGGGCCATGGCAGACAGCAAGCGGGTACCGCGGTCGAGGATGACCGGGGTGCAGCGGCGTGCCCAGCTCCTCGACGTCTCGCGCAAGCTGTTCGCCGAGAAGGGCTTCGACGGCACGAGCGTCGAGGAGATCGCGGCGCGCGCCGAGGTCTCCAAGCCCGTCGTCTACGAGCACTTCGGCGGCAAGGAAGGCGTGTACGCGGTCGTCGTCGACCGCGAGATCCAGAGCCTGACCGGTGCGCTCACCGGAGCGCTCGAAGGCGGTGGGCACCCGAAGGTGCTCGTCGAGCGCACCGCTCTGGCCCTGCTGTCCTACATCGAGTCCAGCGAGGACGGGTTTCGCATCCTCGTGCGTGACTCCCCCGTCGCCCAGGCCACCGGCACGTTCTCCAGCCTCATCGGTGACGTGGCGACCCAGGTCGAGCACCTGCTCGCCGACCAGTTCAAGAAGCAAGGGCTGGACCCCAAGACCGCGCCGATCTACGCGCAGATGCTCGTCGGGATGGTCGCGCTGACCGGCCAGTGGTGGCTGGACGCACGCCGTCCGGGAAAGAGCGACGTGGCGAGCCACCTCGTCAACCTCGCGTGGAACGGGCTCGCCGGCCTCGAGCGCCGGCCGAGCCTGACCAAGGGCGGCACGGCAGAGGCGACGAGCGCCGCGTCCGGACGCGCGCGCGCCGACGCCTCCTGAGACCGCCTCAGCGGGTCCCGCTGCAGGTCTGTCGATGTCGAGTAATCTCGTCGACATGGCACCGGACGACCGCACGCCCCACGACGAGGTGGACCGGATCGTCGCTGCCTGGCAGCGGGAGCGGCCCGACCTGGACGTCCGCCCGCTCGAGGTCCTCTCCCGCGTGAGCCGGCTCGCGCGGCACCTCGACCTGGCGCGCCGTGGCGCGTTCGAGCGGCACGGCCTCGAGACGTGGGAGTTCGACGTGCTGTCCGCGCTGCGGCGTGCCGGGAGCCCGTACCGGTTGTCACCCGGCGCCCTGCTGACGCTCACGCTCGTGACGTCGGGGACCATGACGAACCGCATCGACCGGCTCGCGGAGAAGGGGCTGGTCGAGCGCCAGCCCTCGCCCGACGACCGGCGCGGCGTGCTCGTGCAGCTCACCTCGGCCGGTCTGGCGCGCGTCGACGCCGCGTTCGCGGACCTGCTCGACACCGAGCGCACGCTCCTGCGTGACCTGACCGAGCAGGACCGCACGCAGCTCGCGGCCCTCCTGCGCGAGGCGCTCCTGCCGTTCGACTCCCCCCACGCCCACTGACCCACCGCGACCCAGCACCTGCTCGCTCCCGCACGGCGTGTCGCGCGAGCAACCCCTGGACCACGGACGGTGCGGCCCCGCACCGAAGGCGACCCGCAGCGGGCTCGGGGGTGGACAAGGTCCGTCGGGCGGGGCAGGCGCGGTCAGGTGGTGAGCTCGGCGGCTTCCAGCCAGGCCTCCTCGAGCTCGTCGCGCTCGGCGGCCAGCGCCCGCAGCTCGGTGTCGAGCCGCTGGATCGCGGCGTAGTCCGTGGCCTGCTCGGCGAGCTGGGCGTGCAGCACAGACTCCAGCTCGGCGATCTTCGCCAGGCGGCGCTCGATCCGGGCGACCTCCTTGCGGGCCGCACGCACCTCGGCCGCCGAGGGTGCCGGGCGGCTCGCGCCGTCGCCGCACGCGGCCGAGGCGGCGGCGGCGGTGCCCGTCGACCCGGCCGCCTCAGCCCCTGACGGCACGGCCCCTGACGGCGCGGCGGCGGACGATCCCGGCGACGAGCCCGGCGTGGGCGCCGCGAGCGCCGCACGGCGCAGGGCGAGGTACTCCTCGACGCCGCCGGGCAGGTCCCGCAGGTGCCCGTCGCCCAGGAGCGCGAGCTGGCGGTCGCACACGCGCTCGAGCAGGTAGCGGTCGTGCGAGACGACCACGAGCGTGCCGGGCCACCCGTCGAGCAGGTCCTCGAGCGCCGCGAGCGTGTCGGTGTCGAGGTCGTTGGTCGGCTCGTCGAGCAGCAGCACGTTGGGCTCGCCGACGAGCAGCCGCAGCAGCGACAGTCGGCGGCGCTCACCGCCGGACAGGTCACGCACCGGGGTGCGCGCGCGGTCACGCGTGAAGCCGAGCCGCTCGACGAGCTGCGACGCGGTGAGCTCCTTGCCGCCCACGACGACGGACCGCTTCTCGGCCTCGACCACCTCGACGACGCGCAGGTCCGCGACCTCGTCGAGGTCCTCGACGTCCTGCCGCAGCTCGGCGACCTTGACGGTCTTGCCGCGCTTGACGCGGCCCGCGTCGGGCGCGAGCCGGCCCGACAGCAGGCGCAGCAGGCTCGTCTTGCCGGCGCCGTTCACGCCGACGAGCCCGTACCGGTCCCCCGGCCCGATGCGCCAGGTCACGTCGCGCAGCAGCGTGCGCCCGCCGAGGGACAGCGTGACGTCCTCGACGTCGAGGACGTCCTTGCCGAGCCGCGCGGTGGCCATGCGGGACAGCTCGAGTGAGTCGCGCGGCGGCGGCTCGTCGGCGATGAGCGCGTTGGCCGCGTCGATGCGGAACTTGGGCTTCGAGGTGCGGGCGGGTGCGCCGCGGCGCAGCCAGGCCAGCTCCTTGCGCAGCAGGTTCTGCCGCTTCTCCTCGGTGACGGCCGCGGTGCGGGCGCGTTCGGCGCGCGCGAGCACGTAGGCCGCGTACCCACCGTCGTACTGGTCGACGACGCCGTCGTGCACCTCCCATGTGCGCGTGCAGACCGCGTCGAGGAACCACCGGTCGTGCGTCACGACGACGAGCGCGCCCGAGCCGCGGGCGAACCGCTGGACGAGGTGCTCGGCGAGCCAGGCCACGCCCTCGACGTCGAGGTGGTTGGTGGGCTCGTCGAGCACGAGGACCTCGTCGTCGCTGACGAGCAGCGCCGCGAGCGCCACGCGCCGGCGCTGACCGCCGGACAACGTCGAGACCTGCGCCTCGAGGTCGACGTCCGGCAGCAGCCCGGCGTGCACCGCGCGGATGCGTGGGTCGGAGGCCCACTCGTGCGCGTCGGCCGAGCCGTGGATGGCGTCGAGCACGGTGCCGGCCACCAGCTCGTCGCGCTGGTCGAGCATCGCGAGCCGGACGCCCCCGGCACGCGTCACACGCCCGTCGTCGGGCTCCTGGACCCCCGCGAGGACGCGCAGCAGCGTGGACTTCCCGGCGCCGTTGGGGCCGACCACACCGATCCGCTGCCCGTCGTCCAGACCGAGGCTGACCTCGTCGAGGAGGACGCGGGTGCCGAGCGCGAGGGTGACGCGGTCCGCGCCGAGCAGGTGAGCCATGAGGGTACGAGGCTACCGGCCCGGCGCGGGGCGTCCGCGCTCACCGGGCGAGGTAGGCGCCCAGGGCGTCGAGGATCTGCGCGCAACCCGTCTCGCGGTTCACGGCGTCCTGCTCACCGCCGGTGTACACGCCCTGCTCGACGTACGTGAGCCGCGTGCCGCCGTCGACCGCCTCGAACGTCGTCGTGACCAGCGAGGTCGAGAAGTACTCCTCGCCGATCCACATGTCGTAGGTGTGCACGATGCGCTCGTTCTCCCGCAGGTCGCTGTACCGGGCGACGAAGCGGGAGCGCGGACCGCCGTGCCACTGGCCGTCCTGCACGGTCGTCCCGCCGACGACGAACCCGTGGCTGGCCTGCGTGGTCTCGAAGCCCGGGTCGTTGCCGAACCACTGCGCGCGCTCGTCGGCGTCGGCGTGCGCGCTCCACACGCGCTCGACCGGGACGGGGTAGGTGCGCTCGATGACGAACGTGGCGTGGGCCAGGCCGGTGGTGGTGCTGGTCATGGCTGCTCCTGAGGGGTGTCGGCTGCGGCGAGGTGGCCGCCGAGCCGGTCGAGGTGGCGCTCGGCCGGCAGACGCTGGTGCTGGAGCCAGGCCGTCGGGCCGTCGAGCGCGCCGGGGACGAGCGAGCAGGTGCGGACGCGGCCGACCTTGTGCGACGTGACGATGCCCGCGGCCTCCAGCACCGCCAGGTGCTGCAGGACCGCCGGGAGCGACATGTCGAGAGGGGCGGCGAGCGTGCCGACGGTTGCGGGACCCCGGGCGAGTCGTTCGACCATCGCCCGGCGGCTCGCGTCCGACAGGGCGCGGAACGCCGTGTCGAGATCCACATGGTTAAGCATCGACTTAAGTATTGGACGACGCGGACGCCCCGTCAAGAGGTCGATCGGATCAGTCGCCGGAGACGAGGCGCGCACCCGGCACCGGGCCGGACGCGGTCAGCACGCGGTCCGCCGCGCCCGACGCGGTGAACGCCGCCGCGAGGACCAGCGCGTGCTGACGGCTGCGGGCCAGCGCCGCGACCGTGGGCCCCGAGCCCGAGACGACCACGCCCAGCGCACCCGCGTCCCGGGCGACGCCGAGCGGCTCGGCCAGGCCCGGGTCGAGCTCGAGCGCGGCGCGCTCCAGGTCGTTGTGCAGCGCGGCGCCGAGCGCGCGCGCGTCCCCCGAGCGCAGGGCCTGCAGCAGCGGCACGTCGTCGTCCACGTGCGGCGGCGGCGCAGGGTGCGTCGCGTCGCCGCGCAGCTCGTCCAGCGCGCGGTACACCGCGCCGGCCGACAGGCCGCGGTCCTGCACCGCGAACGCCCAGTGGAACTCACCCCGGCCCAGGACGGGCGTCAGCAGGTCCCCGCGCCCCTGGCCGACCGCGGTGTGGCCCTGCAGGACGAACGGCACGTCGGAGCCCAGGCGCGCGGCCAGGGCCAGCAGCTCCGCGCGCGACAACCCGGCCTGCCACAGCGCGTCGCAGGCGAGCAGAGCCGCCGCGGCGTCCGCCGAGCCTCCGGCCATGCCCCCGGCCACCGGGACACCCTTGTCGATGTGCAGGTGCACGCCCTCGTCGATCCCTGCCGCCTCGGCGACGAGCTCGGCCGCGCGCATCGCCAGGTTGGAGGCGTCCGTCGGCACGAGCTCGTGCTGCGGCCCCGAGACCGTCACCCGGCGCTCGTCGCACGGACGCGCGGTGACCTCCTCGAACACCGAGACCGCCTGGAACACCGTGGTCAGCGGGTGGTAGCCGTCGGCGTCGACCGGTCCCACGTGCAGCGAGAGGTTGACCTTGCCGGGGGCGCGCACCCGCACCTCACGCGTGGTGGCCACGTCCACCGGGCTGAGCGTCACGGCTCCACTGTGCCAGCCCGGGAGCGGGCGCGCGGGTCGGGCCGCAGGCTGGTGGCCGGCAGCTGCTCCGCGATCCGGGCGAAACCGTCGATGTCGACCGTCTCGCCGCGCGCCTGCGCGTCCACGCCCGCCGCGGTGAGCGCATCGACCGCGGCCTGGCCCGAGCCGAACCAGGGGGCGAGAGCCGCGCGCAGCATCTTGCGGCGCTGGGCGAACGCGGCGTCGACCACCGCGAACACCTGCTCGCGCGTCGCGGACGTGGCCGGCGGCTCGCGACGGTCGAGCCGGACCAACGCGGAGTCGACGTTGGGCACGGGCCAGAACACCGAGCGCCCGACCGTGGCCGTACGGCGCACCTGCGCGTACCAGGCCGCCTTCGCCGACGGCACACCGTACGTGCGCGAACCGGGCTGCGCGGCGAGCCGGTCCGCGACCTCGGCCTGCACCATGACCAGCGCGTGCTCGAGCGAGCCGAACCGCTCGAGGAACGTCAGGAGCACCGGGACCGAGACGTTGTAGGGCAGGTTCGCCACCAGCGCACGCGGCGGCGGTCCGGGCAGCGCCGTGACCTCCAGAGCGTCCCGCAGCACGACCGTCAGGCGCGCGCGGCCGTCCTCGTCGCGCAGGACGGCACGGCCCTGCTCGTCGTCCTCGCGCCGCAGGCCCGGCACGTGCGCCGCGACGGTCTGCGGCAGCAAACGCGCGAGCACCGGGTCGATCTCGACCGCGACGACGTCCGCGTCCGCCTCGAGCAGCCCGAGCGTCAGCGACCCCAGACCCGGCCCGATCTCGACCACGGGCATGCCCGGCGTGACGTCCGCCTGGCGCACGATCTTGCGCACCGTCCCGCCGTCGAGCACGAAGTTCTGCCCGAGCGTCTTCGTCGGCCGCACGCCCGCGCGTTCCGCGAGCTCACGGATCTGGGCGGGCCCGAGCAGCGTCACGGGCGAGGTCATGCCGCAAGCCTACGAGGGCGCCCGCCCCGGTCGCGCCACCGGTCCCTCGCGGGAACGGTGCGGTCCGGGACGGGCGCCCTCGTCGTGCTCGTCGAGCTCGCGCGCTGCCGTGCTCAGGTGAACAGGCGCGGCCCGCAGTGCGGCCACTGCCCGGCGCCCGAGCGCAGGTACAGCATCTTGGCGCGCGCGGTCTGCTCCGCGGGCGAGGCCTGCGACGGCAGGCCCGCGCCGCCGACCGAGCGCCACGTGCCCACCGAGAACTGGTAGAGCCCGTGGTACAGGCCGTTCGAGGACACGATGCGCGGGTTGCCGCCGGACTCGCACTTGGCGAGCGCGGCCCAGTTCAGCGAGTCGGCGTCACGCGTGTCGCCGATGGGGCCCGACTTGCCGCCGCCACCGCCACCGCCCGACGTCACGGGGGCTCGCTTCTTGGTGCCGACCGCCACGACCTCGTCGACCGGGTCCGTGGTCTGCGTGTCGGAGACGAGCACGCGCTCGGTCTCCTTGCCGTCGACCGTCGTCACCTGCTCGACGATCGTGCGCACGCCCGCGACGCCCTTGGTCGTCACGACCTTGGTGCCCTGGTAGCGCGAGGGGTCGTCCTTCGTCGTCGAGGAGAACGCGATCTCCTCGGTGCGCGTCACGGTCTCGATGACCACGCGCTGCACGACGACGCGCACGTGACCGGCCTCGTCGTTGTCGAGCGCGACCGTGTCGTGCTCGCCGAGCTCGATGCCCGCGGCCTCGAGAGCCTCGGCGACCGTGGTGCGCGCGTCGTCGACCTCGAGCGACTGACCGTCGACGACGATCGTCGCGGGGCCGCGCAGCGACAGGTCGAGCGGGAGCTCGGGGCGCCCCTCCGAGGAGCGCGACGCCACGAGCTGGACGTCCGGGTCGCGCACAGCGAGCAGGTCGAGCGCCTCGTCGGCGGTGAGCGCGGTCGTCCAGATCGTGCGCTCCTGCCCGTCGCGCGAGACGGTCACCTGGTGCGCGGTGCGCACCGTGACGACGGCGCCGTCGGACAGGCGTCCCGTGGGCGTGACCGCGTCGCGCTCGGCGAGGACGACACCGTGGTCGTCGAGGAGGCCGTCCACAGATCCGGCGAAGGTCGTGACCTCACGGACCTGCCCGTCGACGTCGAGGGTCACGGTCTTGTGGGCGTGGGCGAAGGCGGCACCGCCGCCGCCCAGGACGAGGGCACCGGCGACGATCGCCGCGGGCAGGGCGATCCTTCGGCCCGGTCGGCCGCCCTCAGGCTCGGTCGTGGGGGTCGTCGTGGGGTCCACGGTGCTGTCCGTGGTGTCCGACGAGGTGGCGCGCTGGCGCGAGAAGAGGCGGACGATGCGGGTCGAGAAGGGCACAGGGCTCCAGCCGTCGTGGTTCCCGGCACGGGGGGCGGAGCGCGTCCGGCATGGACACCCGACGTGCAGGGCCGGTCGAGCCGGTCTGCTGTGGCAGCTGGAGGGAGCCCCCACCGTCGGTTCCGGATCCCCGATCCGGCTGTCTGAGGTCGGACCCCGGGCCCGACGCGTCGCAGCTCCCCACCCGCGATGGTCTGCGGGCCACGGACGGAGCAACGACAGGCGACCGTAACCCGATCGTGATCAGAGCGCCAACCGTCGCCGCCCGGGCCACCGGCGGTCGATCGTCACGTCCTGGCCAGCTCCGCCCCATGCAAGGGACAGGCGTCGGTCAAGGGATCGTCAGTACCAGTGCTTCTGCGTGAAATGCGCCCAAGCGCCGCACGGTGTCTTGTAACGCCCCTTGATGTAGTTCAGGCCCCATGTGATCTGCGTCGCAGGATTCGTCCGCCAGTCGCTCGCGACGGAGGCCATCTTCGACCCGGGCAGCGCCTGCGGGATGCCGTACGCACCCGAGCTCTTGTTGTGCGCGTCGACCCGCCAGCCGCTCTCGTGGTTCCACAGCGTGAGCAGGCACGCGAACTGGTCGTCACCCCAGCCCCGCGCCGCTGCCATCTCCTTGCCGAGCGCCTGTGCGCTGCCCGGGGAGACCTTCACGTTCGTCGGCAGCTGCGACGTGCCGACCTTGACGATCTGCGTGACCGGCGCCCTCGTGATGATCGAGGTGACCACCGTGCGGCCGACGACGACGCCACCGACGACCTCCAGGTCGTAGGTCGTCGTGCGCACGCCCGCGCGGCCGGCCTGCGTGACGATCCGGGTGCCCTTGACGAGGCCGTCGTCCTCGATCTCCTGCGTCTCGAACGGCAGCGCCTCGGTGACGACCTCGCCGCTGCTCTGACCGCGCGTCACCAGGACGGCGAGGCCGTCGACCGCGGCCGCGTCGAGCGGCACGGACAGCTGGTCGCCCTCGTTCAGCACGAGGCCGATGTCCCGCAGCGCGTCGCGCACCGTCGTCGCGGTCGAGACGCCGTCGATCACCTGGCCGTCCACGACGAGGTGGATGGTCTTCTGCGTCGAGACGTGCAGCGTCTCGCGGCCCAGCGACGACGACCGGGACGCCGACAGCCGGACCTCCCCGTCACGCAGACCGAGCGCCTCGACGGCTTCACCGACCGTCAGGGCCGTGGTCCACACGGTCTCCGGCGCGCCGTCCACCTCGACCTCGAGCTGGCGTGCGTGCCGCACGACGATCTGCTCGCCCTTGGCCACCAGCTGGTTCGCGGCCGGTGCGACGAGGTCGCGCTCGCCGACCGTGATGCCGCCCGCCGCCAGGACCTGGCCGACGGTGCGGCCGAAGCCCTCGACCTGCACGAGCTCGCCGTCGACGTCGACGGTGACCTCCTTGTGCAGGACGGCGAACGCGCTGGTCGCACCGACGACGAGCGCCACGACGACGCCCTGCGCGACACGCGCGCCGACGCGGCCGCCACGGGCTCGCCGCGGGGCAGCCCCACCGGCCCGGGCGGCGGCGCGATGCGCCTCGTCCCGGCGGTGCGGGCTGCTGTGCGCGGAGCTCACGCGAGGCGTCCTTCCGTCGGTCTGGGGTCGGTCCGGGGTCGGTCCGTCGTGCTCGTCAGCCCTGCCCAGGCCGCACGCACGTCCGACCGTAACTGATTCGTGATCGGCCGCGGTAGCCGGTGTCTGGACCTGTCCACGCTGCGGTCACCCGCTCGCGCGACACCCTTCGGCGTGTCGTCGGCGTGTCGTCGGGCTGCCGGCCGATCGCTCGCGGGGCTCACCAAGAGCCGTAGACCTCCAGCGACGTCCGCTCCAGGACCCGGCACAGCTGCGTCAGGTCCTCTCCCCTGGCCTCGGCGAGCGCCCGGACCGTGCCGGGCAGCAGGTACGGCGCGTTCGGCCGCCCGCGCCACGGATGGACCGTGAGGTACGGCGCATCGGTCTCGACGAGGAGCAGGCGCGCGGGCAGGACGCGCGCCGCGTCCCGCAGGTGCGTGTTCGCCGGGAACGAGACCGGCCCGGCGAACGAGCAGAACCAGCCCTTCTCGGCGGCCAGACCGGCCAGCTCGACCCCGCCCGAGAAGCAGTGGAACACCGTGCGCTCGGGGGCCCCGTCGCGCAGCAGCACGTCGACGACGTCGTCGTGCGCGTCCCGGTCGTGGATCTGCAGCGCGAGCCCCAGCTCCTTGGCCAGCGCGATGTGCGCACGGAAGGCCTCGCGCTGCACCTCGCGGCCGCGCGGACCCGCACGGAAGAAGTCCAGACCGGTCTCGCCGATCGCGCGGATGCGCCCGTTGCCGCGCGCCGTGCGCGCCACCAGGTCGAGCGCCTCGTCGAGCGGGACCTCGTGCCACGGCTGCGGGTCCGGGTCGAGCCCGTCGGGCGCGACCTCGCGCACCCCCGCGTGCAGCACCGCCTCGTTCGGGTGGATCGCGACCGCCCCGAGCAGGGCGTCGTGCTCGCGCACCACCTCGTCGGTCCAGCGCACCGCCCGCACGTCGCACCCCACCTGGACCATCCGCGGCACACCGACGTCGGCCGCCCGCGACAGGTGGTCGGTGAGCGTGGGCGCCGCGAGCCCGGCCGCGTCCGCGTCGTCGGCGGACGGACCGGACCAGCCCGGCGCACGCCACGTGACGACGGTCTCCAGGTGCGTGTGGTTGTCGACGACCGGGACCGGCAGCGGCTCGGGCGGCGCGGGCCAACCCCGCTCACGCGCTCGTGCCATCACCGTGCCTGGTAGCGCTCGAGCTCCTCCTCGACGATCGAGTCGTCGAGCTTGGTGAAGACCGGGGTCGGCTGGGCGACCGCCGTCCCCGGCACCAGGCGCGCCGACGCCCACGCCGGGACGTCGGCGTAGTCGCCCGTGATGACCGGGTACTGCCGCGAGGCGTCGTCGAGGTCCGTGACCTCCTCGATCCGCGGCTGCGGGGCGAACACCCCCGTGCCGCCGAGCGTCTCGTGCACCTTCTGCGCCGAGTGCGGCAGGAACGGCGCGAGCAGCGTGTTCGCGTCGCTCACCACCTGCGCGGCGGTGTTCAGCACGGTGCCGAGCCGCTCGCGGTCCGTCTTGAGCTTCCACGGCTCGGTCTCCGAGACGTAGCGGTTGGCCTCCTGGACCAGACGCATCGCCGCGTCGATCGCCGCCCGGTGGCGGTGCGTGCCGATCAGCTCACCGACCTTCCCGAACGCCTCCGACGACTGCCGCAGGATCGCCGCGTCGACCTCGTGCAGCGGGCCGGCCGCGGGGATCTCGCCGAAGTTCTTGTGGATCATGCTCGCGGTCCGGTTCACCAGGTTGCCCCAGCCGGCGACGAGCTCGTCGTTCGTGCGGCGCAGGAAGTCCGCCCACGTGAAGTCGGCGTCCTGGTTCTCCGGGCCGGCGACCGAGATGAAGTAGCGCAGCGCGTCCGGCTGGTAGCGCGCGAGCATGTCGCGCACGTAGATGACGATCCCGCGGGACGACGCGAACTTCTTGCCCTCCATGGTGAGGAACTCGCTGCTGACCACCTCGGTCGGCAGCTGCAGCTGGCCGTACGACCCGGGCGAGCCGCCCTTGTCCCCCAGGCCGTCGTACCCGAGCAGCTCCGCGGGCCAGATCTGGGAGTGGAAGGTGATGTTGTCCTTGCCCATGAAGTAGTACGAGAGCGCCTCGGGGTCGTTCCACCACCGGCGCCACGCGTCGTCGTCCCCCGAGCGACGGGCCCACTCGATGGATGCCGACAGGTACCCGATCACCGCGTCGAACCACACGTACAGCCGCTTGTTCGGGTTCTGCTCCCAGCCCTCGAGCGGGACCGGGATGCCCCAGTCGATGTCCCGCGTCATGGCACGCGGACGCATGTCGTCGATGAGGTTGAGGCTGAAGTTCAGGACGTTCGGGCGCCAGTCCTTGCGGCCGCGCAGCCACGTCTCGAGCGCGTTCGAGAACGCCGGCAGGTCGAGGAAGAAGTGCGTCGACTCGACGAACTTCGGCGTCTCGCCGTTCACGCGGCTGCGCGGGTTGATCAGGTCGATCGGGTCGAGCTGGTTGCCGCAGTTGTCGCACTGGTCACCGCGCGCACCGTCGTACCCGCAGATCGGGCACGTGCCCTCGATGTACCGGTCGGGCAGGGTGCGACCCGTGCTCGGGCTGATCGCGCCCATGGTCGTCTTCTCGACCATGTACCCGTTCTTGTGCACCGTCCGGAACATCTCCTGCACGACCGCGTAGTGGTTGCGGGTCGTCGTGCGGGTGAACAGGTCGTAGGTGAGGCCGAGCGCCGTGAGGTCCTCGACGATCACGCGGTTGTAGCGGTCCGCGAGCGCCTGCGCCGTCGTCCCCTGCTTCTCGGCCTCGACGAGGATCGGCGTGCCGTGCTCGTCGGTCCCCGAGACCATCAGGACGTCGTGGCCCGCCATGCGCATGTACCGCGAGAAGACGTCCGAGGGGACACCGAAGCCGGCGACATGACCGATGTGGCGGGGGCCGTTCGCGTAGGGCCACGCGACGGCCGACAGGATGCGGGACATGGGGCCGATCCTAGGTGAGCCGCCCCGGAGCCCGGGCGTCGGCCCACGACGCGCCGTCATGGCGGGCGCGTCCCGGGGTCAGGTGTCCGCCGGGACGCGCCCGATCAGGCGCCCCGTGACCGCTGCGGGGAGGGCACGGTCCGCACCCTCGCGTACAGCGGCGGCACCGCCAGGCGGCCGAAGGGTGTCTCCGTGGGGCGGTTGCGGCCCAGCCGGTCGATCACGACGGCCCGGTCCAGCTCGCGCCACCAGTCCGCGGGCAGGTACGGGTCCGTCCGTGACACGCGGTCGAGCACCCGGCGGCTCACTGCGCCGCCCACCCGTGGGCGGGGCGCCACCACCAGGCGCCCCGGGCGACCGCCGACGCCGCGGGTGCGGGCACGAGCATCCGGCCGGCCACCCGGTCCGGGCGGACGCGCGCGCCGGTCCCGACCGACGCGACCCGAGCGATCAGGTCCATGGAGCCGCTCCCTCCCCGCCCGGGCTACCCGGGCGTCGGCGACCCCCTCGGCCGCGTGTGCCTCCATCGAACGAGACGGCCGACGGGTGCTCAGGGACGGCAGCACGCACGTGAGCACCACCCGGCACGGCACCTGAGCACCGCCCGTGCGGCACGCGAGCACGCGACGTGACGCGCTGAGCCCGCACCGAGCGGGCGTCACACGAGCCGGGCCAGCTCGTCCCGCGACGTCACCCCCAGCTTGCGGTAGATCCGGTAGAGGTGGTTGTCGATCGTCCGGTCGCTCACGACCAGGCGCTCGGCCACCTCCCTGTTGGTCATCCCGGACGCGACGAGCCGGGCCACCTCGAGCTCGCGAGCCGTGAGCTCGTCCGTCGCCGCCGACGGCACGAGCAGGGTCAGCTCCTGCCCGATCTCCGCCGCGAGGCGCCTCAGCTGGGTGGCCTCCCGTACCGCGGCCCCCGTCGCACCCCGCCGGCGCAGGACCCGCAGCGCGCTCGCGTGCGCGAGCGTGGCGTGCAGCATCAGCCCGGCCACGCGCAGACGGTCCGCCGTCCGGAGCAGCTCGTCGGCGGAGCCGGCCACCGCCGCGTGCAGGTAACGGCCGAGCAGAGGCACCAGCGTGCCCTGGGCGGCGGAGGCGAGCACGGCCGCACGCTCCGCGACGTCCGACTCGACGTGCAGGTCGATCAGCAGCGTCGCGTCGAACGCCGCTGCCAGCGCCCAGCCCTCGTCGACCAGCGCGGACACCGCGGACCACGCGGCCGTCGCCGCCGCCTGCGCGTCCTGCCCCGAGGCGAGCGCCAGCGCCGCACGCGCGGACCCGGGCCGGGCCACGGGGAAGGCCGCGGCTCGCACGCCGAGCGCCTCGAGCTGCTCGGTCATGCTGTGCGCGCTCGGCAGGTTGTTCTCGGCCAGCGAGAGGAACGAGCCGAGCGCGAGCAGCCCTGCGCGGTGCTGCGGCCGCAGCGGCGAGGGGGCGTTGAGGGCGAACATCACCGTGAGGTGCTCGCGCAGGTCGGTCAGCCTGCCCTGCAGCCACAGGCCGAGCGCGACGGTGTACCCCTGCGGCTCGATCTCCGCCTGGTCGAGCCCGCCCTCGGCCTCGTCGAGGAGCCGCATCGCGGTGGACGTGCCGACGTCGAGGTCACCGGAGCACAGGCGCGCCAGCGGGGCGAGGGCCTCTCCGTCGTGCCGGGGCGAGGTCGCGGGCAGCGCCAGCCGGTCCAGCACGGCCGTGGCGTCCACGACCCGCCCGACGGCCAGCAGCTGCTCGCCCCGGATCATCGCCACGGCCGTCTCGACCTGGCCGTCGCGCGTGCCCGACGGCGGGCGGCGACTCGCGCGTCGCGCGCTCGCGCCGGCCGGGCCGGCGAGGTCGAGCGGTACGGCGCCGTCGGGTGCGGCGCCGAGCATGCGCAGGTGCTCCTGAGTCGCCTCGAACAGCGCGCGATGCTCGGGGTGGTCCCGGCGTGCCTGCTCCAGCACCCGCTGCGCGCCGGCGCGGTCACGCCGCTCGATCGCGCGATAGGCCGTCTCCCACGTGAGCACCAGGGTCTGGGACAGGGGGTCCGGCGGCGGGTCCAGCGCGCGGACGTGGTCGAGCACCGAGTCGACCGTCGCCGCCGGCGCACCGTCGGTCACCAGCGCGTCGAGGTAGAGCAGCGTCGAGGTCCCTGTCGGCTCGCGCTCCCACGCCCGACGGTGGACGAGGAGCCGGGTCCGCGACTGCTCCCGCAGCAGACGGCCCAGCACCGCGGCCGACTCGGGTGACGACGACCAGCGCAAGGGCCGACCCAGGACGCCACGGTCGTGCCCGGGGGTGTCGCTGCTGCGTCCCAGGGCGGCGCTGATCCGGCCCGCCGCGTGCCACCCGCGAGCGCCGCGCTCGGCGTGCCGCAGGTGGTCCGCGAGCACCGGCGGGAACAGCGCGACGACGAGCCGCCCCTCGGTCTCGACGAAGCGGACGAGACCCTGGTCGTCGAGAGCGACCAGGACCGTCCAGGGCACGAGCTGCAGGACGGTCTCGACCTCGACCGGTCCGAGCGCCGCCATCAGGTGCAGCGCGTCACGCGACTCCTCGTCGAGCTCTTCCTGCAGGCGAGAGGCGACCATCGCGAGCGCGGGTGTGACGAGGTCCTGACGGGCCACCCATCGTCCGCCCTGCGGGACGAGGCGTCCGGCACGTCGCGCCTCGACGACGATCGCCCGCGCGATCCCCGGCAGCCCGCCCGACAGCGCGAAGATGCGGCCCACCACATCGACGTCCACGCCTCCGGGCAGCAGCTCGACCGCGAGCCGGTGCACGTCCTCGAACGCGAGCGGTGGGACCGGCAGGAGGACGGCGTCCCCGGACCGCAGTGCCAGGTCCACGACGCGCCGCCCAGGGACGGGCGGCCGGGCGGCGACGACGACGGTCGTGTCCTCGCGCGCACGGACGGCGGCGACGACGGCGGCAGAGGTCTCGTCGAGGCGGTCCGCGTCGTCGACGATCAGCACGCTCCGGCGCCCGGACAGCCGCCGCACGAGCTGGTCCACCGCCGTCGCGAGCGCGCTGGGCGCGATCGGGCTCGTCAGCAGGCCCGCCAGGGCGAGGGACTCCAGCGGGCGCCCCTCGCCACGGACCGCCGTGAAGCTGAGAACGTCGAGCGCGGAGTCCTCCAGCGTGGCGCGGGCGTGGCGCAGCAGGCGGCTGCGCCCGGAACCCGGCAGGCCGAGCACGGCGACGTCGGTACGGGCCAGGACGGCGTCGCGGACCGCGTCCGCCAGGGTCGTGCGTGCGTCGGGACCGACCACCCTCACCACCCTAGAGCGGCACCGCCAGACCGCTCGGCGACGACGGGCGTCGGCCACCACCACCCGGGGGCACGACGCCCGCCGGAGCCGGCGCAGGGGCCGGCGCCGGCTCCGGCGGGACGAAGGGTGTGACCGCCGTCGCGAAGTACCCGAGCTTGTCCACCGTCGTGGGTGCCCACCGCGCGGTGTCGATGCTGCCGGCGTAGCCCCTCAGGTCCGCCCGCGAGCGCAGCAGGGCGTCGAGCACCTCGTCGGCCCGCTGCAGGAGCGCACGCACGGTACGCGCGATGCCGTCGACCAGGGGCGCGACGTGCGCCGCCGCGTTCGCGACCCGGCGGGCCAGGCGGACCGACGCCCCGAGCGGCGAGCCTGAGGCCACGGCGTCCCCCACGATGGCCGCGATCAGGTCACGGACCAGGTCGTGCACCACGCGCACGAGCTTCGCGCACAGCGCCACCGCGTCCCCGACGGCCCGCGCGGTGCGGGCGAACACGTGCGCCGCGCCCGCGACCGCACCGCTCGCGGCCAGGTACGCCGAGACCTCCGAGCCGTGCATGCCTGCGGTGTCCCGCGCGACGTCCGCGCCGTACCGCCCGGCGACCTCGTCGAGCTGGGCAGCGAGGGCCGACCACGCCGCTCCGTACGCGGCCACGGTGTCGGCGTCCCCGGCGAAGCCGTCGAGGATCTCGTCCAGGGGCCACACGTGGTCGAGGACCCAACCCACGCCCCACGAGACGGCCGCGCTGACCGGGTCGATCGCGGCACCGACCACGCCCGCACCGAGCGACAGCCCGGAGACGGCGGCGTCGATCCACGCGCCGCTCTCGAGCGCTTGCGCGCAGCCGACGAGGTCGTCGAGGACGCCGGATCCCGACCACGCCGTCTCGGTGTCCGCCACGGCGGTCGGCACCACCACCGGCGCGCTCATCGCAGCGCCCTGCGCAGCGTCGCGCCGACGATCTCGTCGACCTCGTCCCGCACGTGCGCGCCCGCACGCACGGCGTCCGCGCTGACGCCGAGCACGAACGACACCGCCTCGATCGCCGCGGCCTCGGCCTGCTGCACCCCCGCCATCAGGAGGCCCAGCGGCGCGAGCACGAGGCCGTACGCCTCCTGGTGGCCGGCCATCGCGCGCGCCTGCACCGCGATCCCCGCGACGTCGTCGCCGTGCTGGTCCACCCGGCGCGCGTGCTCGCGCCACCGATCCGTGTCGACCTCGTACCCGCCCATCAGCTCCCCCTGCTCGTCCGGAAGGTGACGTGACGGTAGCGGCGGGCGGCGCGGCCCCGCCGAGGGGTTGTGGACAACCGGCGGTCAGCGCGCCGCACGGACCTCGACGCGCAGGATCCGGTCGTCGCCGTCGCGCGGGTCGCCGCGGCCGTCGGTGTTGCTCGTCGCGACGAGCAGCGAGCCGTCCGCGGCGACCGCCACCGCACGCAGCCGCCCGTGCTCACCGTCCAGCAGCGGCTGGGGCGTGCCGACGCCGGCTGCGTCGTCGGCGCCCGCGGGCAGCAGCGGAAGGCGCCACAGCCGCTGCCCGCGCAGGCCCGCGACGTACACGCCCTCGTCGGTCACCGCGAGCCCGCTCGGCGAGGCCTGCGACGTCGCCCACACGGTCACCGGGTCGACGAACCCCGCGTCGGACCCGCCCGTCCCCTCGACCTCGGGCCAGCCGTAGTTCCCCCCGGGGTGGATGACGTTGACCTCGTCGTACGTGTTCTGCCCGAACTCCGAGGCGAACATCCGTCCGTCGCCCGACCAGCCCAGGCCCTGCACGTTGCGGTGCCCGAGGCTCCACACCGGAGAGGACGGGTCCGGGTTGCCCGGCGCGGGCTCGCCGTCCGCCGTGATCCGCAGGATCTTGCCGCCGAGGTCGGCGCGGTCCTGCGCTCGCGTCACCGAGCCGGCGTCGCCCGTGCTCACGTAGAGGAACCCGTCCGGCCCGACGGCCAGACGCCCGCCGTCGTGGTTGCGCGCCGCGGGGATCCCTGCGAGCACGACGTGGAGCGCACCCAGGGACCCGTCCCGCAACGTGCCGCGCAGCACCCGGTTGTCGTCGGCCGTCGTCGCGTACAGCGCGATGTCGAGCCCGCCGCCGGACTCCTCGAGGACCGCGACGCCCAGGAGCCCGCCCTCACCCTGCGGCACGACGGTCGCCTCGAGCTGGTCCGCGCCCGGGCCGTCGACGCCCTGGACCGCGCCGTCCGGCGTCACGACGACGAGCCGGGCGGCGTCCCGCAGCGTGACCAGGACGCTGCCGTCGCGCAGCGGCGCCAGGCCCCACGGCACGTCGAGCCCGGTCGCGAGGGTGCTGACCGAGACGTCGACGGTCGGCGGACCCGACGGGCCGCCCGAGGGAACGGGCAGGGCGACGCCGCCCGACGGGCTGGTCGCGAACCCGTCGGCGCTCGCGCCGTCGCTCGTCGTCCCCGCGGTGCATCCGGCCAGGAGCCCCACCAGCACCCCTGCCGTGAGCACGCCGGTGGTGAGCGCGGCCGCGGCCGTGCTCGGCGGACCTGCGAACCGCGGTCCGCGCCGCAGCGAGCGGTCCGACGAGGGCCGCACCACGGGCCTCAGCCGACGAGCTCGTCGAACGCCGCGCCGCTGTCGACGAGGGCCACCCCGGCCGCGCGCATGGCCTCACGCGCCTGCGCGCCGAGCTCCGGGCTGACCGGCACGGTCAGGTCGGTCAGGACCCGCGTGCGCAGCCCCTGGGCCTGCGCGTCGAGCGCGGTCGCCCGCACGCAGTGGGACTCCGCGATGCCCACGACGTCCACGTCGGTGACCTGCTCCTCGCGCAGGATCGCCGCGAGCGGCCGCCCCTGGCCGTCGACACCCTCGAACCCCGAGTAGGCGGCGGCGTACTGCCCCTTGCGCACGCTCGCGTCCGGCCCGAGCTCGGACAGGGCCGGGTGCAGCTCGGCCTCGGCGGTGCCGGCGACGCCGTGCGGCGGCCAGCTGTCGACGAAGTCGGGCTCGTCGGAGAAGTGCGCACCGGGCTCGATGTGCCAGTCCTGCGTCGTCACGACGAGGTCGTACCTGTCGCGCCGCGCGGCCGCGTACCGCGCGATCGCCTCGGCCACGTCGTTGCCGCCCGCGACCGGCAGCGCACCGCCCTCGCAGAACGTCGGCTGCACGTCCACGACGAGCAACGCCCGGCGCCGCTGGCTCATCACGCCTCCCGACTCGCGTCCATCCCGGTCGAGGCCACCTTCGCACGCCGTCACCCGCAGCACCACACCGTCGTGCGGGTCTGCGGCCGGCTCGGGGAGCGCCGCGGTGCGCACGCCGGGCACGCTCGGGTGAGGCTTCGCGGGAGCGCCGGAGAGCAGGTCAGGACGTCGTGCGGGCACCGGCGGACGGCAACGCCGCCTCGTAGAGCGTCCGGGTGGGGACGCCTGCGGCCGCGGCCACGGCACGGGCGGCGTCCTTGAGGCGCTCACCGGCGTCGACGCGCGCCCGCACCTCGGCCACGAGGGCCGTGAGGTCGCCGCCGCCCGCGGGCCGCTGCGCGCCGCCCACGACGACCACGATCTCGCCGCGCACCTCCCCGGTGGCCCACTGCGCGAGCTCGGCGAGCGTGCCTCGCCGGACCTCCTCGTAGGTCTTGGTCAGCTCACGGCACACGGCCGCGGGCCGGTCCGGGCCGAACGACTCGACCATCGCGGCCAGCAGCGTGCCGACACGGTGCGGGGCCTCGAAGAACACCATCGTGCGGCGCTCGTCGGCCAACGCCGCGAGCGCCCTCGCCCGCTCCCCCGGCTTGCGGGGCGCGAAGCCCTCGAAGCAGAACCGGTCCGTCGGCAGGCCGGACAGCGCGAGCGCGGTGAGCACGGCGCTCGGGCCGGGCGCGGCCGTGACGGGCAGGCCCGCCTGCACCGCGGCGGTGACGACGCGGAAGCCCGGGTCGGACACCGCGGGCATGCCGGCGTCCGTGACGACGACGACCGTGCCGCCGCCCGCGACGACGTCGAGCAGGTCGGCCGCCCGCTCCGCCTCGTTGTGCTCGTGGTAGGAGACGACCCTCCCGCGCACCTCGACGCCGAGCCGGCCGACGAGCGCCCGCAGCCGCCTCGTGTCCTCGGCGGCGACGACGTCGGCGGTCGCCAGCAGCTCGCGCAGCCGCACCGACGCGTCGTCGACGTTGCCGATGGGGGTCGCGGCGAGCACGAGCCGACCGGTCGAGGCGTCCATGCGCTCAGCCTGCCATCGACGCCCCCGTGCTGCGGACGTGCTCCCGGCTCACCCCGGACGGCGTCCGCGGCGGGGCCGGGAGCGCCGACGTCGGCGCAGCGCCCCGCAGCGGGGCGCTACCCGGGACGCAGGACGCAGGGAGCGGACAAGTCCCCAGGAACTGGTCGCGCCCGTAGCATGTGCGCGTGTCGCAGCCGCATGACGAAGCCGTCGAGCCCGACCCTCGCGACCCCGGGGACGGGCGTCCCGCGGGCGCACCGCGCCCGCCCGAGCCCGCGTGGGCGGTGCCGGGCGCCCCGGCCGGCGGGACCCGGCCGGACGAGCACGGCGTTCCCGACGTGCGGCGCCGTCCCGACGAGCGACGTCCCGACGAGCGACGTCCCGACGAGCAGCGTCCCGACGAGCACCGCCCCGACGAGCACCGCCCGTCTGAGCACCGTCCTGACGCGCACGGCCGGTACCCGGACGAGCACGTCGTAGCCCCCGCCGGGTCCGTCAGCGGTGCACCGGTCGAGACGGGCCGCCAGGACGACGGCCAGGCGGTGGACCCGGACGGGGCCCCTGACAGCGGGCCGGGCCGGCCCACGGCGACGGCGCTCGCCGACCCGGACGCCGGACCGGCCGCACCAGTCGGCCCGCCCGGCAAGGACGAGCTGCTCGAGCGGCTGCTGGGCCGTGCGACGCTCGCGCTCGACGCCACGCGCCGCAACCGGGTCGTCGGCTGGGCGTGGACCCTCGGCATCACCGCGATCGCCGGCGTGCTGCGGTTCTGGAACCTGCGCTCCCCGCACGCGCTCGTGTTCGACGAGACGTACTACGTCAAGCAGGGCTGGTCGCTCGTGACCCGGGGCTACGAGGCGGACTGGGGTGAGAACCCGAATCCTGGCTTCGAGGCGGGCGACGACTCGATGCTCGGCACCAAGGCCGAGTACTTCGTGCACCCGCAGGTCGGCAAGTGGCTGATCGGGCTGGGGATGAAGCTCGGCGGCGGCCTGGAGTCGTCGCTCTCCTGGCGGCTCGCGGTCGCCGTGGTCGGCACGCTGAGCGTGCTGCTCATGGTCCGCATCGCACGTCGCCTGTTCGCCTCGACGGCGTGGGGCGTGGTCGCGGGCGCCTTCCTGGCGCTCGACGGTCTCGCGATCGTGATGTCACGCACCTCGCTGCTGGACCCGTTCCTCATGTTCTTCGCGCTCGCGGCGTTCGGCGCGCTCCTGCTCGACCGCGAGCAGGCACGGCGTCGTCTCGCGGAACGCACCGCGGACGTCCTCGCGGCGGGCGGCGAGCTCGCCTTCGGGCCGTGGCTGGGCATGCGCTGGTGGCGGCTCGTCGCGGGGGTCCTGCTCGGGCTGGCGATCGGCACCAAGTGGTCGGGCCTGTACTTCCTCGCGGTGTTCGGCCTGCTCACCGTGCTGTGGGACGCCACGGCGCGGCGCGCGGTGGGCGTGCGGATGTGGCCCGTCGCGGCCCTCGTCAAGGACGCCGTGGTCGCGGCGGTCGTCATGGTCGGCTCGGCGCTGCTCGTCTACGTCGGGACCTGGTGGTCGTGGTTCACGCACTCGCAGTCGTACGGCCGCACGTGGGCGGACGACCACCCCGGTGAGGGTCTGACGTTCCTGCCCGGGCCGCTGCGCTCGCTCGTCGAGTTCCACCGGCAGATGTGGATCTTCCACAAGGACCTCGACTCGCCCCACACGTACGAGGCGCACCCGCTCGGCTGGATCGTGCAGTGGCGGCCGACGTCGTTCTACTGGGGCGACGTCTCGAACCTGACGGGCCCGCAGGCGCAGCAGGCGTGCGGCGCCGACCACTGCGCGCAGGCGATCCTCGCGGTCGGCAACCCGATCCTGTGGTGGGCGGGGGCCGCCGCGATCCTGGTCGCCCTGTACTGGCTGGTCCGGTACCGCGACTGGGTCGCCGGCGCGGTGCTGTCCGGCCTGCTCGCGGGCTGGGTGCCGTGGTTCGCGTTCGCGAAGCGCACGATCTTCGACTTCTACGCGATCGCGTTCACGCCGTGGGTGGTGCTGACGCTCGTGTACGTGCTCACGTTGATCGTCGGCCCACCGACGCTGCCGTCGCGAGAACGACGCGGCGCGATCATCGGCGTCGGCGTGTTCGTCGGACTCGTCGTGGCCGTGGGGCTGTACTTCTACCCGATCTGGGCGGGCTGGGTGGTGCCGTACGAGTTCTGGCACCAGCACATCTGGATGCGCCAGTGGGTGTAGCGCCACGGACGTCCCGCCCGGCCGCGGGCGGTGGCGCGAGCGGTCAGACCCGAGCCGCGGGCGGCGACGTCCAGTCGACCTGAGGGCTCGCGTACCAGCGCAGGCCGATGCGGTTCCAGAGCTCGCTGTGGTGCGCCACGCGCGTGCGGAACTCGTCCCACGACCGCCGCTCGGGCGACGTCCACGCGACCTCGGCGACCGCCGCGAGCCGTGGCAGCAGCATGCTGGTGAGCGCGTCGAGGTCGCGGATCGTCTCCGTCCACACGGCCGCCTCGACGCCGATCACCGCCTCGGCGGGCACGCCGTCGATGAGCGCGGTCGGCTCCCACTCGTAGGCGTCGCGCAGCTCGATGTGCCCGGCCCAGTCCAGGCCCAGCTCGGTGGTGGCGTCGTACTTCATGTCGAGGTACGCCTTGGACCCGGGCGACATGAGGAGCTTGGCCCCGGCGCGCGCCGCCGCGACGAACGGCGCGGGGTCGACGCGCGTGTCCCAGTACTGCACGACGGTCCCGCGCTCGAGCGGCGTCGTGGCGATCTCCTGCCAGCCGACGACCTGCTTGCCGGACGCCCGCACCGCGGCTGCGGCCTGCGCGACGAGCCGCGCGTACTCGTCGGGCTCCATCGTCAGGACCTCGTCGCCGCCGATGTGCACGTACGGGCCGCGGGTCAGCTCCGCGACGTCCGTGAACACGTCACGCAGGAACTCGCTCGTCGCGGGCAGGTCCGCGTACAGGCGTGAGAAGCCGACGTCGATACCGGTGTACACCTCGGTCGGCACGCCGTCGGGCGTGAGCTCGCCGTACGCGTGCGTCGCGGCGTTGACGTGCCCGGGGACGTCGATCTCGGGCACCACGGTGATGCCACGCATCGCGGCGTACTGCACGAGCTCGGAGAAGTCGCTGGGGGTGTAGTAGCCGCCCGGGTCGCCCCCGACGGACGTGCCCGAGGACTTGCGCACCAGGTGCGGGCGCGACGGGACGTGCAGACGCCAGCCCTGGTCGTCGGTCAGGTGCAGGTGCAGCATGTTGAGCTTGTAGTGCGCCATGACCCCGACGACGACCTTGAGCGTGTCGAGCGGCAGGAAGTGCCGCGCCACGTCCACGGACAGGCCGCGCCAGGCGAACCTCGGGGCGTCCTCGACGTGCACGCCGGGGGCCCGCCACGAGCCGTCAGGGTTCTGCTGCAGGAGCTGGCGCAGGGTGGCGACCGCGTGCGTGAGCCCTTCCGTCGAGCGCGCGACGGCCTCGACCCGCTGGGGAGTCACGACGAGCCGGTAGGCCTCGTCACCTTCGAGCAGGTCCGGGTCCGCAGCGGCCATCCGCAGCCGGATGACGTCACGGGCACCTCGCGAGTCGTCGCTGAAGCGGACCTCGATCGCCTGGCCGGTGAGGCGGCCCAGCAGGTCCGCCGCCAGCACGCCGTGGGCGATCATCTCGGGGCGCGCGTCGACGACGACGGTCGTGGTCTCACCGACGACGAAGGGCGCTCCCTCCCGGACGTCACAGCGTGACGGAAGGGGGACGATCCTCGGCTGGATCACGGTGCTCCCTCGGTGCGATCGCGCGTGCGGGCGCGGTTCGGCTGCGGCGGTCCCGCGGACAGGCCGGACGTGGCGGTGACCAGGCCGCACGCTACCTGACGGCGCCCAGCCTGCGGGCCAGCACGGCGCAGGTCGCGAGCTGGATCTGGTGGAACACGATGACCGGCAGCGCGACGCTCGCCGCCACCACGGGCGTGAACAGCACGGCGGCCATCGGCAGCCCGGTCGCCAGGCTCTTCTTCGAGCCGCACATGAGCAGCGCGATGCGGTCCGGCCGGTCCAGGCCGATCCGGCCGCCGCTCCACCACGTCAGGCCGAGCATCGCGGCCAGCAGCGCGACGCACACGGCGACCAGCGCCGCGAGCGCGGCCACGGTGACGTGGTCCCACGCACCGGTGGTCTGCGCCTCGCTGACCGAGGTGTAGGCCACGAGCAGGATGACGAGCCGGTCGGACACGCGGGTGAGCGCCGAGTGGGCCCGCAGCCACCGCCCGAGCCACCGCTCGGTCACCTGCCCCACCACGAACGGGAGCAGGATCTGCAGCAGGACGTCGCGCACGGCGCCGGCGTGCGGACCGCCCGCCGTCGCGCCCAGCAGGACCGCGCACAGCAGGGGGGTCAGCACCACGCCGAGCACGTTGGAGATCGTCGCCCCGGTGATCGCGCCCGCGACGTTCCCGCGCGCGAGCGACGTGAAGACGATCGACGACTGGACGGTCGACGGCAGCACGGACAGGTACAGCAGACCCGTCTGCAGCTCGGGCGCCAGGACGGAGTCGGGCACGAGCTGGGCCGCGAGCCCGAGGGCCGGGAACGCGACGTAGGTCGCGGCGAGCATCGAGCCCTGCAGCTTCCAGTTCCGCAGCCCCCGCACCACCTCGTGCGTCGGCATGCGCGCGCCGTAGAGGAAGAACAGCAGGACGATCGCGCCGGTGCGCACGACCTCGAGGAAGGCGGCGAACCCGCCGCTCGCCGGGAGCAGCAGCCCGAGGACGAGGACCGCGACGATCATGACGACGAGCGGGTCGACCCAGGTCCGCGCTCGCGCGAGCAGCGTCGGGGCGGGGGGCGCGGCCGGGTCGGTCGTGTGGTCGGGCACCCTCGTCATCCTGCCTCACGAGCCGCGGCGCCCCCTGCGCGCCGCCGCACGCGTCCCCGGGTCCCCGGATCACCGCGCGGCGGCCGGTCGCCCTCCCGACCGG
>JAEYUL010000021.1 GCA_023432565.1 Actinomycetes bacterium | reverse complement strand
GCCCGGGAGCAGGAGGGCCGACCGGCGCGGCGTGCGGCCCCGGCGCGGGTTGGGTCCTCGCGTACGGACCGGGGGCGGGCGGCACGGGGCCCGACGACGGCACGGGGGGCAGCGGCGTGTACGGCGCCGCTGCGTGGGGGTAGGGCACGACCGGCGCGGGCGGCACCGCCGTGACGCGCGCTCCGCACTCGGCGCAGAACATCGCGCCGCCGTCGAGCTCGGCTCCGCACGTGCTGCACAGTCTGGCGCTCACCTCGTCCCCTCCCTGCTCCGGCGGGTCATGACCCGCCGCGAGCATCGTGCCAGAGATGGGCAGGCTCGCCGATCACTTCCCACGACCAGGTGCCGGACGGCTCCCCCGCGGCGGCGCGAACGCCCGTGCGTCAGGCGTGCTCGCGCGTCAGGACGCGCGGTCGACGAGCGCGTCGGCGAAGGAGACGAGCGCGGCCTTGACGGGGCTGTCGGGCAGCGGCTCGAGGACTCGCACGGCGTCGAGCGCGAGGGCCACCGCACGCTCGCGCGTCTGGTCGACGACGGGGTGGTCGCGCAGCGCGGCGACCGCCTCGGCCAGGGTCGCGTCGTCCGTGAGGTCGCCGTCGAGGCGCGCCAGCAGCGCGCGGTCCTCGTCCGTCGCGTCCGGGCCCGCGCAGCGTTCGCGCAGGAGGAGCACGGGCATGGTGGGGACGCGCTCGCGCAGGTCGGTGCCCGGTGTCTTGCCGGTCAGCGTGCCGTCCGCGGTGAGGTCGATGACGTCGTCCGCGAGCTGGAAGGCCACGCCGATGCGCTCGCCGAACTCGGTCACGGTGCTCACGACCGACGGTGTGCACCCCGCGAACATGGCACCCAGGCGCGCCGAGGTCCCGAGCAGCGAGGCCGTCTTGTCCGCGAGCACCTGCAGGTAGTGCGCGACGGGGTCGTCGCCCTCGCGCGGCCCGACCGTCTCGTGCAGCTGGCCGAGGCACAGCCGCTCGAACGTGCGCGCCTGGATCCGGACGGCCTCGGGTCCGAGGCCGGCCACGGTCGTCGACGCGCGCGCGAACAGCAGGTCCCCGGTGAGGATCGCCACCGAGTTGCCCCACACCTCGTGCGCCGCCGGCGCACCGCGGCGCAGCGGCGCGGAGTCCATCACGTCGTCGTGGTAGAGCGTGGCCAGGTGGGTGAGCTCGACGACGACCGCGGCGTCGATGACCTCTCGCCGGGCGCCGTCCCCGAGCTCGGAGACGAGGAGTGTGAGCAACGGGCGCAGTCGCTTGCCGCCTGCGTCGACCAGATGGCGCGAGGCGTCGTGCGCGAGAGCGTCCGCGTGCGCGACCGCGTCGCGCAGCGCTTCCTCGACGAGAGCGAGGCGCGAGGTCAGTCGGTCGGCAAGGGCCGGGTCGGCCAGGGGGATGGCCGCTGTCGATGTCACGGGACGAACCTATCCCGCGCGGGCGCCTGCCTCCGCATCGGCGGTACGGGCGTCGGGGCGGCCCCGACGCCCGTACCCGGACGTGCGGCGCGGATCAGGGCAGGAACCGCGCGACGTCGGAGATGAGGTCGAGCACCGGAGTCGGGAAGACGCCCAGCACGACGGTGACGAGCGCGCACACCCCGATCGCGACCGCGGCCAGCCCCTCGGACGGCACGACCGTGGTGGTCGTGGTCGGCGCAGGTGCCTCGACGAGCGTCGCGACGGCCACGCCGCCCTCCGTCGCCAGCGCCACGTCCGTGCCCTGCTCCTGCGTGCCCTGCTCCTGCGTGCCCTGCTCCTGCGTGGCCTGCTCCTGCGTACCGGGAGCCTCCCCGGCGGCGGACGCCGCCGTCTCGTCGGCCGGGGCCGTGAAGTACATGAGCACGATGATGCGGACGTAGAAGAACGCGGCGGCGGCCGACGTCAGCACGCCGACGAGCGCGAGCGGCCAGGCGCCCGCCTCGACCGCGGAGGAGAACACCGCGAACTTCCCGATGAACCCCGCCGTGAGCGGGATGCCCGCGAACGACAGCAGGAACAGCGCGAACGCGCCGGCGAGCGCGGGGCTGGTGCGGCCCAGGCCCGCCCACTGCGACAGGTGGGTCGCCTCGCCGAGCACCGTGGTGCGCACGTCCTCGCCGAGCGCCTCGTCGTCGGGGTCCTCGTCGGAAGAGGTCCGCGGAAGGACGCTGCGCTCACGCACGAGCCACACCACACCGAACGCGCCGACGGTCGCGATGCCGTAGGCCAGCAGGTAGAACAGCACCGCCGTGATCCCGGCCTCGTCGAGCGCGATGACGCCCGTGAGCACGAAGCCGGCGTGGGCGATCGAGGAGTACGCGAGCAGGCGCTTGACGTCGGTCTGGACGAGTGCGACGACCGTGCCGAGCACCATCGTCGCGATCGCGACGGTCCACAGGAAGACGTCGAGGTCCCACTGCAGCCCGGGCAAGACCGTGTAGTAGACGCGCAGCAGCGCGCCGAACGCGGCGATCTTGGTGCACGCCGCCATGAACCCGGTGATGGGCGTGGGGGCGCCCTGGTACACGTCCGGCGTCCACGCGTGGAACGGCACCGCACCGACCTTGAACAGCAGGCCGACGAGCAGCAGCACCGAGCCGACCAGGAGCAGGCCGTCGAGCGAGGACGGGTTGCGCACGGCGTCCGCGATCTCGGAGTACCGCAGCGAGCCGGAGTACCCGTAGAGCATCGCGACGCCGAAGATCAGCAGCGCGGACGCGAACGCGCCGAGCAGGAAGTACTTCAGCGCGGCCTCCTGCGAGAGCAGGCGCCGGCGCCGGGCCATGCCGGTGAGCAGGTACAGCGGGAGCGAGAGCACCTCGAGCGCGACGAACAGCGTCAGCAGGTCACCCGTCGCGGGAAGGATCATCATGCCGCCGGTCGCCAGCAGCAGCAGCGGGTACACCTCGGTCTGCGTGATGCCCTTGCTGCGGGCGAGCTCCTCGTAGTCCGAGCCCGGAACCGACGCGGCGCTCGGCGCGAACGCGTCCTCGCCGGTCGCGGTGCGGTCGGCGACGACGAGCAGCGCGAGCAGCGTGAGGATCGCGATCGAGCCCTGCAGGACCAGCGTCGGGCCGTCGACGAGCAGCGAGCCGTCGACGACGTCCTGGCCGCCGTCCGCGCTCACGCCGTTCCACAGCGCGGCGACGGCCACGATCGAGCCGACGAGCGCGCCGAAGGTCAGCGTCAGCTGTACGGGACGCCGCACGCGGTCGGGCACGAACGCCTCGACGAGCGCGCCGACCACGCCGGCCGCGAGCACGACCAGCACGGGCGACAGGGCACTCCAGGCGATGTCAGGTGCGGTGAAGCTCACTGGTCGATCCCTTCGAGAGCAGCGGCAGCCCCGGCGTCCTCGACGTCGATCACGTCGAGCGTCACGCCGGCGGGCGGTCGCACCAGGTCGAGTGCGGGTGCCGGGACGAACCCGAGCACGAGCATGGCCGCGATCAGCGGACCGACGGCCCACCGTTCGGTCGCGGTGACGTCACGCATCCCGGTGAGCTCGTCACGCGGCGTCCCCGAGAAGATCCGCTGGTAGGTCCACAGCACGTAGATCGCCGCGAGCACGACACCGAGCGTCGCGACGACCGCCGCGGCCGGGTGCCGGGCGAACGTGCCGACGATGACCAGGAACTCCGAGACGAACGTCGACAGGCCGGGCAGCGAGAGCGCGGACAGCCCCGAGACGAGGAACAGCCCCGCCAGCACCGGGACGACCTTGGCCAGGCCGCCGAAGTCGGCGATCTGCTGCGACCCCCGGCGCGCGACGAGGAACCCGGCGAGCAGGAACAGCGCGCCCGTCGAGAGCCCGTGGTTGACCATGTAGAACGACGAGCCGGCGATCGACGTCGACGTGAACGCGAAGATGCCGAGCACGATGAACCCGAAGTGCGACACCGACGTGTAGGCGATCAGGCGCATGAGGTCCTTCTGCCCGATCGCGAGCAGCGCGCCGTACAGGATCGAGACCACGGCCAGCACGATCACGAACGGCGCGGCCCACTGCGAGGCGTTCGGGAACAGCGGCAGGCACAGCGTGAGCATGCCGAAGGTCCCGACCTTGTCGAGCACGCCGACGAGCAACGTCGACGTGCCGGCCGGTGCCTGCTCGGCGGCGTCGGGCAGCCAGGTGTGCACGGGGAACATCGGCGCCTTGATCGCGAACGCGACGAAGAACGCGACGAACAGCCACTTCTCCGTGGTCGGGTCGAGCGGCAGGCCGGTGAGGTTCTCCGTGAGGAAGCCGTCGGGTCCGCCCGGACCCTGCAGGTACAGCGCGATGACACCGATCAGCATGATCAGGCCGCCCGCGAGCGAGTACAGCAGGAACTTCACGGCGGCGTACCGCCGACCCGCTCCCCCGAAGCCACCGATCATGAAGTAGACCGGGATCAGCATGGCCTCGAAGAGCACGTAGAACAGGAAGACGTCACGCGCCGCGAACACCGCGACGATGAACGCCTCGAGCACGATCACCAGCGCGAGGTACTTGCGCAGCTCGTCGGACGAGGCCGTGTCCGAGCCCTGCTCGCGCCACCCCGCCAGCACCACCAGCGGCACCAGCAGCACGGACATCGCGATCAGCGCCAGGCCCACGCCGTCGACGCCGAGTGCGTACGACGCACCGATGGCCGGGATCCACTGGTGAGTCTCGGCCAGCTGGACCGCTCCGGCGTCCGCGGTGTCGAACGCGGTGATCGCCAGGATCGCGACGACCAGCTCGACGAGCGCGATGCCGAGCGCCACGACGCGCGCACGGGGGCGCAGCGTCTTCGGGGCGAACCACAGCAGCAGCGCACCGAGGACCGGCCACGCGACGAGCGTGGTCAGCCAGGGGAAGTCGGGCGACATCGCTCTCCTCAGCTCTGGACGACGAGCACGACGACCAGGAGGACCACGAGGCCCCCGAGCATCGTCGCGGCGTAGGTACGGACGTAACCGGTCTGGGCGCGGCGCAGCAGGCTGCCGAGGCCGACCGTCGAGTGCGCGAGGCCCTTGACCCCGCCGTCGACGACCGCGTGGTCGGCGTAGACCAGGGACCGGGTCAGGTGCTGGCCGGGCTCGACGAGCACGGCGTCGTTGACCGCGTCCTGGTACAGGTCGACGCGCGCGGCCCGCGTGAGCGCGGTGCCGAGCGGCGGGATGACCGGCACGGTCGAGACGGCGTAGCGGCGCCAGGCCATCACGAGGCCGACGACGACGGCGGCGAGCGTGAGCGCGATCAGCAGCCACGGGGGCAGGACCGGCTCACCGTGCTCGGCGTGCCCGGTGACGGGCTCGAGCCAGCCGACGAACCGCCCGCCCAGCGACAGCACGAGCCCCAGTCCCACGGAGCCGACGGCGAGGATGATCATCGGCCAGGTCATGAGCGCGGGCGACTCGTGCGGGTGCTGCTCCGAGCCGTCCTTGCGCGGCGCCCAGCGGCGCTCGCCCTCGAACGTCATGAAGAACAGGCGGGACATGTAGAACGCGGTGATCCCCGCACCGAGCAGCGCCACGCTGCCGAACACCCACGCGCGCCACGTGGCGCCGTCGGTCGGGATGAACGCGGCCTCGATGATCTTGTCCTTGGAGAAGAACCCGGCGAACGGCGGGATGCCCAGGATCGCGAGCCAGCCCATCATGAAGGTGACCCAGGTGATCTTCATGTAGCGGGCCAGGCCGCCGAACCGTCGCATGTCGACCTGGTCGTCCATGCCGTGCATCACCGAGCCGGCGCCGAGGAACATGCCGGCCTTGAAGAAGCCGTGCGTGACCAGGTGGAAGATCGCGAACGCGTACCCGATCGGGCCGAGGCCCGCGGCCAGCACCATGTAGCCGATCTGCGACATGGTGGAGGCGGCCAGCGCCTTCTTGATGTCGTCCTTCGCGCAGCCGACGATCGCCCCGAACAGCAGGGTGATCGCACCGATGATGACGACGACGAGCTGCGCGGTCGGCGCGGCCTCGAACAGCGCGCCCGAGCGCACGATGAGGTAGACGCCGGCGGTGACCATGGTCGCCGCGTGGATGAGCGCCGAGACCGGCGTCGGGCCGGCCATCGCGTCGCCGAGCCAGGACTGCAGCGGGAACTGCGCCGACTTGCCGCACGCCGCGAGCAGCAGCATGAGCCCGATCGCCGTGAGCGTGCCCTCGCTGGCGCGCGCGGCCGGGTCGTCGAGCACGGTGGCGAAGTCCAGCGCACCGAAGTGCGCGAACATCAGCCCCATCGCGACGAGCAGCCCGACGTCACCGATGCGGTTGGCGACGAACGCCTTCTTGGCGGCGACCGCGTACGGCATGTGGTGGTTCCAGAACCCGATGAGCAGGTACGACGCCAGGCCCACGCCCTCCCAGCCGACGAACAGCAGGAGGAACGAGTCCGCGAGGACCAGCACGAGCATCGCCGCGATGAACAGGTTGAGGTAGGCGAAGAACCGGCGCCGGTCGGCGTCGTGCTCCATGTAGGCCACGGAGTACACGTGGATGAGCGAGCCGACGAACGTCACCAGCAGCACGAACGTCAGCGACAGCGGGTCGAGCCGCATGCCGGCGTCCAGATGGAACGTGCCTGCGTCGACCCAGGTCCCCAGGTCGACGTCGAGCACGCGCTCGTCGGCGGGGCGCTGCAGGACCTGCAGGAACGTCAGCAGACCGATGACGAACGCGCCGCACGAGGCCAGCACGCCGAGCCAGTGACCCCACTTGTCGGCGCGGCGGCCGAGCAGCAGCAGGATCGCCGCGGACGCGAGCGGAAGCCCGACGAGCAGCGGGGCGACGGCGAAGATGCCGTCGCTGACGGTCTGGCCCGCCGGGGAGACGGTGTCGGTGGCCAGCGCCGCCGCGGGGACGAGCCCGTCGACGACAGAGGTCAGGGTGTGCACGCGCGCTCCCTCAGCTCTTCAGGAGGTTGACGTCGTCGATCGACGCCGATCGACGAGTACGGAAGATCGCCACGATGATCGCCAGGCCGACGACGACCTCGGCGGCCGCCACGACCATGATGAAGAAGGCGAGCACCTGTCCCGTGAGCTCGCCGTGCATGCGCGAGAACGTCACGAGGCTCAGGTTGGTCGCGTTGAGCATGAGCTCGACACCCATGAACGCGATGATCGCGTTGCGCCGCAGCAGGACGGCGGCTGCCCCGATGGAGAACAGGATCCCTGACAGCACCAGGTAGTGCGTGAGCGTCACTTGCCCTCCTCCGAGTCCGGCGCCGCCGCGTCCACGCCCGCGACCGCGTCACCGATCCGCGGGGCCCCGACCGGTGCCCCGGCTGGGTCGGCGGTCGGCGGCGGTGTGTCCTGCTGCTCGTCGGCCGCGGTGCGACCGGCGTCCACGGCCGCCTTGCCGGCGATCACGCGGTCGATGCGTGCGGCGTACTCGGCGGCGTCGGCCTCCTGGCCGCGCACGCGCAGCACGCGCGGCACCGAGCTCTCGATCGGGTTGCCGTACGGGTCGAGCGCGGGCACGTCCATCGCGTTGTGCTTGGCGTAGACACCCGGCGCCGGCAGCGGCGCCAGGTGCTGGCCCGAGCGCACGCGCGCGTCTGCGCGCTCGCGCTGACCCACGCGCGGCGTCAGGCGACGGCGGTGCGTGAAGACGAGCGCCCCGAGCGCGGCGGTCACGAGCAGCGCGCCCACGACCTCCATCGCGAACACGTACTCGCCGAAGATGACCCGCGCGATGCCCGTCGGGTTCGTGTCCTCGTTCGCGGCGGCCAGCCCGACGGAGTCGGGGTAGGCCGCGGTCCCGATCACACCCGCCAGGACGACGAGCAGCCCGAGCCCCGCGAGCCAGCCGATCCAGCGCTGCCCGCGGATCGTCTCGACGAGCGAGTCCGCCGAGCTCACGCCCACGAGCATGAGCACGAACAGGAACAGCATCATGATCGCGCCGGTGTAGACGACGACCTGGACGACGCCGAGGAACACCGCACCCTGCGTGACGTACATGAACGCCAGGCTGATCATCACGAGGATCACGCTGAGCGCGGCGTGCACCGCCTTGCGGGCGAACAGCAGGCCGAGCGCGGCGACGACCATGATCGGCGCGAGCACCCAGAACAGCACGGCCTCGGCGGTCGACGGGTCGCCCGCGGAGTCGATCGCGCGCGGCAGCAGACCCCCGGCCGCGGGCAGCGCCCCGGCCAGCTCGGCCGCACCGGCGACGAGCGCGCTCATCGCGCACCTCCCTGGCGGTGAGCCGCGGCGACGCTGCGCGCCATCGCGGCGGCGGTCGGGCCGACCTGCTCGGCGGCGGTCAGGCCGGCGCCCTCGGGCAGGGTCGGGTCGTCCGGGCGGTGCTCGCGCACCCAGGCGCGCTGCGCCTCGGTCGGGCCCGTGACCTCACCGCGGTAGTACTCGGTGTCGGTCGTGCCCTCGACCATCGGGTGCGGCGCGGCGAGCATGCCGTCACGCAGCGGTGCGAGCAGGTCGTCCTTCTCGTAGATGAGGCCCGCACGCGTCGGACCGGCGAGCTCGTACTCGTTCGTCATCGTGAGCGCGCGGGTCGGGCAGGCCTCGATGCACAGCCCGCAGAAGATGCAGCGCAGGTAGTTGATCTGGTAGACGCTTCCGTAGCGCTCCCCCGGCGAGTACTGCGCGTCCGGGGTGTTGTCGGACGCCTCGACGTAGATCGCGTCCGCGGGGCACGCCCACGCGCACAGCTCGCAGCCGATGCACTTCTCGAGACCGTCCGCGTACCGGTTGAGCTGGTGGCGGCCGTGGTAGCGCGGCTTCGTCGGGACCGTCTCGCGGGGGTACTGCTCGGTGACGGTCTTGCGGAACATGTTCGACAGCGTCACGCCGAACCCACCGACGGGGGCCAGCAGCGCGCGCACGCCCGACGCCTGCGGGATCAACGACTCGTACTGCGGCACGGCTGCCGTCCCGACCTCACCGGCCGGCCCGCGCGGCGCGACGCCCTTGCCGGGCGCACCCGCGGGGCGCGACGACGAGCCGGCGGGCTGCTGCTTGCGCGGGGCGGGCGGCTTCTTGCGCGGCTCAGCCACCGTGCACCTCCTTCGGGTCGGTCGGCGCATCGGCGCCCGTGGAGCTGGTCTCGTCGGCCGGTGCACCGGCCGTCACGCGCGCACGGCGCGGCGACGGCGGCAGGACCTGCCCGGGCAGCGGCGGGACCGGGTAACCGTCGGCGAACGCGTCCAGCACGCGCGGCGGGCCCGGGGCCGGGGTCGGCTTCTTCTCCGGGATCAGCAGCGAGACGAGCAGGCCGAGGACCACGACGGCCCCGATGCCCAGCAGGATCGTGCGCAGCTCCAGCTCGGCGAACTCCGGGAACTGGCGCAGGCCCTGCACGACGGCGACCATCACGAGCCAGACGAGCGCGGCCGGGATGAGGACCTTCCAGCCGAGCTTCATGAACTGGTCGTACCGGAAGCGCAGCACCGAGCCGCGGACCCAGACGAAGAAGAACATGAGCGCCCAGAGCTTGACGAGGAACCACAGCACGGGCCAGTACCCCTGCTGCAGGAAGCTGTCGGCGGGGATGAACGGTGCGCGCCAGCCCCCGAGGAACAGCGTCGTCGCGACCGCCGAGACGTTGAGCATGTTGATGTACTCGGCGAGGAAGAACCACGCGAACTTCATCGAGGAGTACTCGGTCATGTACCCGGAGACGAGCTCGCCCTCGGCCTCGGGCAGGTCGAACGGCAGACGGTTCGTCTCTCCGACCATCGAGACCACGTAGATGATGAACGCGGGCAGCAGCGGCAGGAACCACCACAGCTGCGTCTGCGACGAGACGATCTCGGAGGTCGACATCGACCCGGCGAGGATGAACACGCTCACGAGCGACATGCCCATCGCGAGCTCGTAGGAGATCACCTGCGCGGTCGAGCGCACTGCGCCGAGCAGCGGGTACGTCGAGTTGGACGACCAGCCGCCGAGCACGATCCCGTACACGCCCACCGAGGCGCACGCCAGGATGTAGAGGACCGCGACCGGGAAGTCGGTGAGCTGCAGCGGCGTCTCGACGCCGAACATGTTCACGGTCGGTCCGAGCGGGATCACCGCGAACGTGAGCAACGAGCAGAACACCGCGATGAGGGGCGCGACGATGTAGACGACCTTGTCCGCCGCCTTGACCGTCATGTCCTCCTTGAACAGGAGCTTCATCGCGTCGGCGAGCGACTGCAGCAGGCCGAAGGGGCCGTGCACGTTCGGGCCCGGCCGCACCTGCATGCGGGCGACGACCTTGCGCTCGAACCAGATCGCGATGAGCACGCTGGTCAGCAGGAAGATCAGGATCCCGACCGACTTGATCAGCCAGATCCACCACGTGTCGTTGCTGAAGTCGGCGGCGGTCGACCCCTCGGCCGCCGTCACCATCCCCGCAGCCAGGACGCTGTGCACCTCAGGCCTCCTCGTCGTCCGCAGCAGCGGCGGCGCCCGGCGCGAGCCGGACGAGCGCACCGCCGACGGCGTGCAGCGTGTCGCGCACGGCTGAGCCGGGCGAGTTGGTCGGCAGCCAGACGACGAAGTCCGGCATGTCCGTGACGAGCACGGGCAGCGTGATCGTGCCCGCATCCGTGGCGACCGCGAGCGGCTGGCCGTCGGCGACGCCGACGGACGCGGCGGTCGCGGCAGACACCCGGGCGACGGGCCGCTTCGCGGTCCCTGCCAGGTGCGGCTCGCCGTCCTGCAGTCGACCGGAGTCGAGCAGGAGGTGCCACGTCGCGAGCACCGCGTGACCGGCGGGCACCGCGGGCGGCTCGCCGGGCGTGACGTCCGGTGCGGCCACGCGTGCGCCGTCCCAGCCGCCGAGCTGGTCGAGCTCGGCGTGCACGTCGGCCACCGAGTCGAGCCCGAGGTCGACGCCGAGCGCGTCGGCCAGCGCGTGCAGCACGCGGTGGTCGGGCAGCGCGTGCGAGACGAGCGCCTGCGGGAACGGCCGCGGGCGGCCCTCCCAGGTCACGAACGTCCCCGGCTTCTCGACCGGCGGCGCGACCGGGAGCACCACGTCGGCGCGCTCGGTGACCTCCGACGGACGCACCTCGAGCGAGACGACGAAGCCCACCTCGTCGAGCGCGTCGCGCACGAGCGCCGGGTCCGGCAGGTCCGCCGGGTCCACGCCGCCGACGACGAGCGCGTCCAGGTTCCCGTCCCGTGCCGCGGCGAGGATCTGCGCGGCCGACCGCCCGGGCGTGTCGGGCAGCGACCCGACGCCCCACGCGGCGGCGAGGTCGACCCGGGCCGCGGCGTCCGCGACCGGGCGTCCGCCCGGCAGCAGCGTCGGGAGCGTCCCGGCCTCGACCGCGCCGCGCTCACC
>JAEYUL010000199.1 GCA_023432565.1 Actinomycetes bacterium | reverse complement strand
CGCGAGCGCTGCTCGAGCGCGTCCTGCGGCCCGCCGGTCGCGAACAGCACGCGGCCCGCGGCGGGGGCGAGCGCGGCGACGGGGTCGAGCGCGCCGGGCTCGTCGAGCGCGTACACCCCGAGGACGTCGACCGCGGGGTCGCCCGCCACCGCGGCCAGCACCTGGCCGAACTCGGGCGACGGCCGCCCGGTGTCCACGGGGTTGCGCTGGAAGGTCAGCGGCGGCAGCAGCTCGGCGATGCGCTGCTGCGTCGCGGCGGCGAGCTCCGGCAGCTCGACCCCGCGCGCCCGGAGAGCGTCGGTCACGACCAGACCCGGCCCGGCCTGCCCGGTGAGCAGCCCGACACCGACGCGCGACGCCGCGGGCAGGCGGACCGCGCGCAGCGCGACGAGCGCCGCGACGAGCTCCTCGAGGCTGTCCACGACGACCGCGCCCGCCTGCGCCAGGGCCGCACGCGTGACCGCGTACGACCCGGTCATCGCGCCCGTGTGCGACCGGGCGAACTCGGAGACGTCGCTGCGGCCGACCTTGAACGCCACGACGGGCTTGCGCGCGGTCGTGCGGCGCAGCGCGGCGACGAGCGCCGGCCCGTCACCCACCCCCTCGACGTGCAGCCCGACGGCCGTGGTGGCCTCGTCCTGAGCGAGCAGGTCGAGCACCTCGGGGAAGTCGACGTCGACCGCGTTGCCGAGCCCGACGCCGAGCCGCAGTCCCGCGCCGGCGCGCGCGAGCAGGAACGCGAGGGCCAGGTTCACGCCGCCGGACTGCGCGACGACGCTCACCGAGCCGGGGGCGAGGTCCGCGACCGCCGGCATGAAGTTCGCCGTGGTCCGGTCGACCGGGTTCATGAAGCCCGAGGTGTTGGGGCCGAGCAGCCTGATGCCCGCCTCGCGCGCCACGTGGGTCACGCGCTCCTGGATCGCCGCGCCCTGCGGCCCGGACTCCGCGAACCCGCCCGCGCACACCACGGCGGCACGCACCCCGGCCGCTGCCGCGTCCTCGAGCGCGGCGGGAACGGCCGGCGGCGGGACGACGAGGACAGCGAGGTCCACCCCGCACGACTCGCGCAGCGAGGGCAGGACCGGACGCCCGAGGATCCGACCGCCGCGCGGGTTGACCGGGTGCAGCGCGCCGGGGAAGTGCCGCAACGCCTGCAGCATGGCGTGACCGGCCTTGTCGGGCTGGGCGGAGGCGCCGACGACCGCGATGCTCGCGGGCGAGAACATCGCCTCCAGGGGGTGTGCGCGCGTCGACGTCCGGCTCGTCGGCGCCGATGTCGGCCGGACCGTGCTCACCGCGGTCCCGGCCGGTCGGCGTAGGCGATCGCGCCGTCGTCGCTCACGCCGACCACGAGGCGGCCGAGCTGCTCGATCTCGACCGCGACCCGCTGCCCCGACGCGATCGGCCCGACACCAGCCGGGGTGCCGGTCGCGATGAGGTCACCGGGGTGCAGCGTCATGACGTGGCTGGCGTAGGCGACGAGCTGGGCCACGTCGTAGATGAGGTCGGCCGTGGACGCGTGCTGGCGCAGCTCGTCGTCGACCCAGCACCGCAGCTCGAGCGCACCGGGGTCCGGCACGTCGTCGGCCGTGGTCACCCACGGGCCGAACGGCGTGAACGTGTCGAACGACTTGCGGGTGGAGCGGTCCTCACCCGAGCGCACCGTGATGTCCAGCACGGGCGCGTAGCCGAAGACGTGCTCGAGGGCCCGCTCCGCCGGGACGCGGCTCGCGGTGCGGCCGATCACCACCCCCAGCTCGCCCTCGTGGTCGGTGCGCACGTCGAGGTACGGCAGCCGGATCTGCTCGGTCGGGCCGATGACCGACGAGCCCGCCTTGAGGAACACGCCGAAGTCGGCGATCGTGCGCTGCTCGCCCATCTCGGCCTTGTGGTCGAGGTAGTTGACGGGCGCCCCGACGACCTTGCCGGGCCGCGCGATCGGGGCGGCGAGCCGCCCTGCGTCCAGGGGCTGCGCCGGCAGGGCGTCGAGGTCGAGCGCGCGCAGCTCGTCGACCGATCCGCCACGCTCGAGGAAGGCCAGCAAGGGGCCGCCGGCCCCGATGCCGGTCAGGCCGAGGGCGTCGGTCAGGTCGACCGAGCGGTCGTCGAGGACGGCGTGCAGGCGCGCGTCGACAGTGCTGGCTAGCTTCATCGCTGTCGCTCCCGTGCGTCGGTCGAACGTGACATCACTATCTGCGTGCGGCGTAGAATGTGTCAAGCATCGGTGCACGGCGCCGAGCGTGGTCGACGAGAGGGAGCCGCTGGTGGCACGGACGAGTGAGAGCGGCACGCGTACCCCGCGCACCCGACAGGGTTCGCCGCCGAGCCTGCTGCTGACGCTGCTCGGCGACTACTGGTGGGGACAGGAGGACCCGCTGCCCTCGGCCGCGCTCGTCGACCTCCTCGCCGACTTCGGCGTCAGCGACGTCGCCGCACGCGCGGCCCTGAGCCGCATGGTCAAGCACGGGCTGCTGGTCTCCACGCGCAGCGGGCGCCACACGTTCTACGCGATGACCGAACGCGCGCAGCAGATCATGCGCAAGGGCGCCGAGCGGATCGTCGCGTTCGGCGCGAGCGGCGACGAGGACTGGGACGGCTGCTGGAGCCTGGTGGCCTTCTCCGTCCCCGAGACCAACCGCTCGGCACGCGAGGCGCTGCGCACCCGGCTGCGCTGGCTGGGGTTCGCACCGCTGTACGACGCGCTGTGGATCTCCGCGCACCCGCGCCACGACCAAGCGATCGCCGAGCTGCGCGAGCTCGGCGTCACGCGCGCGACCGCGTTCGTCGCGACGTCCCCCGAGCTCGCCGGCACGACCGTGGCACCGCAGAGCGCGTGGGACCTGGACGGCCTCGCGGACCTCTACCGCGCGTTCGTCGCGACGTGGCAGCCCACGCACGCCGCGCTCGGCAAGGGTGCGATCTCCCCCGTCGACGCCCTGGTCAGGCGCACCGCGCTCATGGACGCCTGGCGGACGTTCCCCGGCCTGGACCCGGACCTGCCCCGCCGCCTGCTCCCCGACGACTGGCCCCGCGACCTGGCCCGGCAGCTGTTCCTGGACACCTACGAACAGCTCGGCGCGCCGGCCTCGGTGCGGGTGCGGCAGGTGATCGGCGGCTACGCCCCCGAGCTGATCGACCACGTGGTCCAGTTCTCCGTCCTGGCCGAGCCGCCCGGACCACGTCCCGCGCCCGCCGTCCCGGCCCGCGTCACCGCGGCGGCGGGCCGCTGAGACGCGGGCCCCGGCTCAGGACGACAAGGGTGCGGCCGGCAGGTCGAGCGCAGGCAGCGTGATGCCGCTCGGCTGCTGGTGCGGCCCGAACGTCGCCTCCCACACGTCGTCGACCGCCTCGGCGTCCCAGCCGCCCTCCCGGAACGTCACCCCGACCTCGCGCGGCACCGTGTAGAGCGAGAGCTTGTCGCCCCCGATGCCGATGGCCTGCCCCGTCACGCCGGCGGACGCGTCGGAGGCGAGCCAGACGACGAGCGGCGCGACGTCCTCGGGACCGCCGAGCGCATGCTCCTGGCGTACCACCCGCGGCAGCGGCTCGCCCCTGTTGTACGCCGCAGCCACACCCGCGTACACGGGGATCGTCGCGGTCATCGCCGTGATCGCGGTCGGCACGACCGCGTTGACCGTGATGCCGGCGCGCGCCAGCTCGAGCGACCACGTCCGAGCCATCGCGACGATGCCCGCCTTGGCCGCCGCGTAGCTCGTCTGGCCGAAGTTGCCGTGCTGCCCGGCGGGCGAGCCGACGAGCACGATCCGGCCGCCGCGTCCCTGCTCGCGCATGTGGACCGTCGCGGCGCGGGCCGTGGTGAACGTCCCACGCAGGTGCGTCTCGATCACGGTGTCGAAGTCGTCGTCGGTCGTCTTCCACAGCACGCGGTCGCGCAGCACGCCCGCGTTCGAGACCAGCACGTCGAGTCCGCCGAACGCCTCGACAGCCGCGGCGACGAGCGCGTCGGCCGTCGACGTCGGCCCCACGGGGGCGGCGACCGCGACGGCCGCGCCGCCGTCGGCGACGATCGCGTCGACGGTCTCCTGCGCGGCGTCGGCGACGACGTCGTTGACCACGACGCCGGCACCTGCAGCCGCCAGCGCCAGCGCGTACGCGCGCCCCAGCCCCTGGCCGCTCCCGGTGACGATCGCGGCCTTGCCGGTCAGGTCGATGCTCATGCGTAGTACCTCACGATCATGACGGCGACCGCAGCGGGCTTGGACTGCCCGTCGGTCTCGAAGGTGTTCTCGTAGACGGCCTGGTAGCCGCCGGGGACCTCGCTCACCGCCGACAACGTCGACGTCACGCGGATGCGCGAGCCGACCCGCACGGGCGCGGGGAAACGCAGGCGGTCGAGCCCGTAGTTCACGCCGGTCGTCACGCCCGTGACCTCGACGACCTCGGCCATCAGGGGCACGACGAGCGCGAGCGTGAGGTAGCCGTGCACGATCGTCCCGCCGAACGGCGTCGTGGCCGCGTAGTCCGGGTCGAGGTGGATCGGGTTGTGGTCGCCGGTGAGGTCGGCGAACCGGTCGACCTGCTCCTGGGTGATCGTGCGCCACGACGACGGCCCGAACGTGGTGCCCACCAGCGAGGGCAGGTCGGCCAGCGCCACGGTGGTCAGGACGGGTGGTGCGTCGTCGGCGGGGGCCTCGGTGACGGGGTCGTGGGACATCAGGGGTGCTCGCTCTCGTCGTCGGGCTGGGCGGTGGTCGGCGCAGGTCGGGTGGTCGGCGGGGTCGGGTGGTCAGCAGACGCAGGTGGTCGGCGGGGCGGCGGGGTCAGGAGGTCGGGTGACCGCTCAGCCGTCGACCCGGACGACGACGGCACCCGCGGAGTCGCCGGCGGCGCAGCCGGTGAACAGGCCGGTCCCGCCGCCGCGCGCGTGCAGGGCGTGGACGAGCTCGGTCACCGCACGGGCCCCGGTGGGTCCCTGCGGGTGGCCGTAGACCAGCGACGAGCCGTAGGGGTTCATCCGCTCGAGCGGGAAGCCGGTCTGCTCTGCGAACCACAGGTCGTTCACCGCGAACGGGTTGTGGGTGGTGACCACGTCGAGGTCGGCGATCGTGAGGCCGGCGTCGCCGAGCGCGCGCAGGGCCGCCGGGACGGGCGCCTTCGGCATGTAGGCGGGCTCGGCACGCGCGAACCCGGTCGCCAGGACCTGGGCGGTGACGCCGTCGCGTCCGAGCTCGCGCGCGCGTCCGGTGCTCGCGACGACCACGCCCGCGCACCCGTCCGCCGGGTGGGTCTGCGCACCGTGGGTCACCACGCCGTCGGGTGACACCGGCTGCAGCCGGGCCAGGCCCTGCGCGGTCGTCGGGAACACCCCGTGGTCCTCGGCGAGCCAGGTGTCCTCGCGCCGGCCCGGTATGCGCACCGGGACCATGTACGCCCGCTGGACCGCGCGGTCGTCGGCCAGGGCGCTGCGGTACTGCTCGTAGCGCAGCAGCGCGACCTCGTCCACCTGCTCACGGGTGTATCCCGCTGACCGCGCGGTGTTCTCCGCGGTGTCGTTCATGCCCTGGCCCGTGGTGGGGTCGAGCTTCATCGGGTCGAGCACCCAGTGCTCGCTCACCGGTGCGCCGCCCGGGCCCACGGCGCTGCTCCAGAGCATGAGCGGGCCGTTGCTCGTGCGGTCGGTGACGACCCCGATCGTCGTGGTGTGCGCGCCCAGCTCGACCTGGGTCGCGAGGTGCTCGATCACCGCGGCCGAGGTCGCGCACGCCCGTGAGATCCACGGCCCGCCGTGGTCGCCGGCCCCGAGGCGTCGTGAGATGCCGGTGACGCCGTAGAAGCCGTGCCGCTGGGGGACCGTGCAGCCGAGCGTCCACTCGGTGATCTCCTGCGGCTCCAGCCCTCGTTCGGCGAGCGCCCGGCCGGTGACGTCCACCGCCAGGTCCAGGCTGTCGAGCTCGGCGAGCGGGCCCTGCCACTTGGCGAACGGCGAGGTCCAGGCCATGCCGAAGGGGATGTGGGCGTCCGTGAACCTCATCGTGCCTGCTCTCCGTCCGTGACGACCGCGTCGACGAGCGCGGGCTGCTCGATCTGAGTGAGGCGTCGCCGCAGGCGGTGCATGTCGAGCTTGCCGCTGGGGCTGCGGGTGAGCTCGTCGAGCACGTACAGGCGTCGCGGCTTCTTGTAGCCCGCGAGCTGGCGTCCCACCTCGTGCTGCACCTGTGCGGGCTCGAGGTGCGCCCCGGGCGCGGTGACGACCACGGCGGTGACCACCTCGCCCCAGCGCGGATCCGGCAGCCCGAGCACCACGGCGTCCACCACCCCGGGCATCGCGAGCAGCACCTTCTCGACCTCGCCGGGGAACACCTTCTCGCCGCCGGTGTTGACCACGCCCGAGCCGCGGCCCAGCAGCTCGACGACGCCGTCGCCCAGGAACCGCACCCAGTCGCCCGGCATGACGTGCCGCACGCCGTCGACCACCGGGTACGTCTCGGCGGTGCGCACCGGGTCGTCGTGGTAGCCCAGCGGCATCGCTCCGCGGTAGGCGAGCATCCCGGTCTCACCGACCTCCTGCACGGGCGTCAGCTGCGGCGACAGGACGACCGCGCCGGGCGCCAGCCGCAGACGGCAGGGCAGGTCCTGCGGACCGCGCACGACCCCGTAGGCGAACGGGCCGCCCTCGCTCGAGCCGATGATGTCGATGAGCGTCGCGTGCGGCGCGTGCGCGAGCAGCCGGCCCTTGAGGTCGTCGGACCACACCATGCCCGAGCTCAGCACGGTGCCCAGGCACGAGATGTCCGCACCTGCCCCGCCGTCCAGCTCGTCGACGAGCGGCCCGACGATCGCGTTGCCGGCCACGATCAGGCGCGTGACCCCGTGCTCCTCGATCGCACGCACGGCCGCGCGCGGCTCGAACCGCGCGACGGGCAGGAACACGACCGTACCCCCGAGGACCAACGCGTTCATGACGTTGAACAGCGCGGTCGCGTGCATCATCGGCGGCAGCGGCAGGCACACGGTGCGCGGCAGGTCCTCGCGTGCGGCGATGCTCGTCACGTCCGCCAGCGACGTCGGTGGCTCGACCGGCAGCGAGCCGTAGATCGAGAACTGCTGGCTGTCGAAGAGGTTGCCGTGCGTCCACACGACGGCCTTGGGCCGTCCGGTCGTGCCGCCGGTGAACATGAAGATCTTGTGGTCCGGCCCGCGGTCCTGCGCCGGCAGCGGCGCTCGCTCGAGCGCGGCTGCGAACGGGAGCACGCGCGCCGCGCCCGGGGCGAGGCCCGCCTCGGGGCTCGTCCCCGGGACGGCTCGCGGGGCCTCGTCGGCCGGCTCGGAGTCGGGCACGACGAGCACGAGCCCGGGCAGGTCGACGCGGCGCGCCGCGTCGTGCACCGCGGCGTCGAGGCTGCTCGGGTGGACGAGCGCGCCGGGGCGGGACATCTCCAGCAGCTCGGCGAGCTCGGCACCCTGGTAGCGGAAGTTGATGTTGACCGGGATCGCGCCGATCTTGTACGCCGCGTAGAGCGCGATCAGGTACTCCGGGCGGTTGTACATGAAGATCGCGACGGTGCTGTCCACGCCCAGGCCGTGCTCGACGAACGTCGCCGCGAGCCGCGCGGCGGACTCCTCGAGGCCCGCGTAGGTCAGCGTGACGTCCCGTGCCCGCACGGCCACACGGTCCGGCACGGCTCGCGCGACGGCGTCCCAGACGGCGGCGTAGTTGGCGCGGTCGAGGTCACGTGGCGAGGGGGACGGGACGTCTGCCACTGCTCACATCCTTGTGGGCGGGCCGCTCTCGGCGCGACGGCTGGTGCCTGTGATCGTGCCCCGTCGAGACGGCAGACGTCAATGGTTCTGGTGACGATCGTCAGCAGAACGTCGAATGACGCGGTGGCGACTCAGGGCTCGAGGACTCAGTGCTCGAGGACTCAGGGCTCGAGGACTCAGGGCTCGAGGCGGCGCGCGAGCTCGGCACGCGCGGGCGCCGCGAACGCCGCATGCCCGGCCCGGAACGCCTCCACGGACCGCGCGCCGGGCCAGTCTGCCGGCAGGAGGTCGGCGGGCAGCCGCGGCACGGTGCGCAGCAGGTCGAGCCAGTCCGCGACGAGCGCCGTGAGGTCACGCAGCTCGTGGCCGGCGTCCGGCGTCGCCCCCCACCAGCGGTCCTGGAAGCGCTCGTGGTGCGCACGCATCGCCTCGAGGGGCCAGGCCGTGCGCACGCTGCGGGCGGCCGAGAACCCGGGCACCTCGTGCGCGCGGAACGCCAGCAGCTCGAGCGCGTCGTCGTGCCCGGGCGGAGTGTCGCCGTCGTCGTGCACGGCGCCCAGCGCCGTGGCGACGTCGACCTCGCCGGGGGCGATCCACAGCCCGTCGCGCAGCAGCCCGAAGCCCGCCCACACGAGCTGCGCACGCACCCGGTGGCGCACGTCGCGCCTGCTCTCCGGCACGGAGAACGTCACCAGCGTCCAGCCCGTGCCGCGCGGCGCGAACGGGTCGGCGTCGAACACGCGGTCCCGCGCCTGCCCCAGCACACGCTCGCTGTCCGGCGTGAGCCGGTAGGAGACCGTGCGGCCGGCGCGCTCGGGCACGAGCAGGTCGCGCGTGACCATCCGGTTCAGCGCCGCCCGGGTCGCTGCCTCGCCGACCCCCAGCTCGCCGAGGACGCCGATCAGCACCGAGGCCGGAGCGGGTCCGGCACCGCCCGCGAGCATGAGCTCGCCCGTGAAGGCGAGGAGCAGCTGCTCCGGCCGCCGCCGGACCGTCGTGGAAGCGGCCTCGGGCGCGTCCTCGGGCGGCGTGGGCATGCGCGGGATTGTCGCACGCAAGCCTCGCGACTGCATGGGCCCGACGGCCCGCACCTCATTGACACATGTGACATTCGACTGCACGATTGCTGACCAAGTGTCATGCATGGTCCGAGCGCTGGTCGGTCCCGACGGCGTGCGGAGCTGCCCGCCAGTCACCCGCGATTCAACGGAGAATTGAGGACCCCCATGAACCGACGTCCCGCTCTCGTGGCGGCGCTCGTCGCGACGCTGTCCCTCGGGCTCGCCGCGTGCTCGTCGTCCGACACCCCCAGCCCGGCGAACACCCCGGCGGAGCCCGGATCGAGCGCGACGGCCGCCGGCGACGACGCCGACGAGACCCGCGCCGTCACCATCGGCGCCCTGACGATCAGCGAGACGGCCCCCCTGTGGGCGGCCGTCGAGGCCGGTATCTTCACCGAGCACGGCCTCGACGTGACCGTCCAGCCGATCCAGGGCGGCGCCCAGGCGATGCCGGCGCTGCTCAACGGCGACATCGACTTCTCGATCGGCCAGCCCTACGGCGCGATGCGCGCGAGCCTGCAGGGCCTGGACGTCAAGATCGTCGCGAACTACGCCCAGAGCCTGACCGAGGGCGACGACATCAACTCGGTCGTCGTCGGTGCGGGCAGCTCCATCACCAAGCCCGCGGACCTCGCGGGCAAGAAGGTCTCGGTGAACTCGATCGGTGCGGCCGGTGACCTCACGATCCGCGCCGCGGTCGAGGCCGACGGCGGCGACCCGGACTCGATCCAGTTCGTCGAGGTCGCCTTCCCGGACGCCCAGGCCCAGCTCGAGGCGGGCAACATCGACGCCGCGTGGGTGCCCGAGCCGTTCGTCTCGATCATCGTCGGCGCCGGCGGCGCGCGCGTCGTCGACCCCTACCAGGAGGTCCTGCCCGGCCTGCCCACGCTCGTCGTGCAGACCACCGGCAAGACCGTGTCCGACGACCCCGAGCTCGTCGACGACGTCCGCGAGGCGCTCACCGAGGCGTTCGCGTGGGCCGCGGACAACGACGACGCGGTCCGCCAGGCGCTCGTCGACGAGATGAAGCTGCCGGAGCCGGCCGCCGCGAGCCTCCGGCTGCCCACCTTCTCCACCGCGCTCGACGTCGGCGTGCTCCAGGGGCTGTCCGACCTCGCCGTCGAGCACAAGTACTTCGAGAAGGCCCCGGACCTCGACACCCTGATCGTCGAGTGAAGCAGGTGGCCGACACGGTGACCGGCCCGGACCTGGGGGGCACGCGCACCCCGGGCCGGGCCGGTGCCCGTGCGGCCCGGCCCGGCGACCCCGGCCACGCGCCGTCCGGCACGACCCGGCGCGAGCGCGTGCGCCGGACAGGCCGGACGGGCCGTGCGGTGCTCGGGGTGCTGGGCATCGTCGGCTTCGCCCTCACCTGGGAGGTGGTCGCGCGGGCCGAGCTGGTCGACCCCGCCTACCTGCCACCGTTCACCACGACGTTCGCGCGCCTGGTCACCGAGCTCGGCACGCCCACGTTCTGGTCCGCCCTCGGCGACACGGTCGTCACCTGGGCGATCGGTCTCGCGCTCGCCGTCGTCGCGGCCGTCATCACCGGAACGGTGATCGGCCTCGTGCCGTTCCTGCGCCGTGCGACGCACAGCACCGTGGAGTTCCTGCGGCCGATCCCCTCGGTCGCGATCATCCCGCTGGCGGTCCTGGTGGCCGGGCTGTCCCGCGAGGCCGCGCTCGTCGTCGTGATCTACGCACCGTTCTGGCAGGTCTTCAACCAGGTGCTCTACGGGGTCGCGGACGTCGACACCGTCGCCGACGACACCGCGCGCAGCTTCCGCCTGGGCCGACTGCAGAGGCTGCGGCACGTCGTCCTGCCGACCGCGCTGCCGTACGTCATCACGGGCGTGCGGCTCGCGGCGTCGATCGCGCTCGTCCTGACCATCACGGCCGAGCTCGTCATCGGCAACCCAGGCATCGGCCGCCAGATCGACGTGTACCGCTCCGCACCCGACGCGCCGGGCCTGTACGCGCTCGTGCTGGTCACCGGGCTGCTCGGGCTCCTGGTGAACCTCACCACGCGGCTCGTCGAGCGGCGCGTGCTGCACTGGCACCCGTCGGTCCGCAAGGAGGGCGCACGCTGATGTCCGCCGTACGCCGCTCGCTCGTCTCGATCGCGTTCGTCGTCGCGCTGCCCGCGCTGCTGGTGCTCGCCTGGGCGCTCGCGACACGCGGCACGACCAACCTCTACTTCCCGCCGCCGTCGCGCGTGCTCGACGCGTTCGTCTCCACGTGGCTGTCCCCGGACACCCTGACGCAGGACGTGCTGCCCAGCCTGACCCGGTTCGCGATCGGCGTGCTGCTGTCGATCGTCATCGGCGTCGTCGCCGGCACCGCGATCGGCGCGACCCCGTGGCTGCGCGCGCTGCTCGAGCCGATGCTCGAGTTCTTCCGCGCGATCCCGCCCGTGGTCCTCGTGCCCGTGCTCATGCTCGTGCTCGGCATCGACGACTCCATGAAGCTCGCGGTGATCGTCTCGGGCAGCGTGTGGCCGGTCCTGCTCAACACGATCGAGGGCGTGCGCGGCACCGACCCCGTGCTCGTCGACACCTCACGGTCCTACCGGGTCCGCGGCGCGCTCGCGTACCGGTACGTGGTGCTGCCGGCAGCCAGCCCGCAGATCATGGCGGGCGTGCGGCTGAGCCTGTCGATCGGCCTGATCCTCATGGTGATCTCCGAGATGTTCGCCTCGTCGTCGGGGCTCGGCTACCAGATCGTGTTCTTCCAGCGGCAGTACATGGTCGCCGAGATGTGGAGCGGGATCCTGCTGCTCGGCCTCGTCGGTGTCCTCGTCGCCGCCGTCTTCCAGCTCGTCGAACGGCGAGTGCTGCACTGGTACCACGGCTCGAGAGAGGTCGCACGTGGCTGAGCGAACACCCCTGCTGTCCGTCCGGGACCTGAAGAAGACCTACCCGGGCGCCTCGGGGCCGGTCGAGGCCGTCGGCTCGATCACCTTCGACGTGCGCCCCGGCGAGCTCGTCTGCATCGTCGGGCCGTCCGGGTGCGGCAAGACGACCCTGCTCAAGTGCCTGTCCGGGCTGCTGGCACCCACCGCGGGCTCGGTCACGCTCGACGGGGTCGCGGTCACCGCTCCCCCCAAGAAGATGGCGCTGGTGTTCCAGGAGTACGGGCGCAGCCTCTACCCGTGGCTCACGGTCCGCGACAACGTCGCGCTGCCCCTCAAGGCCCGCGGCGTGCCGAAGGGCGAGCGGCTCACGGTGGTGGAGAGCGCGCTCGAGGAGGTCGGTCTCGGCCATGCGCTCGACACCTACCCCTGGCAGCTGTCGGGCGGCATGCAGCAGCGCGTCGCCATCGCGCGGGCGGTGGCGTACCAGCCGGAGATCCTCGTGATGGACGAGCCGTTCGCTGCCGTCGACGCCCAGACCCGGGCCGACCTGGAGGACCTCGTCCGGCGGGTCTGGCAGGACCTCGGCGTCACCGTGCTCTTCGTGACCCACGACATCGACGAGTCCGTGTACCTGGGCGAGCGCGTGCTGGTCCTGTCGAGCTCGCCGACCTTCGTCCAGGAGGACCTCGCGATCGACCTGCCGGCCGAGCGCGACCAGCTCACGACGCGCGCCCTGCCGCGCTTCACGGAGCTGCGCACCCACGTGTACGAGCAGATCCAGCGCGCCAAGCGCGCGGAGGTCAGCCCGGCGTCGTGATCACGCCACCGAACCTGGCCGCGCGTCCGGACCCTCGAGGGGCGGGCGCGCGGCCAGCACCAGCGTCAGCAGGCGCTGGAGCTCGGCCCGCTCGTCGGGTGTGAGCGGCGCCGTCAGGACGGCGTCGACGCGCGCGGCGTCCGCCATCGCCTCGCTCAGCGCCGCGCGGCCGGCGTCGGTGAGTCGGACGACGTTGCGACGGCGGTCGGCGGCTGCACGGGCACGTTCCACCAGGCCACGCGCCTCGAGCCGCGCGCCGAGCCCGGCGATCGTCGACCTGTCCAGGTCGAGCGCGTCGCACAGCTCGCGCTGGCTGGCCTCGCCGAGCCGGGACAGCACGTTGAGGACCCCGAACTGCACGTTCGTCAGCCCCGACCCCACCTCCTGCGCCCACACGGCCAGGTGTGCCTGTTGCGTCCGGCGCACCAGGAAGCCGGTGTGGTGGGCCAGGTCGAGGGCCAGGTCGAGGGCGTTCCGGTCGCTCACCGGTCCATCCTCGCGGTCGACGCCGAGGATCGGGCCCCTCACAGCCAGCGCGGCGGCGTCGGCGGTGCCGAGCCGTCGGCCAGGGTGACGC
>JAEYUL010000160.1 GCA_023432565.1 Actinomycetes bacterium | reverse complement strand
CTGCGGCACGGGAGCACCGGTCGCGGAGAACGGCGCGGCGTACGTGACGTGCCAGCCTGCGTCGAGCATCGCCGCGATCTGCCGGGCGAAGATCCGGGAGTCGCGCGGGTCGTGCACGATCGTCACCACGAGGACTCGCACCGCGCTCACCCCCGCAGCCGCTTCTTGCGGCGGATGGCACGCATCACCCGCTCGTAGTGGTCGCAGACCTCGTCGGTCGGCCCGTCCATGCGCAGCAGCCCGCGGTCGATCCAGATCGCGCGGTCGCACATCTTGCGGACGGTCGTCGTCGAGTGGCTCACGAGGAAGACCGTCCCGGCCTGCTCGCGGATCTCCTCGACGCGGGCCGCGCTCTTGGCCCGGAACTCGACGTCACCCGTCGAGAGCGCCTCGTCGATGATGAGGATGTCGGGCGCGGTGGACGCCGAGATCGCGAACCGCAGGCGCGCGGCCATGCCCGAGGAGTAGGTGCGCATGGGCAGGTGCACGAAGTCGCCGATGCCCGCGAAGTCGACGATCCAGTCGTGCAGCTCGTTGACCTCCTTGCGGCTCAGGCCCTTGGCCAGGCCGCCGAGCATGATGTTGCGCTCACCCGACAGCGCGCTCGACAGGGCCGCGTTGACGCCCATGAGCGCGATGTCGCCGCGGGCCCACACCTCGCCGCCGGCGGTCGGGATCAGGCCGGCGATCGCGCGCAGCAGGGTGCTCTTGCCCGAGCCGTTGCGACCGATCACGCCGATCGACTCGCCCTCGTACGCCACGAAGCTGACCCCTCGCACAGCGGGCACCTCGGTGATCGTGCCCACGTGGCGCGTCACGCGGTCCAGCGCGCGCCCCAGCCGGCCCTCGGCCTCCTCGCCGAGCGCGTTGCGCTTGCCGCCGTAGGCCTTGTAGGTCACCCGCAGGTCACGCACGACGATCGACGGGACGCGTCCCGGCGGGACGGGCACGCCCGTCGACGTCACCTCAGTCGCGGCCATAGCGGCCCTCCGCACGCCAGAAGACGACGATGCCGACGACGAGGAACCCGACGGCCCAGATGCCGCCCCACAGCCACAGCAGCGGGTCCTGCGGCACCTCCGCGAGCAGGCACGAGCGCACGAGCTGCAGGAACAGCGCCACGGGCTGGTACTGCATGACCTGGCTCAGGACGCCGTGGCCCGCGTACGCGGCGATCGAGAAGAACACACCCGAGACGTAGCGCAGCAGGCGCACCGCGACGGGGATGATGTTGAGCGCGTCGCGCACGTCGAGCACCACGCGGGCGCAGATCATCGCCAGTCCGGCGCAGAAGCCGAACAGCAGCACCATCGCCCCGGGCACGAGCAGCCACTCCCAGCGCGGCGGCTCGCCGACGATCGGCAGCAGCACGAGCAGCACGCCGACCGCGGGCAGCAGCAGGAGGAACTCGGCCAGGACCACCGACACCGGCAGCGCGGCGCGCGGGAAGCGCACGCTGCGCACCAGCGACAGGTTGCTGGTGATGGACTTCGCGCCGATCGTCGCGCTCGCGGCGATGAACGAGAAGATGAAGATGCCCACCGACAGGAACGCGGGGTAGTTGTCGACCCCGCGCGACGTGTCGAGCAGCAGGCCGAAGATGAGGAAGTACGAGCCTGCGAGCAGCAGCGGGTTGAGCGCCGCCCACAGCTGGCCGAGCACGTTGTTCTGGTTGCGCTCGTAGGCGCGCGCGGTCGCCAGCTCCACCACGAACGCGCGTCGCTCCCAGAGCTGGCGCAGGTAGCGCAGGAGGCCCGGTGGCGTGTCCACGCGCTCGAGGCCGTGCTGCTGGGCGAGCTCCGCCACCTGCGCGGCTGACCACGGAGGGTCGACCTCGACGGCGGGCCACCGGCGTCCGGTCACAGACGATGGGCCTTCTCGGGGCTCACCACACCACGGGTGTCGAAGAACCGCTTCGCACCCGCGACGAGCGCGTCGACGTCGTACACCTTGTGGTTCTGCACGAGCACGACGAGATCGGCCTCGGCGAGCGCCGCCTCCAGGTCCTCCTCGCGCGACATCGTCGTGCCGTTGACCCCCCACCGCGTCACGTACGGGTCGTGGAACCGCACGTCGGCGCCGAGCTCGGCCAGCGACTTGGCGAGGTCGACCGCGGGCGACTCGCGCTGGTCGGCGATGTTCGGCTTGTACGTCACGCCGAGCAGCAGGATGCGCGCGCCCTTGGTGGCCAGGCCGTCGTCGTTGAGGATGTTCTGCGCCCGGCTCGCGACGTAGCGCGGCATGGTCGCGTTGATCTCCTGCGCGAGCTCGACGAAGCGGAAGGGGTAGCCCAGGCGGCTGCGCACGTTGTAGCTCAGGTAGTTCGGGTCGATCGGGATGCAGTGCCCCCCGACGCCCGGGCCGGGGTAGAACGCCTGGAAGCCGAACGGCTTGGTCTTGGCGAGCCGGATCACGTCCCACAGGTCGATGCCGAGCTCGTGGCAGAACCGCGCCATCTCGTTGACCAGCGCGATGTTGATGTGCCGGAACGTGTTCTCGAGCAGCTTGGCGGTCTCCGCCTCGCGCGTCCCGGACGCCGGCACCACGGTGTCGATGAACCGCGAGTAGAACGTCACGGCGCGCTCCGTGCACAGCGGCGTGCAGCCGCCGACGACCTTCGGCGTGTTCTTGATGCCGAACTCCGGGTTGCCCGGGTCGACGCGCTCGGGGGAGAACGCCAGGTGGACGTCCTTGCCGACCTCGAGACCGCCGGCCTCGAGCGCGGGCTTGACGAGCTCGTCCGTCGTGCCGGGGTACGTCGTCGACTCGAGCACCACGAGCGTGCCCGGCTGCAGGTTGCGGGCCACCGTGGCCGTCGCCGAGCGCACCGGCCCGAGGTCCGGCCCGCCGTCCTCGGACAGCGGCGTCGGCACGCAGATCACGATCGTCTGCGCACCCGCGAGCTCGGTCTCGTCGGTCGTGGCGCGGAAGCCCGCCGCGCGCATCGCCGCGACGTCGGCGTCGGACAGGTCGTCCACGTGCGACACGCCGGAGTTCAGCCCGTCCACCACGGCCTGGTTCACGTCGAACCCGACCACCGAGAGACCCGCGCGGCTCGCCTCCTGTGCGAGCGGGAGTCCGACGTAGCCCAGTCCGACGATGACGAGGTCTGCAGGCATGGTGAGGAGTCTTCCCATCGGAGCGAGAGTCTGTGAGGCCGCGCGCGAAGGTACGGCACCGTCGACGAATGCTACCTGAGGGCTGTCCGGGACCTGGCGCGCCCGCAGACGCCTTAGGCTCTACGGGACTCTGGACGGCGCGAAGGCTCGCGTGCGACACCACGACTGAGGGACGGACGAGGCGATGCAGGACGTGAGCCGATCGACGGTCCGCGCGCGCGTCGCCAGGGCTGCGCTGATCGCCGTCGTCGCCGTCCTGGCGATCGCGGCCGTGTGGCTCGTGCTCGCAGCGCGACAGTCTCCGGTGCCTGCGCTGACTCCGCGCCCTGAGGATGCCGCGAAGGATGTCGCCCAGGTCGACGGTCGTCGGTGTCTGACTGCCGCGCGGGCGGCGACACCCGTCGCGTGCGCCGTCGGGCAGGACGATGCGCAGCCGTCGGTGGCGATCGTCGGGGACGGCGCAGCCGAGGAGCTCCTGCCCGCCGTGTCCGAGACGGCGCAGCGCAGCGGCTGGCGCCTGACGACGGACCTGCGCGACGGCTGCCCGCTCGTCGACGCCGCGGTGAGCACCGACGGCGGCAGCAGGGTCGACTGCGGGCGGCCGTACGACGCGCGGCTCACGCGGCTCACGCACGACCCCGACGTGAGCCACGTGCTGCTCGTCGGCTCCACCGGGACGACGGCGTGCACCGGTGCGGGGTGCGACCGGCCCGACCGGGCGACCCTCGAGCACGAGCTCGGGCGCACGATCCGCGCGCTGCACAAGGCCGGCAAGGACGTCGTGGCCGTGCGTGCTCTCCCGTCCGCACCGCAGGACCTCGCGGCGTGCGTCGGGCGTGCCCCGGACGACCCCGGCGAGTGCGGCTTCGCACTGCCGTCGTCGCAGGACGCCCTGGTCGTCGCCGCTCAGCGTGAGCTCGTGCCCGTCGTCGACCTCACGGACCAGGTGTGCTCCGACGGATGGTGCCCCGCCGTCGCCGACGGCGTGCTGCGGTACCGCCCCGACGGGCGGCTCACGGCGACCTACGCCAGCACCCTCGCAGACGTGCTGGGCGCACGGCTCGTCGCCGCCGGGGTCGTGGCGGGCGCCTCGGACGGGTTCGGTGCCGGTGCCCTCGGCCTCGACCCCGCCGGCTCGCCCGCGGGCCAGGTCGTGGACCAGGTGCCGTGGCTCACGCCGCCGCTGTCGAGCGCGACGCGTGACGCGGCGGACCCGTACGTCGCGGGCTGCCACCAGAACCAGACGGACGACGAACCGCTGTCGTGCACCTACGGCAGCGCCGACGCGGGCATCGTCATCGCGCTCGTCGGGGACTCGCACGCCGCGCAGTGGCAGCCCGCGCTCAGGGCCATGGTCGAGCGACGAGGCTGGCAGCTGCGGACCTACACCAAGTCGACGTGCCTGTTCGCCGACGTGACCGTCCAGCACCCGACGAAGGGTGAGCCGTACACGTCCTGCGCGAGCTGGACCCGCAACGTCGCCAGCGCGCTGCAGGCCGATCCGCCGACCGTGCTGATCCCGGTCTCGATGGGCGGCTACGTCCTGGCGGCCGAGCCGTCGTCCCCGGCCGGCGGCGCGATCGTCGACGGGATGGTGCGGGTGTGGGACGAGGTCGCCCGCAAGGGGGTCCGGGTGCTCCCGATCGCCGACACCCCGTGGCTCGGCATCCACATCCGCGACTGCGTGCGCGAGCACCCGCAGCGTCTGTCGGAGTGCGCCGTGCCGCGCGACGTCGCCGTCGCCCGGTCGGGCCAGGCCTGGCAACGGGCGGCGGTCGCCCGGGTGTCCGGTGCCGAGCTCGTCGACCTGACCGACGTCGTGTGCCCGGCGGACCGGTGCGCCCCCGTCATCGGCAACGTCCTCGTGTGGCGCGACGCGCACCACCTCACGGCGACGTACGCGGCGTCCGCCGCGACGCTCGTGGACTCCAGCCTCGCTCCACTCGTGCTCGCGGCGTCGGCCGACCGGTAGGGTTGCCGCCGTGCAACGACGACTGCTGGTGATGGTGGCGGGCGTCGGGCTCGTCGTGGTGGCGGGACTCCTCGGTGCCTTGGCCGGATGGAGCCGGGTCGTCGACGCGGCTCTCGTCGTGCTCGCGGGTGCCGGCGTCGTGCTGCTCCTCGACCTGCGCCGGCGCGCGGGCGAGTCGACCGTGCTGTTCCGCCGGGCGGCCGAGCGCGACCGTGAGCTCTCCCGCCAGGTGGGGGCGATCGCCCGGGGTCGCGGGCCGGCCGCTGACACGTCGCAGAAGGCGACGACGGACCTCGAGCGACAGGTCGTCGCGATCGCCCAGCAGATGTCGGAGCTCAGGGCGTCTGTCGTCGACGCGGTGAGCGAGCCGGTGCAGCGCGTGCTGGGACCCGACGGCCAGGTCGAGCAGATGGAACGGCGCCTCGTCGGGTCCTTCGAGGCAGAGCGCCTGCGCGCGGCCGAGCGGCACCGCGAGCTCACTGCCACGTTCGCCGGCCAGCGCGAGCACGTCTCGAACGAGGCCAGGCGCACGGTCGACGCACTGACCGCCGTCGCTCGCGACGAGACACGGCAGGTCGAGGCTCTGCTCCAGATCGTGCCCGGCGTCGAGCGCAGGGCGCTGCTGCCCCCGAGCGGCCGATGGGCCATGGACGCCCGCTCGATCGGGCACCTTCTCGACCTCGTGCGGGCGCGCTCGCCGCGGCTCGTCGTCGAGCTGGGTGGCGGCACCTCGACCGTCTGGCTCGGCTACCAGCTGCAGCGGTCGCAGGGCCGGGTCGTCAGCATCGACCACGACGCGCACTTCGCGGACGTCACGGCACAGTCCGTGACGAGGCACGGCCTCGACGACGTCGTGGAGGTCCGTCTTGCGCCGCTCACGGAGCGGCCCCACGGCGGCTCCTGGTACGACACCGAGATCCTCGACGACCTGTCAGGCATCGACCTGCTCCTCGTCGACGGGCCTCCGGGCCGCCCCGGTGAGAAGAACCGCGTCCACGCACTGGCGTACTTCTTCTCCCGCCTGGCTCCGGACGCGGTCGTCCTGCTCGACGACGCGAACCGGCCCGACGAGCTCGAGATCGTCGACGAGTGGTGCCGTGAGTTCGACCTCGAGCAGGTCGACGTCGGGGTCTCGCGACTCGCCGTGCTGCGCCGGCGTCGCTGACGTCGGGACGCGTCGGCTGCTCGGCAGAAACGCGGGGCGGCGCGGACTGCCGCCGTGCCGACGCTCGCGGCCTCAGGTGGCGAGGATCGCGTCGACCTGCTGGGCGTAGGTCGCACGGCTGAACCGCTCCTCGACACGCCGGACCGCCCGCTCGGACTGGGCGCGGTACAGCTTCGGGTCGGCGTAGTAGCGCTCGATGATCGCGCGTGTCTGCGCCGGCGTCGCATACAGGGCGGCGTCGCCGAACGTCGCCTCCATCTCCCGCGGCAGGATCGCGACGAGACCCGTCGCGAGCGCCTCGAGCACCGCGCGGCCGAACGCGTCGTACGCCTCCGGGTGCTGGTGGTACACGAAGAAGTCGAGCGAGTTGAGGAACGTGCGCACCGGCATCTCGTCGGCGTCGAACACGAGCCAGGTGGGCGGGGCCGGTGCGCCGAGCACCTCGCTCGGCGCCTTGCGCCCGCCCATCGCGCGGACCTCGACCGAGCCGTCGACCGGGTAGGCCTGGACCAGCGTCTCGCGGTCGGCCGGCCACTTCATCGCGTTGTCGCGCGAGTGGCGCCCGATCACCGGACGGTCCGAGCGGAACGAGGTGCGCTCGCACCGCCACTCGTCGACGTCGATGATGCCGGGGAAGTCGTAGTCCGTGAGCTCACCGGGCGTCACGTCGTCCGCGATCGCGGCACGCACGGTCGGGCCCTGCGGGACCCACAGGGCGCGGCGGCCGAACACGGCCTCGGCGTGCGCGGACACGTCCTGCACGTCGTAACGCAGGTCGCTGCCGTCGCGCTCGCTCGGGGCCTGGTTGGCGACGATGACCAACCGCTCGACCTGGAGGCGGGACGGGTGGGCGGGAGGGAACTGCAGGAGCGGGGGGTAGCGCACGGCGAGCAGGCCGACGACGTCCTGGTCGTCCAGGAGGACGCGCGTGACCTCACCGTCGTGGATCAGCTGGCGGATCGGTTCGCACAGGAGCCGGTCGTCGGCACTCATGAACCGCAGCGCATCGAGGTGCAGGACGCCGACCGTCCGTCCCGCCGCACGCAGCGCCGCGACCTCCTCGAGCATCGAGCGCTGGGGGCCGCCGAGGAAGCGCCAGTCGCCCGCCAGCACGACGTCGAACCGGCGCGGCGCGCCGGCGGAGACCTCGAACCGTGTCGGCACCGGGACGGGAGCCCGCGCCGCCGTGGGCGTCGGGCCGATCGCGAGGTCCTGGGGCTGGGTGCTGGCGTGCCAGAAGCGGTACGCGTCCTTGTACGCGACCCGCGCCGGGTGGTTCCAGCCCGGCGCGAAGTCGGGGCTCGACAACGAGCCCGCGCGCACACGCATCACCGACAGCGGCAGCCGGATCTCGGCGTGCGGCTGCCCGGTGTACCGGTCGAGCCGCAGCATGAGCTCGGTGTCGGACGCGCGTCGGGTGGGGATGAAGCCGCCGACCGACATCGCGAGGTCGCGCCGGAACATGAGCGACGAGACGTTCGAGAACACGTGTACATACCCCGGGCGCTGCACCACGAGGCGCTCGTCGGTGCGCATGCACCAGCCGATGCTCGACGGGATCGACGGGTCGTCGAGGAGCGGCTGGGCCTGGCGCTCGAGGCGCTCGGGGTGCGACCAGTCGTCGTCGTCCTGATTGGCGACGAAGACCCCGCGTGCCACCTCGAGCGCGGCGTTGCGCGCCAGGTAGGTCCCGCCGTTGGTCTCCATGCGCAGGACGCGGACGCGAGGGTCGAGCGCGGCGAGCTCGTCGAGCACCTCGCCGTACTCCGCGGGCGAGGCGTCGTCGACGACGATGAGCTCCAGGTTGGCCCACGTCTGGCGCAGGACGGACGCCGCGGCGTGCAGGACGTAGCGGCGCTCGGGCCGGAAGGTCGTCATGACCACGCTGATGAGGGGGCCGTCCACGCTCGGCAGGTCGTCCGGGGCGCCGAGGCGCTCGAAGCCGGTGACATCGGTGCGCAGCACGGGCTTGATCAGGTCCGCCCGCTCGAACCGGCGGCGGAACCTGTGCGCCCAGTCCTGCTCGTCGGCGAACGGGCTGGCCGTCTGCGGGTTGGCGAGGTCCAGCCGCAGGTAGTTGTAGCCCGTCTCCTTGAGGAACTTGCTGTGCTGGATCACCTCGTGCGCGCCGACGTAGTCCTCGCGGGCGAACAGCAGCTCGGCGAGCAGCTTGCGGTACGGGCGGGCTTCCGGCTCGGGCAGCCCGGGGACGGCCTCGCGCAGCATCTCGATGCCGACGGCCGCGTCGTCGGGCGTCAGGCCCTGCAGTGCGACGACGCGCCCGAGAGACGCCAACCAGCGAGGGTCCGTGGCCAGGGCGGGCCGTGACACCAGGTCCTCGAGGCGCGCGGTGCCGCTCGTCGCGAGGTACGCGAGCAGCTCGCGCGCACTGTACGAGCGCGAGCGCAGCGCGGTGTTCTCGAGCGCGGACGCGGAGCGTCGGGAGACCACGTCGGCGTAGTCGTGCAGGAGGCGCGTCGACGGCGGCCGCAGCGGCACCAAGGGCGCGCGGTCCACGTCCGGCGCGACCTTCGAGCTCGAGACAGCCACTCAGTCCTCCATCAGTGGTGCGGCGTCGGTCCCCGCCAGCGCGCTGACGAGCTGGACGTGCAGGGGCTCGACCAACGTCGAGACGTAGGTCTGCGTGAGATGCGAGCCCTGACGGTAGACAAGCACGTCACCGATGACCGCGGGGCACATCCCGCCCGGGCAGATCATCTCGGACAGGTCGAGCACCGGCACACCGGTGGCCGCCGCCGCAGCGCGCTGCACGGCCGCAGTGCCGTACTTCGGCTCGAACGCGCAGGTGGAGAGCTGGTCCGGGTGCTGCGCGACGCACTCGTAGACCTCGTCGCCGGGTGCCGCGTTGTTCGTCAGCGTGGCGACGGTGATCCCCGCGTCCTGGAGCTGGGTCCAGCGCTCCTCGAGCCCGGCCTGCATCACCTCGGACGTGCCCTCGCTGCTGCCGGATCCGGCAGGCGCAGCCGTCGAGGCGTTCTGGGAGGTGATGACCAGCGCCGGCTTCTGCTCGAGCAGGAGCGCGGTGACCGCGTCGTTCCACTCGTTGCACGTCTCGTACGGCTTGCCGTTCCGCAAGACGTCCGCCTCGGTGAACGCGCACGTCGACTTCGTGTGCGTGATGACGCGCCAGCCGCGCTCCTTGCCGATCGCGTCGATCGCCGTGATCCACTGCAGCGCCTTGGAGTCACCCACGAGCGCCACCGTCACGTCGCTCGACTCGTCGCCGAACACGCACTCGACCGGTTCGCTGGAGTCCTGCGAGACCTGGCACCCGTCGCCGTAGGCGGCGGGCACGTCGGCTGTGGCCTGGTCCGGTGCCGGGGTGATCGACGCTGCGGTGTCCACCTTCCACAGCTCGTCGGCGCCCAGGGGGTCCGCGGTGATCGCCGCCGCACCGAGGGGCCGGTCCGAACCGGCTGTGACCGGGGTGGACGGTGCGGTGACGAGCGGCAGGCACAGGACGAGACCGGCGATCGCCGCGGCGAGCGACAGGTTCGCGCCCATGGACAGCGACAGGCCGTTGGACCGCGCCAGTCGAGGGGAGAAGCGCACGGGGTTCTCGACGAACCGGTACGACAGCCACGCGGGGATGAAGGACAGCGCGACGAGCACGAGGCCCCGCTTGGCGCCGAGCTCACCGAAGTGGGCGGTGCCACCGACGACGAACAGCCAGTGCCACAGGTAGAGCGAGTACGAGAGCCCGCCGATCCAGACGAACGGGCGCCAGGACAGCACGCGGCTCACGCCTGTGTCCGCGGCTCTGACGCCCGCCACGATCAGGGCCGCGGTGGACAGCACGGGCACGAGCGCGAGCGCCCCGGGCCACGGGTCGCCGGCGTCGATCATGAAGCCGGAGTAGGCCAGGCCGAGGGCGCCGAGCACACCGAGCGCGGCGGCGACGGCACGGGGCAGCCTCGTCCACCACACCGAGGCGACCGCGACGGCCGCACCGATGCCGAGCTCCCACAGGCGCGTGGTGGTGACGAAGAACGCGGTCGTGGGGGACAGGGCGGTCTGGTGGACGGACCACGCGAGCGTCGGCACGACGACGAGCGCGAGCGCGACGCCGAGCGTCGGGCGCAGCGGGAGCCGGAAGCGACGGGCCACGAGCAGCGCGACGATGATCAGCAGCGGCCAGACGATGTAGAACTGCTCCTCGACCGCGAGCGACCAGAAGTGCTGCACGGGCGAGGCGGCCACGTCCTCGGCGAGGTAGTCCACCGAACGGTCGGCCAGGCGCCAGTTCACCACGTAGAACGCGGCCGAGACGATGTCCAGGCCGAACACGCGCCGCTGGGTCATCGGGAGCAGCCACCACGTCAGCACGGCGGCGGCCGCGAGCACGATCGCGGCTGCGGGCAGCAGGCGCCGGGCGCGCCGCGCGTAGAACTGGGCGAGCGCGACCTTCCCGGTGCGCTCGATCTCGCGTACCAGCAGCGACGTGATGAGGAACCCGGAGATCACGAAGAACACGTCGACGCCGACGAAGCCTCCGGGGAGCCAGTCCACGCCCGCGTGGTAGACGAGCACGAGCCCGATCGCGACGGCGCGCAGACCTTCGATGTCGGGCCGGAACGCGGTCGGGCGGTGCTTGCTCGGTGTCGCCTCCGACGGGGTCAGCGGTGCGACGTGAGCGGTCGACGTGGCGGCCATGCAACTCCTCGGTCGGGTGACCGCGGCATTCTACGGGGCGCGAGTGGGTGCCTCACGGGCAGGTAGCCTCGACGCGGCGGCCGGCTCGCGGCCGCACTTCCACGGACGAGAGGACCCTACGGTGCGCGCACGAGTCAAGGCACTGCTTCCCATCGCGGTGGCCGGGGTGCTGGGTGTCGTGGCCGCGGTGCTCGCCCTCGCCGGGCAGCAGAAGGTGGCATCAGCCCTGGTCGCGCTGCTGGTCACGCTCGTCGCGGTCGTCGCCCTCGACGTGTGGCTGCGCACGCGTGACTCGCAGCACATGCTGCGGCTGTCCGCCGAGCGGCAGAACGCGATCGCGGGGCGCCTGGGCGCGTTCCTCGACGACGCGAGTCTCGACGGCGACGGTGAGGAGCGGCAGGGCAACAACCTCGTGCTGCGCCTGGAGGCGATCGAGCGTCGGGTGGTCGCGGCCCTCGAGTCGGAGAGGTTGCGGTCCGCCGACGAGCGCGCCGAGCTCCGGCACGAGGTCGCCGAGCTGCGCGCAGCGACCCGTCAGGACGGCTGAGCGCCGGTCCCGGCCACCACGCTCGTGTCGAGCAGCGGGCGCAGCGCACGCAGGAACGACTCCACGGTGAACCGCTCGGCCGCCAGGGCCTGACCTCGGCGGGACTGCTCGAGCCACGCCTGCGGGTCGGCGTGCAGGCGTCGCACCAGGTCCGTGACCTCGAGCGCGTTCGCGTACACCGCGGCATCGCCGTACACGGGTCGGTAGACCTCGGGCACGACGAGCACGGCGCCGGAGGCGAGCGCTGCGGCGTGCGTGGTGCGCATCCGGGTCAGCGGGCCCGACTGGTCGACGAAGAACTCGAGCTGGCCGAGGTACTCGCGCGCCGTGAGCTCGTCGCGCACGTAGACGAGCCACCCGGGTGGGACGGACCGTCGGCCCAGCATCGCGCGCACGCGCTTCGGGGAGCCGATGAGGCGGACGTCGAGCGAACCGTCGGCGGGGTAGAGGCGCAGTACCTCGTCGCGCTCCGGGGGCCAGTCGCGGCGGTCGTCCGCGCGCTGACCGACGACGGGCGTGGACGACCGCGGCAGCGTGCGCGCGACCGCGAACCGCGCGGGGTCGGCGAGCATCGGGACGTCGTGCCCCGCGAGCTCGAGGCCCGGCCAGGCTTCCGCGAGGAGCGACTCACGGACGAGCGCGTCGCGGGGCACCCACACCGGTGTGCGACCGAAGATGCGCTCGGCGTTGCGGGTGCAGTCGCGCACCGAGTACGCGGCGACGTCGTGCGCCGGGTCCGTGGGCTCTTGGTCGGCGAGCACGAGCACGCGGTGGACGTCCATCAGGGAGGTCTCGGCCGGGGGCAGCTCGAGCAGGCCCGCCTCGGCCACGACGAGGGTGCCGACCTCCACGTCGTCCTCGTCGAGCAGCAGGCGGTCGACCGTGCGGGCGTTGATCATGTCCTGCACCGACGCGTGCATCTCGAGCCTGCGTCGCACCGGGTAGCGGTTGTCGGGCAGGTGGACGAGCCCGACCCGCAGACCGGCCGCCAGCAGGGCCTCGACCTCGTCGAGCACGGGGTGGCGTGCCGAGTCGCTGGTGCGCCAGTCCGCGGCGAGGGCGACGTCGTACCGGTCCGGCCGGACCTTGACGGGCTCGTACCGGCGCGGGACGACGACCGACCGGCCCGCCTCCGCCGGGTCGAGGCCGTCGCGGACCATGACCTCGTGCGCCCGCCCTGCAGAGGCCCAGAACGCGGCACGGGCCGGGTGGTGCCACCCGGGGCCGAACTCACCGCGCGACAGCGAGGCGAGGTCGAGCCGGTAGAGCGCGAGCGGGACGTTGATGTCCCGCACGGGCTGACCGGTGAACGCCTCGACGCGGCGCATGAGCTCGGTGTCCGCACCCTTGCGCGCGTGCACGAACCCGCCGCACCGCCGCAGCGTCTCGCGGCGTGCCATGTATGTGGCCGCGTGCCGACCGGAGACCGGCTGGCCGATCCGGTCGATCTCGAGGTCCGCGGTGACCATGTACGCCATCACGCGCGTGGCCGTGACCGTCGGGTCGTCGAGGAACGCCCGGACCTGGTGCTCGATGCGCCGCGGGTGGGACCAGTCGTCGTCGTCGTTGCCGGTGACGAGCTCACCCTGCGCGACGGCCAGGGCGGCGTTGCGCGCGAGGTACGTGCCACCGTTGACCGGCTGGCGCAGCACCCGGATCCGGGGGTCGAGCGCCTCGGCCTGCACGAGCACGTCCTCGTACTCGGGACCGGAGCAGTCGTCGACGACGAGGATCTCGAGGTTGCGCCACGACTGCTCGGCCAACGAGCGCAGCGCGCCCAGGAGCTTGGGGCCGGGGTGCCACGTGGTGACCGTGATCGTGACGAGCGGACCGTCGGTGACGGCCGGCGGGGCCTCGACGAGGAGCCGGTCCAGCGGGTCGTCCTCACCCGGGCCGACGCGCGGCACCTCGAGGCCGTACCGCGTGAACAGCTGTTCCCAGCCCGCCTCCCACGCCGCCGCGTCCGCGTACGGGCCGGCCGTGAAGGGGTTCGCCAGGTCGAGCTCGAGGTACTGACGTCCCGGCGTGCTCGCGGGGATCGCGGCGAGCAGCCGGTGCGCGCCCTCGGCGTCGCCGAGCGTCTCGAGCAGGCGCGCGTAGAACAGCCGGTCGGCGGGCTTGAGGCGGCCCAGCGGGAGCCGGGCGAACAGCAGCCGCGCGGACTCCATGTCGTACGGCTCGCCCGTCTGCAGAGCGAGCACGCGCGCGAGCGCGACGACCCCGCTGGGGTTGAGGCGGTCGGGCAGCGCCCCCGGCGCCGTGCGCAGACGCCGCACGAGGTCCTCGTAGCGCATGCACCCGTACGTCGCGCGGTGCGCGAGCACCGCGCGCATCGAGCGCGACCGCGTGCGCAGCGCGTGCGCCTCGACCACGCGTGAGCTCGGTGCGATCTGCGACAAGGAGTCGAGCAGCCTGAAGTCGCGGGGGTAGACGTCCTCGTCGGCCGGGTGGGTCGGGACCGTCACTCGTGCGGTCCCTGCTGGGCCAGCCTCGCCTCGGCGGTCTCGGCGCGGTCGAGCGCCTCGTCGAGCGCGGCGCGCAGCATCGCGAGCTCGACCTCCTGCTGCGCGAGCTTCTGCGTGAGGTGCGAGATGACGGCGTTGGCGTCGACGTCCACTAGAGCTTCTCCAGCCTGAGCTTGCCGCGGACCACCGAGAGCCGGTACAGGTGGTCGGAGACCTTGTCCTTGAGCACGGGACCGCGCCCGGCGCCGAAGCGCGCGTCACCCTGGACGCGGATCTCGCCCTCGAACCGCACCTCGCCCGTGTGCCGGCTGATCCGCAGCACGCGGCGCGCCTCGCCCGTCTCGTCCTCGTGCGCCGACACGACCAGGTCGTTGTTCGGGGCTCCCGACATCTCGACGGTCCAGCGCCGGTCCGCGGGCGCCCCGTTGCGGTCGACCGCGAACTCCAGGCGCGAGCGCGCCACGCGCAGCGTGCCGCGGTGCACCGTGAAGTCGGCGCTCGACGTCGTGATGTTCGTGTGGTCCTCGCCGTAGGGGATCGCGAGCCGCGTCTTCATGAGCCCGGCCGCGTTGGCGACCTCGATCGAGAAGTGGCGGTGCGGGCGCCCGCCGTCGTTCGCCTCGTCGTGCGCGCCCATCCACGCCTTCATGACGGGGTTGTCCGGGTCGGTGTAGTCCCACCACCCGATGAAGGCCTTCGCCGCAGGGTGCCGCCAGCGCAGCTCCATCACGTCGCCCGAGCGGTTGTTCGCCGTGTTGGAGCGCGTGTACGACTCGAGGATGATCCTGCTGGACCGCGTCGACTTGCCCCCGGCGTGCTTGGTCGGCGGCGTGTGCAGGTACAGGTCCCCGGTGAGCGTCGCGCCCGTGGTCGACAGCTCGACGGGCCCACCACCCTCGGACGGGTTCCGGCCGGGGGCGGGCGCGGCCTCGTCGCCGGTCGACAGCGTCACGGGTGGTCCTCTCGGGTCGGCGGGTGCGCAGCGATTGTCCGCAACCGGACCCACGGGCGGCAAATCTGCTCAGGCCCGACCACCGTACAATCGGCAGCCGAACCGGGGACGCCGCATCGGCGCCTCACCCTGACGAGAGGACGTCGTGAGCACAGCCCAGCACTACGACGTCCTGCTGGCGTCCGACCTGCGCCTGCCCGGCGGCACGACGGCGAGCATGGCCGAGGAGCTGCGCGCGCAGGCGGCCGCCGGCTACCGCACGGCGCTCCTGCACGTGCCGAGCAGCCTGGCCAACCGCGGGCTCGGCATCGAGCCGCGGCTGCGGCGCTGCCTGGACGAGGGCCTCGCGGACCTCGTCGTCGCCGGGACGCCCGTCCACGCGAGGCTGGCGGTCCTGCGCAACGCGACGGTGTTCGACACCGTCCCCGCCAACCTGCCCGTCACGGCGGACCACGCGATCGTGCTCGCCAACCACGTGCGCGTCGACGCGGCGCGCGTCGAGCACTACGACGTCGCGGTGACCGACGAGGCCGTGACGCGGTGGCTCGGCGTGCGTCCCACGTGGTACCCGATCGGGCCCGCGGTCCGGCCCGGCCTCGAGGCGGTGCGCGACCAGATCCAGCTCGCCGAGACCGACTGGCTCAACCTGCTCGACGTCGACGAGTGGGCCGTGCCCCGCACCGGTGTGGAGCCCGGCGCCGTCCCCGTGATCGGCCGGCACTCGCGCTCGTCGGCCGCCAAGTGGCCCGAGCGCGCCGCGGACCTGCTCGCCGCCTACCCCGACGACGGCTCGGTGCGCGTGCGGGTGCTCGGTGGGGCGGGCGCGGTCGCCGACGTCGTGGGCCACGTGCCGGCGGCGTGGAGCGTCGAGGAGTTCGGTGCGCGCGACCCGCGCGACTTCGTCGCGGGGCTCGACTTCTTCGTCTACTTCCACCGCAGCGACCTCGTCGAGGCGTACGGCCGCACGATCATGGAGGCGCTCGCGTCGGGCGCGGTCGCGATCCTGCCGCCCCACTTCCGTGCGGTGTTCGGGGACGCCGCGCTCTACACGACCCCGTCGGGCGTGCGCGACCTCGTGGCCCGGTTCTCCGCGGACCGCCAGGCCTACCTGGCCCAGTCCCTGCGCGGGCAGCAGTTCGTGCGCGCGAGCCACGGCCACGAGTCGCACGCCGCGCGCCTGGCGGCGCTCATCGGGCCGCCGTCGGACGAGCCGCGCACCGTGCGCTCCCGTCAGCGCCCCGCCGGCCGTGAGCGCGTCATGTTCGTGAGCAGCAACGGCGCCGGCATGGGGCACCTGACGCGCCTGCTCGCCATGGCCAACCGCGCCGACGAGCGCGTCGAGCCGCTGTTCTTCTCGCTCTCGCAGGCCGTGGGCGTCGTCGAGCAGTACGGGCACGCCTGGGAGTACTGCCCGTCGCGCGGTGACCTCGGCTGCAGCGTCGAGGAGTGGAACGAGCTGTTCCCGGTGCGCTTCGCCGAGGTGCTGCGCCGCTACCGGCCGCGTGCCGTCGTGTTCGACGGGACCATGCCGTACGTGGGCATGGTGACCACGCGCCGTGCGTTCCCCGACGTCGCGTTCGTGTGGTCGCGGCGCGGGATGTGGCGCGAGGGGACGACGACGAAGTTCCTGTCACGCGGCGAGATCTTCGACCTGGTCATCGAGCCGGGGGAGGTCGCCGCAGCGGCGGACCGTGGCCCGCTCGTCGGGCGCGGCGACAGCACGCGGGTCGGCCCGATCACGCTGCTCGACGCCGACGACCTCCTCGACCGCGCGACCGCTCGCGCCGAGCTCGGCATGGACCCGGACGCCCCCGCGCTGCTCCTGAGCCTGGGTGCGGGCAACATCAACGACATCGCCTCCGACCTCGACCTGTTCGCCGACGCCGCCGCGGCGTTGCCGGGCGGCTGGGTCACCTACGCGACCAAGCCGCCGATCCAGCGGCGCGGCGGGCCGATGCGCGATCACGTCCAGCCCCTGTCGGTGTACCCGCTCGCGCGCTACCTGCGCGCGTTCGACGCGGCCGTCGTCGCGGCGGGGTACAACAGCTTCCACGAGGTGCTCATGGCCGGTGTGCCGTCCGTCGTCGTGCCGAACCTCGCGACGACCACGGACGACCAGGGCGCGCGCGCCGCGTACGCCGACGCCCAGGGATGGGCCGTGGCCGTGGCGGACGTGACCGCGCAGTCCGCCGCCGACGCGCTCGCCCGCGTCACCGACCCCGCCTGGGCCGCGGCCGCCTCCGCGCGGGCGCGCGAGGCGTACCCGCCCAACGGGGCAGGGGACGCCATGCGGCTCGTCGAGCGTCTGATCGGGGTGCAGCGATGAGCGCCGGACGCCGGCTGCAGCGCGCCGCGCGGCGACTGCTGACCTTCCCGCTCGCGCGCCGGCTGGTGGTCGGCGTCGGCAGGCGAGCCCCTCGCCTCAAGGAGGCGGGCCGTGTCCTGCTCGGCGTCGAGGCCGGTGGCTCGCGCACCGTGCACGGCAAGCCGCGCGTCGACATCCGCGGCGGGCACATGCTGCTGCCGCACCAGGGCCGGCGCTGGCCGATCGTGCTCGTCGTCGCGCTGGGGCTCGAGCCGGGTGACACCGAGGTCGTCGCCGACGCGATCGAACGCGTGCAGCTCACCACGGGGCGCTTCCGGCCCCTGTTCCTCGTCGACTCCGGACAGCTGGGACCGTTCCGCTCGCGCTCGTACGCCGTCGAGACGGTCATGCCCCGCGCGATGTACGCGCGCGTGAACCCGCAGGACTCCTACGGCGACTACCTGGCGGACCGCACGTTGTCCATCGTCACGACGTACGGCGTGCGCTCGGTCGTGCCGGTGTCGGTCGCCGCGCTGCGGGACGGGTTCGCGCCGGACGAGCTGCGCCTGCTGGGCCAGCTCGAGCTCTAGCCGACCGCCTCAGCCTCGAGGGACCACGTGCGTGCCGGGAGGGTGCAGCAGCACGTCGGCCGACGGTGCGAGCGGCCGTACCGTTCGCCGTGCCTGCTAGACCCCGCCGACCTTGCCCGGCTCGAGCTCGCCGTCACGGATCTGCCGGAAGAACGTCGGCGTCGTGTCCGGGTCGAGCAGCACGGTCGAGCCCACACCGCCGGGCCGGTAGTCCATGCTCGCGATCGGCGGCGTCCCCGTGATCCCGCCCTCGCCGTTCGCGGCGCGGAAGGCCAGCGCCAGGCGCGCCAGGTCGAGGATGTCCGCGGACTCGTCGACCGTGAGCGTCGCCGTGGCGGCGTCGACGAGCTCCACCTGGCGGCCCGGGTCGAACGCCAGCTGGCGCGGGTCCACGTTGGCCAGGACCGCCTTGACGAGCTGACGCTGCCGTTCGGCACGGCCGATGTCACCCGTCGGGTCGGACTTGCGCATCCGCGCGAACTGCAGCGCCGTGGTGCCGTCGGCGGTGTGGCAGCCGGCCTTCCAGGTGAGCTTGGAGTCCCGGTCGTCGACGTCGCGGTCGTAGCACAGGCGGACGCCGCCCACGGCGTCGACGACCTGCTTGACGCCCGCCATGCCGATCTCGGCGTAGTGGTCCACCGTCAGCCCGGTGAGCTTCTCGACCGTCTCGACGAGCAGGGGAGCCCCGCCGTACGCGAACGCGGCGTTGATCTTGCCCGGCCCCTTGCCGGGGATCTCGACGTACGTGTCGCGCGGCAGGGAGATCAGGGCGGTCGGCCCGCTGGTTGGCACGTGCAGCAGGAGGATGGTGTCGCTGCGCTGACCCGCGGTGCCGTCGTTCTTGACCCCGCCGTCGGCGCGCGAGTCCGACCCCGTGATGAGGTAGGTGGTGCCCGGCGTCCCCGGAGCGCCCGAGAGCGCCTCGGTGTGCTGGATCTTGCCGTTCGCCCACATGACGAGCCCGATCGGCCAGGCGAGGGCGAGCACGAGCAGCAGCGCCACGACGGCGAGCACGACCCGGCGGCGGCGCCTGCGGCGCGTCGGCCCGGCCTGGGCCGGCTGCCCCGCTGACCGGCCGGGCCGAGGCGCGCC
>JAEYUL010000082.1 GCA_023432565.1 Actinomycetes bacterium | reverse complement strand
GCGGAGGTCGTCCGGGACGAGAAGGGCCCGAAGATCGACATCCTCAAGTACAAGAACAAGACCGGCTACCGCAAGCGTCAGGGTCACCGCCAGGCGCTGACCCGCCTCAAGGTCACCGGCATCAAGTGATCTCGCGCCGCGGCACGCCGCGGCTGCAGCGACAACGTCTGAGCAACTCGAGAGCAGGTTCGTCATGGCACACAAGAAGGGCGCGAGCTCCTCGCGCAACGGTCGCGACTCGAACGCCCAGCGCCTGGGCGTGAAGCGCTTCGGTGGCCAGGTCGTCAAGGCCGGCGAGATCCTCGTCCGCCAGCGCGGCACGCACTTCCACCCCGGCAACAACGTGGGTCGCGGTGGCGACGACACGCTGTTCGCGCTGGCCGCCGGCGCGGTCCAGTTCGGCACGCGCCGTGGCCGCAAGGTCATCGACGTCGTCGCCGAGGTCTGAGCCTTTCCGCTGACGCGTTCAGCGACACGCAAGGGGCGCACCGCACGGTGCGCCCCTTCGTCATGTCGTCGGGCCTCGCGCCGGCCCGCCGCAGGCGCATGATCGACACACCCGCGCTCCCCGACTCACCCCAGGAGGTCCACCATGGCGACGTTCGTCGACCGCGTGGTGCTGCACGCGACCGGTGGTGACGGCGGGCACGGGTGCGCGTCCATCCACCGCGAGAAGTTCAAGCCGCTCGCCGGTCCGGACGGAGGCAACGGCGGCAACGGGGGCTCGGTGATCCTGGCAGTCGACCCGCAGGTCACCACGCTGCTGGAGTTCCACCACCTGCCGCACCGCCACGCGCCCTCGGGCACCCAGGGCATGGGCGACCACCGCTCCGGCTCGACGGGCGAGGACCTGGTCCTCGGCGTGCCCGATGGCACGGTGGTGAAGTCGCCCGACGGCGAGGTCCTCGCCGACCTCGTGGGAGTCGGCGCGCAGTACGTGGTGGCGGCGGGCGGCCGTGGCGGGCTCGGCAACGCGGCGCTGGCCTCGCCGCGCCGCAAGGCACCCGGGTTCGCCCTGCTCGGCGAGCCGGGCGAGAGCGCGGACGTCGTCCTCGAGCTCAAGACCATCGCCGACGTCGCACTCGTCGGCTATCCCAGCGCGGGCAAGTCGAGCCTCGTCGCCGCGATCTCCGCGGCCAGGCCCAAGATCGCCGACTACCCGTTCACGACGCTCGTGCCGAACCTCGGCGTCGTGCAGGCCGGTGACGCCCGCTACACGGTGGCGGACGTGCCCGGCCTGATCCCGGGGGCCTCCGAGGGTCGGGGCCTCGGCCTGGAGTTCCTGCGGCACGTCGAGCGCTGCGCGGTGCTCGTCCACGTGCTCGACTGCGCGACGCTCGAGCCCGGTCGCGACCCGCTGTCCGACCTCGACGTCATCGAGGCCGAGCTCGCCGCCTACGCCGGTGACCTGTCCATCGAGGGCGGCCGCGTCCCGCTGACCGACCGTCCGCGCGTCGTCGTCCTCAACAAGATCGACGTGCCCGAGGCGCGTGAGCTCGCCGAGCTCGTCCGGCCCGACCTCGAGGCCCGGGGTCTGCGCGTGTTCGAGGTGTCGACCGCGAGCCACGAGGGGCTGCGGCCGCTGACGTTCGCGCTCGCCGAGCTCGTCGCGCAGGCGCGTCGCGACGCACCCGAGCCCGAGCCGACGCGCGTCGTGCTGCGTCCCCGAGCGGTCGACGACGCCGGGTTCACGGTCACGCGCCGCGAGGCGGCCGGCCAGGTGTGGTTCCAGGTGCGCGGCGAGAAGCCCGAGCGCTGGGTCCGGCAGACCGACTTCAGCAACGACGAGGCCGTGGGCTACCTGGCCGACCGTCTCGCGCGCCTCGGCGTCGAGGAGAGGCTGTACGCCGCGGGTGCCGTCGCGGGCGACGAGGTCCGCATCGGTCCCGAGTCGAACTCGGTGGTCTTCGACTGGGAGCCGACGCTCGTGACGGGCGCCGAGCTGCTGGGCCGCCGCGGGACCGACGCGCGCCTCGACGACCACTCGCGGCCCACGCGCGGCGAGAAGCGTGCGGAGTACAAGGAGCGCATGGACGCCAAGGCCGCGGCCCGCGCCGAGCTGTGGACCGAGCGTCAGCACGGCGTCTGGACGGACCCGGACGAGGACTGAGCACGCCGCCGGCACGGAGCCGTCGGGGTGTCCACGCGAGCCGACCTGCGGGTCCGCGACGTGGGCGTGACGACGACGAGGCCGCACGGAGAGGCAGAATGCGCACGTGACGGCCGCTCCCTTGCTCACGCGCTCCGAGCTCGGCTCGGCGTCCCGCATCGTCGTGAAGGTCGGGTCGTCGTCGCTCACGAGTCCTGACGGACGCCTCGACCCGGCGCGCCTGCGTGCGCTCGTCGACGTGCTCGTCGAGCGCCGCCGGGTCGGCGGCCAGGTGGTGCTCGTCTCGTCCGGCGCGATCGCGGCCGCCATCGGCCCGCTGGGCCTGCACGCACGGCCGCGTGACCTCGCGACGCAGCAGGCCGCCGCCTCGGTGGGGCAGGGGCTGCTGGTCGCGCACTACACGAAGGCGTTCGCGGACCACGGGCTGCGGGTCGGCCAGGTCCTGCTCACCGCCGACGACACCGTGCGGCGCGGGCACTACCGCAACGCGCACCGAGCGCTCACGCGTCTGCTCGACCTGGGCGTCGTGCCGATCATCAACGAGAACGACGCGGTGGCGACCGACGAGATCCGGTTCGGCGACAACGACCGGCTCGCGGCGCTCGTCTCGCACCTCGTGCACGCCGACGCGCTGGTCCTGCTGACCGACGTCGACGCGCTGTACACCGCGGCGCCGTCGTTGCCCGGCTCGCGGCGGATCGCCCGCGTCGACGGTCCGAGCGACCTCGAGGGCGTGGACGTCTCGCGGCGCGGGTCGGCGGTCGGCACCGGCGGCATGGTGACCAAGCTCGAGTCCGTCGCGATCGCGACCGGCTCCGGCATCCCTGTGGTCCTGACGTCGGCGGCCCAGGCGGCGCAGGCGCTCGCGGGTCAGGACGTCGGCACGTGGTTCGCCCCGACCGGCAGGCGCAAGCCGATCCGTCTGCTGTGGCTCGCGCACGCCGCGCGCGTGCGGGGCCGGCTGACGCTCGACGAGGGCGCCGTGCGAGCGGTCGTCGAGCGCCGCACCTCGCTCCTGCCGGCGGGCGTGACGGGCGTCGAGGGCACGTTCGAGCCGGGCGAGCCCGTCGAGCTCGTCGCACCCGACGGCCGCGTCGTCGCCCGTGGGCTCGTCGCGTTCGGATCCGACGAGATCCCGAACCTGCTCGGCCGCTCGACGCACGACCTGCGGCGCGAGCTGGGTGCGGGCTACGACCGCGAGCTCGTGCACCGCGACGACCTCGTCCTCGTGCGTCGCCGGCCCGCCTGAGCACGGTCCCGCCGCGTCCGTCCACGTGCACACGCGTGCGCACCACGCCCCGCACCCACGGCCAGGCGTGCGACAATCGGTACCGCTCGTCTCGCGCCCGGCGCGAGTCGGCCCCGCACCACACGAGCGCACCAGCCAGCACACAGCCCAGCACCCCGGAGGACCGCCGTGCACCCCGCCTTGATCGTCGCCGCCGAGGAAGCCGCCGAGAAGGCGCACGAGCTGCCGTTCCCGCCGGCCGTCTTCGGCATCGGGGCGTTCGCAGGCCTGGTCGCGATGCTCCTGTTCACGTACGCCTTCCGGCTCGTCGGCACGCGCCACTGATCGGCGTGCTCGGTCGGCCGGTGACGCGACTGGGGGTGATGGGCGGTACGTTCGACCCCGTCCACCACGGCCACCTGGTCGCGGCGAGCGAGGTCGCGGCACGGTTCGGCCTCGACGAGGTCGTGTTCGTCCCGACGGGCGTGCCGTCGTTCAAGCAGGACCAGGACGTCACACCCGCGGAGCACCGCTACCTGATGACGGTGGTCGCGACCGCGTCGAACCCCCGGTTCACGGTGAGCCGGGTCGACATCGACCGCGGCGGGGTGACGTTCACCGTGGACACGCTCCGGGACCTCAAGACGCAGCGGCCGGGTGCCGAGATCTTCTTCATCACCGGGGCGGACGCGATCGCGCAGATCCTCACGTGGAAGGATGCCCAGGAGCTGTTCTCGATGGCGCAGTTCGTGGCGGTCACCAGGCCGGGCCATGCGCTGTCGGTCGCGGGCCTGCCCCAGGACCGTGTCCACGTCGTCGAGATCCCCGCTCTGGCGATCTCCTCCACAGACGTGCGGGCGCGGTCACGGGCCGGTCACCCGGTCTGGTACCTCGTCCCTGACGGGGTCGTCCAGTACATCGCGAAGCACCAGCTGTATCGAGGTTTGTCATGACGGATCCGGGAGCACGGCCGCGGCGCCGTGACTTGCACCGCGGCGACGAGGGCGTGACCGGGAGCAACCCGGTCACCCCGGAGCGCGGAGGCGCCACCGCCGCGACGCCGCACGTCGGCGCCCCCGCGCCGGGCTCGCGCCGCGCGCTGCGTGCGCAGAGCGGCGCCCAGTCGAGCGTTCCTCCGCACGCGACCCCTGCTCCGGGCGTGTGACGGCCACGAACTGCGC
>JAEYUL010000029.1 GCA_023432565.1 Actinomycetes bacterium | reverse complement strand
GGGCACGAGCGACGCGTCGGCACACCCGCGGGCCGAGCAGACGCACCCCGACCGCGGCGCTCCCCCGCCGCACGAGCCCCGCCCGCACCTGAGCGCACGCGCGCTCGTCGTCGGCTGGCCCGGCGGCCCGGCGCTCGTCGCCGACCTCGACCTCGACCTGCGGCCCGGTCGCATGGTCGCGGTCGTGGGCCCGAGCGGCACGGGCAAGACCACGCTCCTGCTCACGCTCGCCGGCCTGCTGCCCCCGCAGGGCGGCACGCTGCGCCTCGACGGCGCGACGAGTGTGGAACCCGGGCGCCAGGTCGCGCTCACCGCCGAGGACGCCCACGTCTTCGGCACGAACGTGCTGGAGAACCTGCGCGTGGCGCGAGGCGACCTGACCGAGGACGAGGCGGAGGACGCGCTCGACGTCGTCGGGCTCGGCCCGTGGCTGCGCGGTCTGCCCGAGGGCCTGGCGACCACGCTCGGGCCGGACGGACGGACGCTGTCCGGGGGCGAGCGGCGCCGCCTGCTGCTGGCGCGCGCCCTCGTCGCGCCCGCGCCGTTGCTCCTGCTCGACGAGCCGACCGAGCACCTCGACGTCGACGGCGCCGACGCCGCGATGCGCACGCTGCGCGAGCAGACCGATCGCGGCGTGCTGGTCGTCACGCACCGGCTCACCGGGCTGGAGCTGGTGGACGAGGTGGTGCGGCTCGCCGACGGTCGCGTCGCGGCGCGCGGGACCCACGCGGACCTCATGGCGCGTGACGCCGACTACCGTGAGGCCGTGTGGCACGAACACGAGGACCGCGCATGAGCACCGGAGCCGACGAGATCGACGACCTGACCGGGTCCGGGGACGACGGGTTGGTGCCCGTCGCCGGGGTCCCGTTCACCGGCGGGGTCATGTCCGACTCGCACGCCAACCCGGTCCCCCTGACCGGTGATGCGCTCACGGACCTGCTCGACGCGATCCTCGCGGTCGCGAGCGAGCTCGAGCTGCCCGCGGTGCTCAACCGCTTCGTCCAGGTCAGCGCCGAGCTCACGGGTGCGCGGTACGGGGCGATCAACGTCCTGGACGCGAACGGGGCCTCGACCACGTTCGTCTACACCGGCGTGCCGACGTCGGTCGCGCGCATGATGAAGCACGCGCCGCACGCCCGAGGCGTGCTCGGCCAGATCCCTGCCGTCGGCGCCTTGCGGCTCGACGACCTGCGCGAGCACCCCGCGTTCCAGGGGTGGCCCGCCCACCACCCGCCGATGGGCTCGTTCCTGGGCGCCTCGGTGCGCGTCGGCGAGCACGTTTTCGGCCAGCTCTACCTGTCGGAGAAGGTCGGCGGCTTCACCGAGTCCGATGAGCAGACCGTCATCGCGCTCGCGGCCGCCACGGGCGTCGCGGTCGCGAACGCCCAGCTCTACGCCGAGTCCGCGCGTCGCGAGCACTGGCTGCGCGCCGGTCAGGAGATCACGACGATGCTGCTCGAGGGCATCGACGAGGAGGAGGCGCTCGCGCACATCGCCGCGACCGCACGCGAGGTCGCGGGAGCCGACACCGCCGCGCTCGCCCTCCCTGGGGTCGGCGGGCGGCTGTTCATCGAGCTCGCGGACGGCCACAACGCCGACGACCTGGTCGGCGTGGCGATGCCCGAGCACGGCCGCGCCTGGACGGTGATGACCGAGGGGCACGGGCTGCTGACGCCCTCGCTGTCCGCGTCACGCAACGTGAAGGTCGAGCAGATGCGCGCCTTCGGCCCGGCGATGTTCGCCCCGCTGCAGACCTCGGGCCGTGGTGTCGGCGTCCTCATCCTGCTGCGGCGGGTGGGCAGCCTGCCGTTCGAGGAGAGCGACCTGACGACGGCCGAGTCGTTCGCGTCGCAGGCCGCCCTCGCCTTCGTGCTCGCCGAGGCCCGGCACGCGCAGGACATCGCGGCGCTGCTCGACGAGCGTGAGCGCATCGCCCGCGACCTGCACGACATGGCGATCCAGCAGCTGTTCGCCACCGGCATGCAGCTCGAGACCGTCCGGCGCCGCGCGGCGCGCGGGGTCGAGGCCAGTGAGCTCACGTCGATCGTCGAGGAGGCGCTCGACAACGTGGACTCCTCCGTGCGCGAGATCCGCACGATCGTCCACGCCCTGCGCGACCCGGATGCCGCGACGGGCGTCGTCGAGCGCCTGCGACGGGAGACCTCGCTCGCCCGCACGGGACTCGGGTTCGCCCCCTCGCTCGTCGTGACGCTCGACGGGGCGCCCCTGTCCGACGACGGCCTCGACGAGGACCGCCTGGACGAACGCGTGGGTGTCTCGCTCACCGACGACGTCGTCGCGGTGGTGCGCGAGGGTCTGGCGAACGCCGCCCGGCACGCGCACGCGCAGTCCGTCACGGTGCGCGTCGACGTGCGCGGTCAGGGCCCCCTCGGCGCGGTGGTGATCGAGGTCGAGGACGACGGCGTGGGGCTGCCGACGAAGCGTGACCGGCACTCCGGCACCGGCAACCTGGCGTCCCGGGCCCGCCAGCACGGCGGCACCTTCACGATCGGTGCGGCGCCGGCCGGCCGCGGCACGCTGCTGAGCTGGCAGGCGCCGCTCGGCTGAGCCGAGCGACGACCGCCCGGGACCGGTCCCCGGACCAGTCCCGGCTCAGTGCCCGGGCTCGGCCCGCCAGCTCGAGTGCTTGCGCGAGGCGACCCACGCCGCGACCTGCGTGCGGCGCTGCAGCCCCATCTTGGCCAGGAGCGACGTGATGTGGTTCTTCACCGTCTTCTCCGCGACCCCGAGACGTCCGGCGATCTCGCGGTTGGACAGGCCCTCGCCGATCAGGTCGAGCACGCGCAGCTCGCTCGGCGTGAGGTTCTCCGTCGGGTCGTCCTGACCCGCGCGTCGACGCGTGACGGTGCGCTCGTCGAGGAGCGTGCGACCGGCGGCGACGCTGCGGATCACGTCGGTGATCTCCGCACCACGCACCGACTTGAGCAGGTAGGCGGCGGCACCGGCCTCGAGCGCCGCCGCGAGCGCGTCGTCGTCGTCGAACGACGTCAGGACGATCGCGCGCGCCTCGGGCTGGGTCTCACGCACCTGCTTCATGAGGTCGATCCCCGTCCCGTCGGGGAGCTGCAGGTCGACCAGCATGACCTGCGGGTGGACGAGCATCGCGCGGCGCACGCCGTCGGCCACCGAGCCGGCCTCGGCGACGACCGTCATCCCCTCGGTCCGCTCGACGACCTCGGCGATCCCGCGGCGCACGACCTCGTGGTCGTCGACGATCATGACCGTGACAGGTCCCGGCTTCGGAGCGGCATCAAGGTTCGGCACGGTGGCATCGTATCCAGGCATGAGGACGATCCTGCTGCCCACCACGCTCGAAGAGCCTGTCGAGCTGCCTGCGGGCTGGCGGTCGCTCCCCTACGACCCGGCTCTCCCCCTGCCCGCCGAGGGTCTGGACGCCGAGGTGCTCGTCGTGTGGGGCAGTCGTCGGGTCGCCCTGAGGGAAGCGGCTTCCCGCCTCGGGGACCTGCGGTGGGTCGCGTGCCTGGCCGCGGGCACGGACGCGATCGAGGAGGCGGGGTTCGACCCGTCGGTCATGGTCACCTCGGGCCGCGGGTTGCACGACGGCCCGGTCACCGAGCACACCCTCGCGCTCGTGCTCGCGTGCGTCCGCCACCTGCCGGACCTCGTGCGTGCGCAGGACGAGCGCCGCTGGGCTGCCGAGCTCGGTGGGGTCCAGCCCGTGCACGACCCACGCGTGCGCACGCTGACGGGCGCGCACGTCGTCGTGTGGGGGTTCGGCTCGATCGCGACGCGGCTGGCCCCGCTGCTCGTGGCACTCGGCGCGAGCGTCACCGGCGTGGCGCGGACCGCCGGCGAGCGTGACGGTTTCCCGGTCGTCACGGCCGACGACCTCGGCGACGTGCTGCCCACCGCGGACGTGCTCGTCGCGATCTTGCCCGGCACGCCGGCCACACGGCACGTCATCGGGGCCGACGTGCTGCGGCTGCTCCCCGAGCGCGCGTTCGTGGTCAACGTCGGGCGGGGCAGCACGCTCGACGAGCACGCCCTGCTCGACGCGGTCCGCAGCAGCCGACTCGCGGGTGCGGCGCTGGACGTGTTCGAGCGCGAGCCGCTGCCTCCGTCGAGCCCGTTGTGGAGCGAGCCGCGGATCCTCGTCAGCCCGCACGCCGCGGGAGGCCGCCCGCAGAACGCGGGCGCGTTCCTCACGGCGGCGTTGCGCGCCTACGACGCGGGAGACGAGCCCCCGAACGTCGTGCGCACAGGCACACCGGGCTGACGCGCGGCCGCGTCAGGGACGAGGCGTGCGTGGCGGGTCGTCCGCGCGGCCGCCGGTGCGCGGGGCCCGGGGCGCCGGCTGGCACCGCGGGCAGAAGGCCGCGCTGCGGTTCATGAACTCCACGCGACGGACGGGCGTGCCGCACCTCGGGCACGGGCGCCCCTCCTGGCCGTAGACCGCAAGCGAGCGGTCGAAGTACCCCGACGCGCCGTTCACGTTGACGTACAGCGAGTCGAAGCTCGTCCCTCCCTGCGCGAGGGCCTCGCCCATGACGGCAGCCGCCGCATCGAGCACACGCGTGACGTCGCTCGGCCGCAGCGCCGCCGTCGGCCGTGCGAAGTGCACGCGGGCGCGCCACAGCGCCTCGTCGGCGTAGATGTTCCCGATTCCCGAGACGAGTCGCTGGTCGAGCAGCGCGCGCTTGATGCCCGTGCGCCGGGCGCGTACGGCGCGCACCAGGGCGGGGCGGTCGAGCGCCGGGTCGAGCAGGTCGCGTGCGATGTGCGCCACGGGCTCGGGGAGGGTGGGGGCGGACGAGCCGCGACCGCCAGGAGCGCTGTCGGCCGTGGGCACCAGGTCCTGCACGCTCAGGTGGCCGAACGTCCGCTGGTCGACGAAGTCCAGCGCGCCGCCGTCGGACAGGTGCAGGCGGACGCGCAGGTGAGGGTGCTGCGCGGCGTCCGGCGCAGCGACCTGGTCCGACGATCGCACCAGCAGCTGGCCGCTCATCCCCAGGTGCACGAGCAGGGCGTCGTCGCTGTCGCCGTCGGGGCGCCCGAGCGGCACCCACAGGAACTTGCCGCGACGTACCGCGGCCGCGAGCGTGCGGTCGCGCAGGCGTCCCACGAGGTCGGTGGGACCGCCCGGGTGGCGGCGCACGCTGTACTCGCGCCGGACCTCGACGCGCGTGACGCGACGGCCGACGACGTGCCGCTGGAGGCCGTCCCGGACGGTCTCGACCTCGGGGAGCTCGGGCACGGCTCAGCCCGCGGGCGTGGCGAGGTCCGGGTCCGGCACCTGCTCCTCCGGAGGCGACGCGCCCTCGGGCTGCTGCAGCGCGAGGTAGGCGGCCTGGGCCGCCTCCTGCTCGGCGATCTTCTTGGCGGGGCCGACGCCCGTCCCCCGCACCTGGCCGCCGACGACCGCGCGCGCCGTGAAGGTCCGCGCGTGGTCCGGGCCCTCGCCCTGCACGTCGTAGTGCGGAGCGCCCAGGCCGAGCCCGGCCGACAGCTCCTGCAGGGACGTCTTCCAGTCGAGGCCCGCACCCAGGTGCGCGGCGTTCGCGAGCGTGGGTCCGACGAGCCGCTCGATGATCGCGCGCGCCGTCTCGAGCCCGTGCGAGAGGTAGACCGCGCCGAAGACGGCTTCGAGCGTGTCGGACAGGATCGAGTCCTTGTCCCGCCCTCCGGTCGCGAGCTCGCCCTTGCCGAGCAGCACGTAGCGGCCGAGGTCGAGCTCACGTGCCACGGCGGCCAGCCCGCGCTGCGACACCGTGGCCGCTCTCATCTTCGCGAGCGCACCCTCGGACTCGTCGGGACGTGAGCGGTACAGCGACTCCGTCACCACGAGGCCGAGCACGGTGTCGCCCAGGAACTCCAGCCGCTCGTTCGTCGGGATGCCCCCGGCCTCGTGCGCGAACGACCGGTGCGTGAGGGCGAGCACGAGAAGCTCGGGGTCCAGGTGGACCCCGAGCTTCTCGAGGAGTTCGATGGCCGGGGCGTCCTTGTCGGCGCTCATGCCGAGCTCCGGGACGTCACGACTGCGCGCACCCGCGTCAGCGGGCGTCGTGCTCGCTGCGCAGCGCCTCGGCGTACTGCCGGCCGTTGTAGGCACCGCACGACGGGCAGGCCGTGTGCGGCTTCTTGTCGGCCTTGCAGGTGGGGCACTGCGTGATCGTCGTGGCAGTGGTCTTCCACTGCGACCGACGCGCACGGGTGTTGCTGCGCGACATCTTGCGCTTCGGAACCGCCACGGCTAGCTCTCTTTCGTCTCGTCGTCCTGGCTC
>JAEYUL010000154.1 GCA_023432565.1 Actinomycetes bacterium | reverse complement strand
AGCGTCTCGCGCTCGGCCTCGCCCGCGGCGCGCGCGGCGTCGGCCGCGTCCGCCGTGGCCTGCGCGGAGTCCAGCAGCCGCTGCGCCTGTGCCTGGGCGTCCTCGGCGTCGGCGGCGGCTGCGGCCGCGGCGTCGGCGAGCGTGCCGGCGACGAGCGTCGCCGCCTCGTACGCCTGGACCGCCTCGTCGGTCTTGCGCGTGAACTGGTCCATCTGGCTGGTGCGGCGCGCGACGTCCTCGAAGCCGTCGGCGGACAGCAGCGCCTCGACGAGGTCGGCGGAACCGCCCGAGCGGGCGACCTGACGGGCGATCGCGACGAGCTGGCGTCGCGCCTTCTCGGCCTCGGCCGCCGCCTCGGCGGAGCGGTCGTCGGCCTGCGCGGCGGCGTCCTGGGCGTCCTGCGCGTCGGACAGCGCCTGCGTGTAGGCCTCGCCGGCCTGCTGGACCTCGCGCTCGGCGGCGTCGGCCTGCGCGCTGAGCTCTGCGAGGCGGATCTCCATCTCGGCGACGGAGCGCTCGGCGCTGCCCACCGCCTGCTGCGCGCGGCGCACGTCCTCATCCGAGGGGGTGCCCGGGTCGGCGAGCGCGCCCGGCGTGCTGAGCAGCAGCATGCCGACGGTCGCCGCGGCGAGCGCGCTCGCGCCCCGCGTCCGCCGTCCGGCTCGTCGTTCGCCCACTCGTGGTGCCCTTTCGCGCCTGCTGGTGCTGCCTGCCTGACCGGCCGTCTGCTCGACGGCCGCCCGAACCGCCGCCTGCCCTGCTGGGACGCTCCTGCGGGTGCACGAGCACGGGCGACGGGTCGCGCTCTGCGGACGCTACCCGGGCCAGCCCCAGAAGTGAACACCTGTCACAGCAGTCCCACCTTTCACAGCAGTCACATTTGGGACGTACCGGACGCACGAGACAGATGGTCCCGATATTTGAGACGGGCGTTCCACGTTCCGGTACCCGGCCCCTAGGCTCCCCGCATGACCTGCCGTCGAATGTGTCGCTGACGCGCACGTTCGGCCTGCCCGCCGGCTGCTCACGTCGATCTGACGAGCACCGACGAAGGTCCAGCGGGGGCTGACCCCCGCTCGAACCGTGCGCGACCCTCCCACTCCCCCGCGGGACGGACGTCGGCTGCCGAGCTCCCCGCGGGTCCCATCCCGCCACCAGGAGCACGACGATGAGCAACGAGAACTGGAACTTCGAGACGCGTCAGGTCCACGCGGGCCAGGCCCCCGACCCGGCGACCGGCGCGCGCGCCCTGCCGATCTACCAGACCACCTCCTACGTCTTCCCCGACGCGGCCACCGCCGCCGCACGCTTCGCGCTGCAGGACCTCGGCCCGATCTACACGCGCATCGGCAACCCCACGCAGGAGGTCGTCGAGAACCGGATCGCCTCCCTCGAGGGCGGCGTCGGTGCGCTGCTCGTCGCGTCCGGGCAGGCCGCCGAGACCTTCGCGATCCTCAACGTCGCCGAGGCGGGCGACCACGTCGTCGCGAGCCCCTCGCTGTACGGCGGCACCTACAACCTGCTGCACTACACGCTGCCGAAGCTCGGGATCGAGACGACCTTCGTGACGGACCCGCACGACGCCGACGCGTGGCGCGCCGCGATCCGCCCCAACACCAAGGCGTTCTTCGCCGAGACCATCCCGAACCCGAAGTCCGACGTGCTCGACATCGAGCTCGTCGCGGGCGTCGCGCACGAGTACGGCGCGCCGCTCATCGTCGACAACACGGTCGCCACGCCCTACCTCATCAACCCGCTGAAGTGGGGCGCCGACGTCGTCGTGCACTCGGCCACCAAGTACCTCGGCGGGCACGGCTCGGCGATCGCCGGCGTGATCGTCGACGGCGGCACGTTCGACTACGCGCAGTACCCGGACCGCTTCCCCGGCTTCAACCTGCCGGACCCGTCGTACCACGGCCTGAAGATCGCCGAGGCGCTCGGGGTGGGCTCGGCGTTCGGCGCGAACCTGTCCTACATCCTCAAGGCGCGCATCCAGCTCCTGCGCGACCTCGGATCGGCCGTCTCGCCGTTCAACGCGTTCCTCATCTCGCAGGGCATCGAGACGCTCTCGCTGCGCGTCGAGCGGCACGTCGAGAACGCCACGAAGGTCGCCCGGTGGCTCGAGGCCCGCGACGACGTGCTCGGCGTGCACTACTCGGGCCTGGAGTCCAGCCCGTGGCACGCCAACCAGCTCAAGTACGCCCCGCGCGGCGGCGGCGCCGTCCTCGCGTTCGAGATCGAGGGCGGCTCGGCGGCCGGTCAGGCGTTCGTCTCGGCGCTCGAGCTGCACTCCAACGTCGCCAACATCGGTGACGTGCGCTCGCTCGTGATCCACCCGGCGTCGACCACGCACAGCCAGCTCACGCCGGCCGAGCAGGAGTTGTCCGGCGTGACGCCGGGCCTCGTGCGGCTCGCGGTGGGCATCGAGCACATCGACGACATCCTGGCGGACCTCGAGGCCGGCTTCCGGGCCGCCAAGGGCGCCTGACCGTCGCTCACGACGAGCCGGGTGGGGCGCCGTCCTCGGAGTCCCACCCGGCCCCGCACCGGGACCCCCGCGTCCCGCACCGCGGTCGTCCCCGGGACCCTGCCGGGCTCCCTGCGTAGATTGGTGGACCATGTCGGACGAGCTCCCCGCCTTCGCCCCCGCCCGGGCACTGGCCAGCACGCGCACGAGCCGGACCCCGCTCGCGCAGCGCTCGCCCGTGCCCGCGTCGTCGGCCTGGCGCGAGGGCGACGAGGTCGGCCGTCGCCAGTTCGCCGACCTCGGGCCGTTCGCGCTCGAGTCCGGCGGCCGCCTGCCCGCCGTGCGGCTCGCCTACGAGACGTGGGGCGAGCTCAACGAGGACGGCTCCAACGCCGTGCTCGTGCTCCACGCCCTCACGGGCGACTCGCACGTCACGGGCGAGGCCGGCAACGGCCACCCGACGCCCGGCTGGTGGCAGTCCATGGTCGGCCCGGGTGCACCGATCGACACCGAGCGCTGGTTCGTGGTGGCCCCCAACGTGCTCGGCGGCTGCCAGGGTTCGACGGGTCCGTCGTCGCCCGCACCCGACGGCCGACCGTGGGGCAGCCGGTTCCCGGTGCTCTCGGTGCGGGACCAGGTCGCGGCCGAGGTCCGCCTGGCCGACCTGCTGGGGATCGACACCTGGGCTCTCGTGATCGGCGCGTCGATGGGTGGCCAGCGGGTGCTCGAGTGGGCGGCGACCGAGCCGCAGCGCGTCGAGGCGTTCGCCGCGATCGCGACGACCGCGCAGACCTCAGGCGACCAGATCGCGAGCTTCCACACCCAGCTCGTCGCGATCCAGGCCGACCCCGGGTTCCGAGGCGGCGACTACTACGACGCGCCCGACGGCGCCGGCCCGCACGTCGGCCTCGGGCTCGCGCGGCAGATCGCGCACCAGAGCTACCGCAGCGCCTACGAGCTCGACGAGCGGTTCGGGCGGATCCCGCAGGGCGCCGAGGACCCGCTCGAGGGCGGCCGGTTCGCGGTGCAGTCCTATCTCGAGCACCACGGTGACAAGCTCGCGCGGCGGTTCGACGCGAACACCTACGTCACGCTCACGCGCACGATGATCACGCACGACCTCGGCCGTGACCGTGGCGGGGTCGACAATGCCCTGGCGCAGATCACCGCGCGGGGTCTGGTGATCGCGGTCGACACCGACCGGCTGTTCCCCCTGGCCCAGTCCGAGCGGATCGCCGCGCACGTCCCCGGCGCCGGTCCGGTGCGCGTCGTGCACTCCGACTTCGGTCACGACGGCTTCCTCATCGAGGAGGACGAGGTGGGCCGGCACGTCTCGGAGTTCCTCGGCGAACGGGTCCGCGCCCGCCCGTGACCTGGGCACGCACCCCCGTCTCTCACGGCAGGATGAGCCCATGACCACGACGCTCGCCGAGGCGACCACCGCCCTGCACACCCAGTGGGACCGGCTGCGGCAGTGGGTCGTCCAGGTGGTCGACGACACCGTCGGCGACGCCCCGTCCGTGCTCGACGGCTGGACCGTGACCGAGCTCGTCGCGCACGTCGGTCGCGCCATGGACGCCCTGGCCGCGTGCTCGCCCGCACCCGCCGGGACGGTCCCGCTGTCGCTCGCGGAGTACCTCGGGACGTATGCCGGGCGTGCCGCCGACATCGCCGAGACCACGCGCACGCTCGCCGCGCAGGTCGCGGGCGACCCGGTCGCCTGGATCGACGATCGCGCCGCCGCGGCCTTCGCCGCGCTCGACGAGCTGTCCCGGGAGGGTGACGTCGTCGTGCAGGCGCGTCGAGGTCCCGTGCGGCTGTCGACCATGACGGTCTCGCGCGTCATCGAGCTCGTCGTGCACGCCGACGACCTGTCGGCGTCCGTGCGGCGCGTGCCCGGCGCGGGCGCCGGCCCCGACCCCGTGGACCCGCAGGCGCTCGACCTCGTCGCACACGAGCTGCTCGCGATCGTCGTCGCGCGGGGCGGCTGGGACCTCGAGGTGCGCGACGCGCGCGTCTGGACGCGGCTGGCTGCGGGTCGCGCGCCGTACGACGTCGACGTGCTCGCCGAGGCGCTCTCGCCGCGCTGGACCGGTGACTCCGTGCCTGACCTGGGGCGCATGCTGCCCCTGCTGTGAGCGGGCGGCGGACCCCGCCGCGACACGGCCGGCAGGCGGACCCCGCCACCACGCGGCCTGCGGCGGACGCCGCCGCCGGTCCCGGTCCGGCGGGCCGCCCGCGGGTAGCGTGGCCGGTGTGATGGCGGCCTACGCACGTGATCTCTCGCCCGACGACCCCGTCTCCGCGCTCGAGGTCGGCGACCGCCCCGCGCCCGAGGCCCGGGAGCACTGGTCCGTCGTCGACGTGCGCGCCGCGGCGCTGAACCACCACGACGTGTGGTCCCTGCGCGGCGTCGGGCTGCGCCCCGACCAGCTCCCGATGATCCTCGGCACCGACGCCGCGGGGGTCGCCGACGGTCGTGAGGTCGTCGTGCACGGCGTCGTCGGTGGGCCCTCGGGGCACGGCGTCGGCCCCGACGAGCCGCGCTCGCTGCTCTCGGAGCGGTACCCCGGCACGCTCGCCGAGCGGGTCGCCGTGCCGACGTGGAACCTCGTCGACAAGCCTGCCGAGCTGTCGTTCGTCGAGGCGGCCTGCCTGCCGACCGCGTGGCTCACGGCGTACCGGATGCTGTTCACGACCGGCCGCGCGACGCCCGGTCAGCGCGTGCTCGTGCAAGGCGCCGGAGGTGGGGTCGCCACGGCGGCGATCCTGCTCGGTGCCGCCGCGGGACTCGAGGTGCTCGTCACGAGCCGGTCCGACGAGCGGCGCACGCGTGCCCTGACGCTCGGGGCGGCCGCGGCGGTCGAGCCCGGCGCGCGCGTGCCCCGCGTGGACCTCGTGCTCGAGACCGTGGGCCGCGCCACGTGGTCGCACTCGTTGCGCTCGGTACGACCGGGTGGCACCGTCGTCGTCGCCGGCGCCACGTCGGGCGACCCGACCGCGGCCGAGCTCACGCGCGTCTTCTTCCAGGAGATCGCGGTGCTGGGCGTCACCATGGGATCGCGCGACGACCTGCGTCACCTGCTCGCGTTCCTCGCGCGTACCGGGGTGCGCCCGCTCGTCGACCGGACGTACCCGCTGACGCACGCACGTGACGCCGTGGCCCGCCTCGCCGCGGGCGAGCAGTTCGGCAAGATCGTCGTGACGCCGTGAGCCCGCACCACGCGACGCCCGGCCGGCGCGAGCGCGCCGCCCAGCACGGGTCGCGGCCCGAGGCCCGGGGAGGTGAGCGCGCTGAGTGAGCACACGGACGAGCCCGGCTTCGCCGTGCAGCCCCAGGCGCCCGCGCCCAGGACCGACGAGGACGTCCCCACCGTCGTGTCGCCGCCCGGCACGTGGGTCCAGGACGTGCTGGGACCGGACTACCAGGCCCAGACGCTGCACCTGACGCCCGACGACGAGGGCGAGGTCGTCGCCACCGTGGTGCGACACCGCCCGCCGTCCGACGAGGCGGTCCGGCCCGCTCGTGCGCTGCTGTACCTGCACGGCTGGTCGGACTACTTCTTCCAGACCGAGCTCGCGGAGCACTGGACCGCCCGCGGCGTCGCGTTCTACGCGCTCGACCTGCGCAAGTACGGCCGCAGCCTGCGCGCCCACCAGACGCCGGGCTACGTCGACGACCTCGACACCTACGACGAGGACATCGCTGCGGCGCTCGACCTGATCCGCGACGAGCTCGGGGTGCACGCGCGCATCGTCGCCATGGGGCACTCGACCGGCGGGCTCGTCGCGTGCCTGTGGGCGCACCGCAACCCCGGCGCGCTCGCCGGTCTCGTGCTCAACAGCCCGTGGCTCGAGCTGCAGGGGTCGGGGCTGCTGCGGCACCTGTCGAGCCCCGCGGTCGCGCAGATCGCCAGGTTCCAGCCCAAGGCTCCGCTGCCCAACATCGACCCCGGCTTCTACGACCGGACGCTGTCGGCGGCCTCGGGCGGCGAGTGGACGTTCGACCCGCGCTGGCGCCCCAGCCCGTCCTTCCCGGTCCGTGCGGGCTGGCTCTCCGCGATCATGACCGGCCACACGGTCGTCGCCCGGGGCCTGCGCATCGACGTCCCGATCCTCATGATGACCTCCGCCCGCTCGCTGCTGTCCGCGCGGTGGAGCGAGGCGATGCGCTCGTCCGACATCGTGCTCGACGTGGAACTGCTCGCGCGGCGCGCCGCCCAGCTCGGCCCGTGCGTCACCGTGGTGCGGATCGAGGGCGGGCTGCACGACCTGGTGCTGTCCGCACCCCCCGCGCGAGCGCGGGTGTACGCCGAGCTCGACCGGTGGTCCGCGGGGTACGGCTGGGCCTGACGGCACCCGGCCGCGGGCCACGTCTCCCGGCGGCTACTCCTCGTGGCGGCCGGCGGCCTCGGCGAGCGTCGGCCCGCCGTCGCCCAGGCGCCACGCGCGCCAGCCGTCCACCTCGACGGGCGTGCCCGCGGCGTACGCGGCGGCATCCCCCGGCTCGACGAAGCGCGTGCCGTCGGGAAGCTCGATCGAGCCGTCAGGCGTGAGCACGGCGACCAGGCGCTGACCGCGGCGCTCGCGCAGCCACACGAGCGTCACCAGCGCCCGCCGCTGCTTGGCGAGGGTCGCGAGCTCGGGGTACGGCGAGTCGCGGCGACGCCGGACCGGCGTGGGTTCCGGCGGGGACGGGACGCTGGTTGCGGGTCGGGGCGGGTCGGCGTGGGGCTGCGGCTCGGGTGCGCCCAGGAGGCCGGACATCGCCTCGTACACCGGCGACGCGCTCGCGGGTGCGTCCTCGAGCCCGGTGTGGGCGAGCGGCGCGGCCGGCCTCGACGCGGCGGACGTCTGGGCGGCAGGGGTCGAGGCGGTGCTCGTCGTCCGCGACGCCTGGGGCGTCGGCCACGGCGCAGCACGCGACGGCGAGGACGGAGCCCCGTACGCGCCGCGCAGCCCGGCGGGACCGGACGCGGGCGGCGCCTGCAGCGGGTCCGTCAGGGACGGCGCCGGGAGCGGGTTCGCCGGCGGGACGTAGGAGGCCGTCGTGCGGTTCGTCGGCGGCGCGTACG